>CADCUT010000167.1:0-5271 GCA_902805975.1 uncultured Rubrobacteraceae bacterium | reverse complement strand
TGGAGGCGGATCCGGAGGCGCCCTACCTGTGCTTCCGGCTCGACCTCGACGCGTCCAAGCTCGGGGAGCTGCTCACGGAGTCGGGCCTTGACGCGGCGTCCGGCATGGAGTCGGGCTTAGGCTTGTCGCTGAGCCCGATCGATCCGGGGCTGCTCGACGCGGTAGTCCGGCTCCTGCGGCTGCTGGAGACGCCGCGAGACATAGGCGTCCTCGCCCCCCTCGCCGAACGCGAGATCCTCTACCGTCTCCTGACCGGGGATCAGGCCCAGACCATCCGGCGGATCGCCCTCTCCGAGGGCAAGCTCGGCCAGGTGGGCCGGGCGATAGGCTGGATCAGGGACCACTACCGCGAGCCGTTCAGCGTCGAGGCCTTGGCCTCCGAAGCCAGGATGAGCACGTCCGCGCTGCACCACCACTTCAAGGCCGTGACCAACATGAGCCCGCTGCAGTACCAGAAGCGCCTCAGGCTGCAGGAGGCGCGGCGCCTGATCCTGGGCTCCTCGCTCGACGCCGCGACGGCGGGCTTGAGCGTCGGCTACGGCAGCCCGTCGCAGTTCAGCCGCGAGTACGGCCGTCTGTTCGGGGCGCCCCCGATGCGCGACGCCGAGGGCCTGAAAGCTTCCCTCCTGCGGCAGGAGGTTTGAGTCGGGCCGAATGAGCGACGCCGCATCTGGGCCGATTGTGCAAACCGCGGGCGCCCCGTGCGGATGCTCTGGGAGATGGCCGTTCGGAGGTTCCCGTGGCCACCAGGGCGTCGGGGGCTACCGCGAAGTGCGTCGACGAGGAGTTAGGCTCGAGGCCGGTCTGAGCGACGTCGCTCGGTAGCTTCGGTGATAGACCGCGTCGCGCAGGGCCGCTTTTGCGCCCGACCGCAGAACGGGCCCGTGGTCGAACACCACGACCGCGAACCCCTCGCCGAGCAGCTTCTCGGCCGAGCGCTTCGCCAGCATCGGATCCGCGCAGAACGGCTTCGCGACGCAGACGGCCTCCCGTTCGCGGCCGACGCCTTCGGGTGCTTGCCGCGAAGGGGGCGGGTCGGCGTCGCGAAACAGCGCGTAAACACCATCGCGGGGATTTTGTACGGTAGAGGCCCCATACGTAGCCGAATCACCGGGACCTCGTTGCGGCTCTCGGGGCCTCGGGCAATCGGTGCGAAAGACCCCATAGCAGCAGATTGCAGACCGCCTGGAACTCATCTTCGACCTTTGGATCGGCCCAGGCGGCAGCCACGTAGCTGGTCTCCGCGATCAGGGTCCGGTAGGTGGCGAACGGTTCCGGGTCGTCCAACGCCTTGTGACCCGCTTGGCCTCAAACAGAGCCGCCCGTCAGACCTGGGCCGCCCCGGTCACTGTCCCGGCTGGTCGCCCTCTCGGCGCTCGCTGTCCAAAGCCGCCATCTGGTGACCTGCTACCCGGAAATTGATCCGGTTACGATGAGAGTCCAGACGCCCCAGAAGGGCACAAGGAGGACTCTCTATGGGCAAGGGCTATTCACCAGAACAGATCGTGCGCACAAGCTGCGCCGGGCGGAGGGCGAGCTCGCCACCGGCTCCACCATACCGGAGGTGGCCCGGAAGCTCGGGATAAGCGAAGCCACCTGCCACCGCTGGAAGAAACGATAGGCGGGATGAGCCAGCAGGAGGCCAAACGCCCCAAGGAACTGGAGAAAGAGAATGCCGCAACCGTTGAGCCGCTCGCGGAACCGGCGCAGACGCACGGCCGACACCCGGCCCGTCATGCCCCTAGGCCTCGCGCTCCCCGGATCGGAGCAGCCCGTCGGCGAAGGCCCTAACCAGCCTGCGAAAGCTCTCGTCCGGGTCCTCCGACATGCCGAAACCGCCGGCCGCCTCCAGGGTGGCGAAGCCGTGGGCCACGCTCCTGAAGCCCCTCGCCGCGTGGATGGTCTCCTCCCCGCCGACGACGCCGCAGGAGGCGAGCACGGCCAAGACGGGCTCTAACGCTTCGCCCTCGGCCGCCTCGAGGTCCGGGTCATCGGGGTCGGAGAGCCGGTAGGAGCGCACGGTGGCCTCATATAGCCCGGGCCTCTCCTCCACGAAGCGCCGGTAGGCCTCCGCGAGCGCGAATAGCCCCTCGGTGCCCGCCTTGCCGGCGGCGGCGCGCGACAAGCTGCGGCCCAGCTCTCGCAGGCCCATCAGGGCCAGCTCGCGCCTCAGGCCCCCGAGCCCCGCGACGTGGTTGTAGAGCGAGGGCTTGCGCACACCCAGGCGCTCGGCGAGGCGGGCGAGGGACAACCCCTCGCCCACCCCTTCCTCATCGGCCAGGGCTGCCGCGGCCTCCACGACCGCCACCCGATTCAGCCCGGCCCTAGGCACGCCGCCCACCTTCGGCCTTGCGCCCCGCCTCCGCTATGGCGCGTTCCATCGATCGGGGTGGGTCCTCTATGACGGGGCCGTGGCCGACGGCCAAGCGCGAGGGGTCGAGCCCGCGCAGCGCGCGGGCGCTCTCGAGGGCGGTGGCGAGGCTCCAGGTGGCGAGCGCCGGGAAAGGAAAAAGCGGCCTCAGCACGCCGGCTACGGCGATGCCGGCGCGGGTCTGGAAGGCGTCGCCCGCCACGAGCGTACCGTCCCTGGTGTCGAGGAAGGCCACGTGCCCCGGCGTGTGCCCCGGCGCGGCCACCACCGCCAGGGAGCCCACCCGGTCGCCGGGAGAGATCTCCCGAGTGGGCCGGGTTTGCACGGTCTTCCACGAGCCGCGCAGCTTGCCCCGGCTCCGCTCCTCCGGCTCCAGCCCCATGTCTCCCCGCAAAAAACGCGCCTCCCTCTCGGGCACCAGGACCTCCGCCTCGGGCAAGGCGTTGCGCAGGCCGTCCAGGGAACCCACGTGGTCGGCGTGCGCGTGGGTTAGCGCGATGCGCCGTATCTCGCCGCCGCGCTCCTTGGCTATCCCCAGGATCTCCCGCTCGCTACCCCCGAGGCCCGCGTCGACCAGCGTGAAGCCGTCCTCCTCGCGCACCAGGTAGACGTTGACCGGGAACAACCTAGGATAACGCGTGATCCGTACCAAATGCTCGCCGTGAGCCGCCACTTCCATCTCTTACCTCCTTGCTCTCATCCGTCGTCGCTCGAGGCCCTCCCGGGGCCCCTAGAGCCGCCCCAAGTGCGTGTCCCCGAAACCGCTCGCGTACTTCAGCCCGTAGCCGAGCATCCGGTCCATACCGATGTGGGCGAGCCACACCAGGGCCACGCCGACGGCCAGCGGGGCCCCCGCCAGCAGGCCGACGACCCCCAGCGCCGCCGGGAGCGGGTAGGAGTGGAAGGCGTTGTATACCGCCGCCCCGACCTTAGGCCCTGCCAGGTAGCCCACCATCGAAGCGTCGGGCGCCAGCAGGAGCAGCGCAAACAGCCACCAGCTCCCCCCGTTCGCCCAGTACAGCGCCGCGCCCGCGGCCATTAGCGCCGCCCCCTCGACCTGCAGCACCGCCGCCGGGCGCGCCAGAAAGAAGGCCCCGGAAGCCCCCTCCGCCGTCGCCCGCGTTCCCCGCCGTTCCCGGTTCATCGTCTTCGTCTCCACCTTCGGCTCCTCCTCGCGGGCCCGCCCGCGCGCTTGACTAACATTGATAGTATACACCTACCATCGTTAGTTATACAACCCATAAGCCCCGTGGATCGGGGCAAGGGCGGTCTCAAGCGCTCGATGGCCGTAGACGCCAATGGCATCCCACTGGGAGCAATAGCTGCTTCGGCCAACCCTCACGACTCTCCCCTCTCGGAGCAAACCCTGGACACCATGAAGATCTTAGGAGAGCTACCAGAGCGCATCAGGGTACACCTCGATCGCGGCTACGACTCAAAGACCACCCGCGAGCACCTACAGGAGCGAGGCTTCATGGCGGAGATCTCCCACAAGGGCAAGCCACCCCCGCTAGCCGCGACCAAGCGCTGGGTCGTCGAACCGACGAATTCTTGGAGCAATGCCCACAAAAAGCTCGTCTGGTGTACCGAGCGCACCAAGCCTGTCATAGACTTCTGGCTCGCCTTCTCGGGGGTGATCCTCGCCGTAGGCGGACTCATTCGAAGTGGCTAGACCCACTAGCGTTGGGAGGGCAGGCCACGCCGCCGACCGTAGCCTACAGGCGTGGCCTCTTAGATCTTTGAGGAGTCGACGCGGTTGTACTCATCGTCTGTGACCTGCTCACCCCAAGTGGCATAATTGCCCTCATCGTCAGCCAGGGTGATGCCAAACTGCGTCATGGTGTGAGTGGGCGCTGCGCCGTGCCAGTGCCGGACTCCTGGCTCGCAAACGATAGTCTGCCCGGCTCGCACGATCTCGATCGGTTCTCCCTCCGCTTGCACGAGAGCGACACCGTTTTCGATGAGGAGGATCTGTACGTGAGCGTGCTCATGCCAGCAGGTCCGCGCAGCGGGCGAAAAATGCGCGCGATTGATTATCATGGGTGGTGTGACTGTTTGCGCCAGAGTCTCAGTCCAGACTACCCCCGTGGTGACATCCTCGGACTGACGGGTTGATTCGGGATAATCGTACACTTTTTGCATAGAACCCTTTCTCATTACGCTCTTCGCTACCGGCGTAGCCTCGAGTATCGTGGCCTCGTGCTAGCTTGAATATCTATCATGTGCGAAAGGTGTCTCACCTACTGGCGCGTCCTCTTAGCTTCAGTTTTGACTAGTTCTTGGCTATCTCTCGACCAGGGTCGCGGCGCGAAGGGGTTGATCTAAGTTTGGGCGCCTCTTTGCCGGCGTCGGTAGTGGGCCTGTGCCTTCATCCGGTTGCCGCAGCCGCTCATACTGCACCACCGGCGCGCGTGGTTCTTGCTCGTGTCGTAGAAGTGGAGCACGCAGTCGGGGTTCTCGCACTTCTTGAGCAGCGACGGCTCTCCCTCCGCCAGGAGGTCCGCCGCCGACTCCGCGATCGGCACCAGAAGCGCGCCCAGCGGCTCGTCGCGCACCGCCCTAAAGCGCTTCTCGAAACCGGTCGGCGTCCGCTCGATCTGGGGGTACCCCGGCCGCGCCCGCAGCAGGGCGTTGACCTCGTCGAGCGCCCCCTGCCGCACGGGCTCCCCGTCGGCGATCGCCTCGACGATCCCGCGCAGGTCTTCCCTCAGCGCCAGCGCTCGCTCGAACACCCGCCGTGCCCAAGGACCTCCGTCCCACCCCTCCGACGCTTCTTCGGCCTCTTCGCCGCTGAAGACCTCGGCCTCCGACAGCCACCGCCTCAGGTCCGACGGCTCCCCCAGCAGATCGACTAGCCGGCCGTCCTCCGCGACCCGCGTGTTCACGAAGTCCAGGCACAG
>CADCUT010000166.1 GCA_902805975.1 uncultured Rubrobacteraceae bacterium | reverse complement strand
TCGACGCAGGCTCGTCGGTCATCGTCATCGAGCACCACCAGGCGGTCATGGCGCACGCCGACTGGATCATCGACCTCGGCCCCGGCGCCGGCCACGACGGAGGCCGGATCGTCTTCGAGGGCACGCCAGCCGACCTCGTCGCCGCCCGCTCCACCCTCACCGGCGAGCACCTCGCGGCCTACGTCGCAACCTGACCGGGGCTCCTGGCAAACCGGGAAGCGCCGTCGTCCCGGCGACGAGCACGGGAACCTGCCCCCGTAGGCGTTGGATACGGGTGGTCGATGCCGGACACGAAGAACCCCATCGCGGGCCGACGTGCGACCGCCGCGCGCTCCGCGTAGCCGGGCCCAGAGGGTGTCGTACCGGGCATTCGGGACCCTCCGACGGTAAATAGGTGGCGCACGTGCAATTCCGTTAACATGGGCGAAAGGGCTGGAGTGACGTCCGGGTGGGGAGGAGAGGCGTATGGAGGCATCTGAGGCCAGGGAGGGGCGGTCGGGGCACCCGCCGCTCAAGCGGGGGATAGGGCGGGTGCTGCTCCTGTTCTTCGTGATCGGGGACATAGTGGGGGCCGGCATCTACGCGCTCGTCGGCGAGGTCGGGGCGGTCGTTGGCGGGGCCATCTGGGCGGCGTTTTTGGCCGCCTTCGTGCTCGCCATCTTCACCGCCGCCTCCTACGTCGAGCTCGTGACCAAGTACCCGCGGGCCGGCGGGTCGGCGACCTACGCCAACAACGCTTTTCGGAACCCGTTCGTCAGCTTTATCGTGGCGTTCGCCGTGGCCGCCTCCAGCATAACCTCCGCGTGCGTGCTCACGCTCGCGTTCTCCGGCGACTACCTGAGCCAGTTCATCAACGTGCCGACGCTCCTCGCGTCCGTGGCCTTTCTGGCGCTTGTGTCCTTTATCAACTTCTACGGCATTGCGGAGTCGGTCCGGATCAACGTGGTGCTCACGTGCGTGGAGCTCTTCGGGCTGCTCTTGATCGTCCTCATCGGTGTGACCGCGTTGAGTTCGGGTACGGGCGATCCGGGCCGGGCCTTCGAGTTCAAGGAGGGCTCGGCGGTGCTGCCGGCTCTTTTGGCCGGCACGGTGCTCTCCTTCTACGCCCTCATCGGGTTCGACGACTCCGTCAACGTGGCCGAGGAGGTGCAGGGTCCGAGCCGGTCCTACCCGTTCGCCATCTTCGGCGGGCTGCTGGCCGCCGGCATCATCTACCTGCTCGTCACCTTCACCGCCTCGATGGTGGTTCCGACGGATGCCCTGGCGGCCTCCGACGGCCCTCTGCTCGAGGTCGTCGAGCGGGGGACGCTCCCGATATCGACCTCCTTATTCGCCGCCATCGCGCTTCTCGCCGTCTCGAACGGGGCGCTCATCAACCTGATCATGGCCTCCCGCGTCGTCTACGGGATGGGGGACCAGGGTGTGCTGCCCAGGATCTTCTCCACGGTCCATTCCAACCGGCGCACGCCCTGGATCTCCATCCTCTTCACCTCCCTGGTGGCGCTCGCGCTGCTCATCACGGTGGGCCGTAACGACGACGCCCTGAGCACCCTGAGCTCGACTACCGTGGTGCTCCTCCTCTCCGCTTTCGTCGTGGTCAACGTCTCGGTGCTGGTGCTGCGCCGCGATCGGGTGGACCACGAGCACTTCACCACCCCGAGCGTATTCCCCATCCTCGGCATCGTGGTCTCCGCGGCGCTCCTGATCTACACCGCGATCAACGACATCGCGGTCTTCGGGCTCGCCGCCCTGCTTATTGGGATCGGCGCGGTCCTCTACGTGATAAACGTCTTCGCCAAGCGCAGCCTCGACAGGGAGAACCCCCGGGGGGACGAGGACTGAAGCCCTGGGAGATCTCTAGAGGTCCTCAGGTGCATACCCTCTGGTAGGACGAACCGGTCTCGCAAAACGCAGGTCCTCGTCCGGCTTCGGGCCTCTGCCCGCCCTGGTGGCCGCGGTGCTCGCGGCGGGTTGCGGTGTGGCGAGACGCTGACGCCCGCCGGGGAAATTTATCCCGGTGGCCCATTACAAGTCCGCGAAGGGTGGCGTATTCTGGCGCCGTGATCCGTAAGGACGAGACCCGAAGCGCGGACAGAGGCCAGAGGTGATCCACGACGAACCGGCCCCGGCCGGGACGGGGACGCCCGGCCTTAAGCCGGCCTTCTTCAACGAGGCCTTTGAAGAGGGTGGCGCGGCGCGGGCCCATTACGGGCCCCTGATGGACGCCCTGGGCGCGATGAAAGATGGGGAGTTCGCCGGGCGGATCTCACAGGCCAACGACAAGCTGCGGGAGTTCGGGGCCACCTTCATCTTACCGGACGACCCGGACGACACCGGCAGGATCTTTCCTGTGGATTGGGTGCCAAGGATCATCCCCGCCGACCACTGGCGGACGCTCTCCGCAGGTCTCTCCCAGCGCGGGCGCGCCATCAACGCCTGGCTGCGCGAGGTCTACGGCGGCGACCAGGACGTCGTGCCGGACGAAGTCCTCCGCGAGAGCGTCTTCTACAAGCCCCACGCCTATCCCGGAGAGGCGCCCCTCCACGTCTACGGCCCCGACCTCGTCCACGTCGAGCCTGGCCGGTACGTGGTCCTTGAGGACAACGCCCGCGTGCCGAGCGGCATCGCGTACGCGGACGTCGTCCGGCGTGTCGGGATGGAGGTCCTGCCGGAGCTTTTCGAGGACTACAGGGTCGCGGGGATCTTCTCCTACTACGCCCGGCTGCGGGAGACGCTGCTCGCCGCCGCCCCGCCCGGCGTGGACGAGCCGTACGTTGCGGTCGTCACGAGGGGGGAGAGGGACTCCGCGTTTTTCGAGCACGAGCGGATCGCGCGCTCCTGCGGCCTCCCGCTTCTCACCCTCTCTGACTGCTTCGTGAAGGGCGGCGAGGTCAGGGTCAGCCCGGACGGCCGCCGCCTGGACGTGATGTACCGCCGCTTCGATGAGGACTACGTGGATACCGACCTGCCGGAGATGAAGGACGTCTATCTCGAAGGGAAGATAGGCTTCGCCAACGCCTTCGGGGCCGGGGTGGCCGACGACAAGGCCGTCTTCCCGTTCGTGCCCGCCATGATCGAGCGCTACCTCGGCGAGAGGCCCATCCTCCAGAACGCCCCGACCTACTCATTGATCGAAGAGGAGACCCGCGCGGAGGTGCTGGACCGCCTGCCGGAGCTCGTGCTCAAGCCCCGCGAGGGCTACGGTGCCCGGGGGATGCTCATAGGCCCCGAGGCCAGCCGCGAAGACCTCGACGACGCCGTCCGTCGCGTAAAGCAGCACCCTGCGGGCTTCGTGGCCGAGGAGTGCCTGGATTTCTCCACCCACCTCACCCACGACGGGGAGACGGGGCCGGAGGAGGCCTTCGTGGACCTGCGGGCCTTCGTGCTCCCGGCACTCGACCACGTCATGCCCGGCGGCCTCACCCGCGTCGCCCGCCCCGGCACCCGCGTCGTCAACTCCAGCGCCGGCGGAAGCTCCAAGGATACCTGGGTCTTGAGCTAGTCCGCGCGGGCTGGCTCGGAGGCTCTCGGCCGTTGGTCGGGTCGAACGTCTCCGTACGGGCCGTCGAACCGTCGGCGGCGGGACGTCACTCGTCCAATACCATCGGAAGGTCCAGACGCCTGAGGCGTTGCGGGTCGGCGAGGATGTCGATCTCGACGACCTTCCCGCGGACGACGGTGAAGCCCATGACCGCGAGCGGCTCTCCCCCCCGGGCCGTGACAACCCCCGCGGCCCCGTTGACGAGCGCCGGCCGCGAGAAAGGGGCAAGACGAGAGAAGGCGAGCGCCTGCCCGGCCACGGCGCGCGCGCCCCGAACCATCTTCGAGGCGCCCGCGGCGCCGTAGTCGGCGCGAAGCACGACCTCCGGGTCGAGCACCGCGACGAGCGCCTCGAAGTCGCCGCCGCGCGAGGCGGCCAGAAAAGCGGCGACGACCTCCCGCTGACGGCCGAGGTCTGCGTCGGGAGCGGTGGTCTTTCCGCGCACCCGGCGGCGCGCTCGGCTGGCGAGTTGCCTCGCCGCCGCAGGTGTGCGCCCCACGACGGGGGCGATCTCGTCGAAGGGCACGCCGAACATGTCGTGCAGCACGAACGCGAGACGCTCTGCGGGGGAGAGCGTCTCTAGCACGACGAGCAGGGCGAGGCCCACCGAGTCGGCCAGAACCGCTTCGTGTTCGGGGTAGATCCCGTCCGCGCGACCAACGATCGGGTCCGGCACGCGAACCTCCGGCGTCTCACCGGGGGGGCCGTCAAGTAGTTCCTCGCAGCGCGAGCGGCGCGAGCGCAGCATGTCCAGGCACACCCTCGCCACGACCGTCGTCAGCCATCCGCCCAGGTTCTCGATGCCGCCGGAGCCGGAGCGGCCGAGCCGCAGCCAGGTCTCCTGGACGGCGTCGTCGGCCTCGCTCGGCGAGCCGAGCATCCGGTAGGCGACGGCCTTCAGGCGGACGCGATGCCCTTCAAACCGCTCCGCCAGCAAGTCGCGCTCGTCCATCGGTCACGTTCTCCCGTCGCGTTACGTCATTGTAGTAGTGACGAACAGAACCCGGCCGATGTGACGGAGAGGGGAGACCCACCATGTGACCCATAGATCCAGCGCCGGGTGCCCGGCGACCCGGTTCGAGTAAGAGACCCCAAGACCCCAGAGAAGGAGAACGAACGTGCAGACAACGAACGTGCAGACAACAGCCATCCAGGCGCGCATGGCCAACCCGGCGATGCTCGTCCCCGACGCCCTGCAGGCCTTGCTGGCGCTGGCGGAGTCCGCCAGGAAGGGCGGCGTGCCCGCGAGTACGTCGTACCTCGTCCACCTGCGCGCGAGCCAGATCAACGGCTGCAGCTACTGCGTCGAGATGCACTCCCGCGAGCTCCGGCAGGCGGGCGAGCCGGACGGGCGGATCTTCGCGGTGGCGGCCTGGCGCGAGGCGCCGTACTTCACCGGCGCCGAACGCGCCGCGCTGGCCCTGACGGAGGCCGTAACCCGCCTGAGCGACCGGGCCGACCCGGTGCCGGATGAGACCTGGGACGAGGCCGCCCGCCACTACGACGAGCCGGCGCTCGCGGCCCTGATCGTCGAGATCGCCTTGATCAACACCTGGAACCGCCTCAACGTCCCTGTCAGGCAGCCGGCGGGCTCGGGCCCTGGGTGAACGGCGCCCAGCACAGCGTTAGCCACGGCGGTCCGAATGCCGCGGGACGTAACGCGAACAGACAACTTGCTGAAAGCCTCCCGTAGGGAGGCGTGCCGAAAGCGACCGGAGGGAGCGTGCTGACAAGGCGCGACAGCGCCGTGCTGAAAGCCCGCGAAGCGGGCGTGCTGAAGATCTACAGATCTTCGTACAGTTCGCCGAACTTCTCCCTCAGGTAGCGGAGGTAGGGGGCCGTATCCGGGGGACGCCCGGTGGCTTGTTCGACGAGGTCTTCGGGGTCGTGTTTTTTGCCGTGGCGGTGGACGTTCTCGCGCAGCCAGGCGAGGAGCGCGCCGAACTCGCCGCGCTCCATCTCGGCCGGGATCTCCGGGTGAGCTTTAAGGGCCGCCTCGAAGAGTTGCACCGAGAGGACGTTGCCTAGAGTGTAGGTCGGGAAGTACCCGAAGAAGCCGATGGCCCAGTGGTCGTCCTGGAGGACGCCTCGGGCGTCGTCCGTGGGGGTGATGCCGAGGTGCTCCTCCATCTTCGCGTTCCAGGCGTCGGGTAGGTCCGGGACGCTGAGGCTGCCCTCCACCAGGGCGACCTCAAGCTCAAAGCGCACGACGACGTGCAGGTTGTAGGTCAACTCGTCGGCCTCCACCCGAATCTCCGACGGCGACGCGGCGTTGATCGCCCGGTAGAAGTCCTCGGCGGACGTCCCCCCGAACGCTTCGGGGAAGGCGTCCTGAAGGCGCGGGTAGAAGTGGGACCAGAAAGGCCTCGACCTGCCGACCACGTTCTCCCAGAGACGCGACTGCGACTCGTGGATGCCCAACGAGACGCCACCCGCGAGCGGCGTCCGGGCGTAGGCGGGGTCCACGCCCTGCTCGTAGAGGGCGTGGCCGGCCTCGTGCATGGTGGCGAAGAGGGCGGGGGAGAGGCGGTCGGGGTCGAAGCGGGTGGTCATGCGCACGTCTCCCGGCCCGCCGAAGTTTATGCAGAAGGGGTGCGGCGCCCGGTCCTGGCGCCCCCGGCCCCAGTCGTAGCCGAACGCGGAGGCTATAGACTTCCCGAAGGTCTCCTGCCTCGCCTCGTCGAACGCCCCTTTAAGCGGGGCCGCGCGGTCGTCCGCGGCGGCCGAGACGGCGCGCACCATGTCCACCGTGCCGCGTTTGAGGTCTTCGAACATGGGCTCGAGGCGGGCCTTCGTGGCGCCGGGCTCGTAGCGGTCGAGGAGGGCGTCGTAGGGGTGGTCCTCGTAGCCGAGGTGGTCCGCCGCCTCCCTCTGCAGGCCCAGGATCTTCTGGAGGTGGGGGACGAGGGAGCCGAAGTCGCGGTCGGCCCGGGCCCGTCGCCAGGCCGGCTCCGCGAGGGCGGTCGCGCGCGAGATCCCGGCCACCAGCCCGGAGGGGAGCTTCGTTGCGCGCTCGTGATGCCGGCGGGCGACGCGGACCACGGCCCCGGCGTCGGAGCCAGCTTCCGGGTCCCCGGCGGCGTCGAGCAGGCGGGCGGTCTCGCCTGAGGCGGTGATGCCGTGGGAGAGGCGGCTCAAAGTCGCGAGGGCCTCCGCGCGGGCCGGGACGCCGCCGGGAGGCATGTACGTCTGCTGGTCCCAGTGGAGTACGGCGGCCGCCGAGTCGAGGTCGGCGGCCGCCGAGAGGTGGTCTACCAGGGCCCGGGTGTGTTTATCCAGGTTCATAGGGAGGGAACGTAGAGTAGGGATAGCATTCCGTCAAGGCCGGCGGCGCGTTTCATTCGGATGGGAGGCGCATTAGTATGTCGGGGTTGGTCCGTGGACGAGGGAGGCGTGGGATGAATCGGTTCGCAAGGGGGGCGCTCGCGGCGTTGGGCGGGGCCGTCGCGGCCGAGACGCTGCGGCGTCTGATCTTCTCCGGGAACGGGCACCGCTACGAGCCGTGGGAGCGGGCCCCGTACCGGGACTTCCCGAACCGCGTCCTCATCCTTGGCGGCGGCTTCGCCGGCTACACTGCCGCAAAAAGCCTGTGCAGGATGACCCGGGGCCGCGATGACGTCGGGGTCATGGTCATATCCAGGGAGAACTTCTTTACGTTCTGGCCCATGCTCGCCGGGTGCATCAGCAGCGACATCGACACCAACAACGTCGCGCAGCCCTTGAGGCGGGCCCTGATCCGGGACGGCGCCAGCTTCCGCCGCGCCGAGGTCGAGGGGCTGGATCTCGAGAAGCAATGCGTTACCGCCGACGGGCGTGAGTTCCCCTTCGAGCACCTCGTCCTGGCGCTCGGGGCCGAGCCGGCGTACTTCGGCATCCCCGGCGTCGAGGAGCACGCCATCAGCATCAAGGGCATAAGCGCCGCAGAGGCCATAAGGAACCGGGTCATCGAGCGCTATGAGGAGACTACCCTCGCCCGCGGTGACGTCCCCGACTCGCTCCTGACCTTCGTCGTCATCGGCGGCGGGGCGACGGGGGTCGAGGTCGCCGCGGAGCTGCACGCCCTCGTCCACGACATCCTCGCTCCCGACTACCCGAACATAAACCCGCACCGGATCAAGATAGTGCTCGTGGACAGCAACCCGCAGATCCTCAAGGAGCTAGACCCCGCCCTAAGACGCGCCGCCCGCATCAAGCTCGCCGCCCTCCAGATAGAAGTCCGGAACATGGTAAAGGCCAAAGAGATAAGGTCAGACCGCGTGATCCTCTCGGACGGGCACGAGATCCCGACGGAGAACGCCATCTGGACCGCCGGCGCCCGCGCCAGCGAGAAGCTGGACGACCTCCCACTCCCCGCCGACGAACGCAAGGGCCTCAAGACGGACGTCCTGATGCGCGTCGAGGGCCACGAGAACGTGTGGGGCATCGGCGACTGCGCCGCGACCGTCGAGGAGGACGGGACCCCGGTGCCGCCAAACGCCCAGGCCGCCGTGCAGGAGGGCAAGGTCGTGGCGAGGAACATCCTGGCCTCCATAGACGGCAGGGAGATGAGGCCCTTCGACTACAAGCCCGTCGGCCAGCTCGTGGAGATAGGGGACAACTTCGCCGTCAACGAGGTGATGAGCGTCAAGTTCAGCGGCCTTTTGGCCTCGCTCTTCTGGCGGGCTACCTACCTGTACAAGCTGGAGAGCCCGCAGAGCCGGGCCAGGATCGCCGCTGACTGGATCCTCGACCTCTTCTTCGACCCTGCCGTAACCCAGATCCGGGACCGCACCTAAAGCTTGGCCTCCAACCTGCGCCTCACCGTCTCCTGCCCGGACCGCAAGGGCCTGATCTCCGCCCTCTCCTCTTTTATCTCGATGCACGACGGCAACATCCTCTCCGCCGACCAGTACGTCTCCGACGGGGGCACGTTCTTTATGCGCCTTGAGATAGAGGGCGATGGCTTCGGCCTGGACCGCGACGAGTTCGCCGGCGCCTTCGTCCCCCTCGCCCGCCGCCACGGCATGGACTGGCACGTCAGCCATACCGACACTCCGAAAAAGATGGCCATACTCGTCTCCCGCTACGACCACTGCCTGGCGGACCTTCTCTGGCGCTGGGACGCCGGTGAGCTCGGCGCCGAGATACCGCTCGTTGTCTCCAACCACCCGGACCTGGCCCCGCGCGCAGAGTCCCACGGCGTCCCCTTCCACCACCTGCCGGTGACGGGGGAGACGAAGGCCGAGCAGGAATCGCGGGTGCTCGACCTGCTCTTCGAGAACGAGGTAGACGTCGTCGTGCTGGCGCGGTACATGCAGATCCTCACGCCGAAGTTCGTGGACGCCTACAGGGGCAGGCTCATAAACATCCACCACTCGTTCCTGCCGGCCTTCGCCGGGGCCGACCCATACCGGCGGGCGCACGAGCGGGGCGTCAAGACCATAGGTGCCACCGCCCACTACGTCAGCGAGGAACTCGACGCGGGCCCCATAATCCACCAGGACGTCGCCCACGTCTCCCACCGCGATACGGTCGGGGACCTCGTCAGGGTGGGCCGGGAGGTCGAGCGGCGCGTCCTGGCCCGCGCCGTCCGGCTGCACCTCGAAGACCGCATCCTCGTCGACGGTGACCGGACGGTCGTCTTCGAGTAACCGCATCCCCGCTAGACGGCCCTTCCGGCATGCCCTTAGGTGACGTCCCGTATCGTCCGCCTCGTCAGTCGCAACTCGTTCGTAGACCTCGCCGTCTCTCTGTCCCGCACGACGGCGCCCGGCACCACCTTAGCCAACGCCTCGATCGCCGGACCGGGATCTCCGCGCTCCTCGTGTAGACCGGCCGACTACAGGAGCAGCGAGAGGTACGTCTGGCGGACCGGGTGCCGCCCCGATCCAAAGCGACTATAGGCGTGAGAGGCACATCGTCTAAACGAGTGATCTATCTCTAGTTCATCTGGAGACCCGGCAGGGGCAGACGACAGAGAAACGGCTCCACCTGGAGACCGTCTCGTGAGTCGTAGGGTCCCCGAGCCTGGAGCATACAACTCGACAAGCGGGGCGCGAGCAGCCCTCATCACGGACTCTCATTGCGGAAGCCCCCTATCGAACCCTCCGGCTCCCTGGGGTGCCGCTACGCGGGGCTCTCCATCCGGTAGGGGACCATGACGTGCTCGCGGTAGGCGGGGCGTGTTTCGAGTCGCTCGTGCCACGCTTGGAGGTTCGTCAGTGGGGGGCGCTCTATCTCGAGCGTGAGCCAGCGGTAGATCGTTGGCCCGAGCGCCACGTCGCCGATGGTCAGGGAGTCCCCGGCGACGTAGTCCCGGTCCCGAAGGTGGGTGTCGAGCACGGGGAGGGTGTCAGCCGTCGCCCGGACGGAGGCGGCTATCTTCTCCGGGTTTCGGTTCTCGGGGACGGTCCGGATCAGGCCGATCACGGCGTCTTTGAAGGCGGGGAATATCGTGCCTGTCTGGTAGTCCATCCACTTGTCCGAGAGGGCGCGGGTCTCGGGGTCCTCGGGCCACAGGGAGCCGGCGCCGTACCGCGCGGCCAGGTAGCGGACGATGGCGTTCGACTCCCAGAGGTCGAAGCCCTCGTCCGAGAGGAGCGGCACGAGGCCGGTGGGGTTGCGGGAGAGGAAGTCCGGCTCCTTGTTCACGCCGTAGAGGCCGCCGGCGTCGTACCGCTCGAACGGCACCCCGAGCTCGCCCAGGCACCACAGCACCTTCTGCACGTTCACGGAGTTCGCCCTGCCCCAGACCTCGATCATCCCTCTCACCTTTCCACGCTCGCGAGGGTCTCAGTCTAGCCGGTAAGGATTCCAGGGGCGACTACAGTTGTTTGCGGACGCCGGCTTCGGATTCTACGGGCCCGACCTGCTCGCCGAGATCTCCCTCAAAGGCGCGGCGGGCCGCGCCGCGGCGGCCGATGGGGAGAACCGCCCTGCCCTGGAGGTCTTCCAGGCCGAGGGCGAGGCCGCCGTAGAGGGCGATGGCGGCTATAACGCATCCGATGATACCTGAGGTGGTCTCAAAGCCCGGGGCGCCGGTCATCTCGTAGATCCCGTTCAGCGCGAAGCGGGCCGAGGCGAGGGCGATCACGAGCCCGAGGAGGGGTTTGCCGAAGACGGCGCCGCCCGCCACGAGGAGCAGTATCGCGGCGAGCGCCAGGGCGAGAAGGCCCTGGGTGGCGCTGGTTGAGGCCGGTGGGGTGGAGAGGTCGATCAGGCCGTTGGCGAGCCAGGAGCTGGAGATCAGGGCCATGATGGTCGCCCCGAGGGTCTCGCGGGAGAGAAAGGCCAGCACCGAGGCCAGCGCCAGCGACGGGAAGACGAAGGCCGCCTGGACGAGGGCGACGCTGCGGGTCTCTGAGGCCGGTATCAGGCCGAGTTGCAGGCCGCTGAGCATCAGCGAGCCGGCGCCGAAGGCGAAGAACGCCAGGGGCAGCGGGCTTGCGAGCGGGCGGAGCACGATCCGGGTCATGCCCTCGATCTTTCTCTGGGGGTCCTGTTCTTCCAAGCCTCTTCCTCTCCCATCTTCCGGCGACAGCGCATCGTAGCACCGAGTGATCCTTGGACCGTGAACGGAGTCTTGTATCGGTTAAGATAGCCCCCGGATGAGAGAGAAGACCCCCAGAAAGTTCTCGACCACACCGGGTACGCGCGACGTCCTGCCGCCCGAGTCGACCCGCCTGCTGGACGCCCAGGCCAGGGTGCTGGCGCGGTTCCGCCTGCACGGTTTCAGGGAGGTGATCACGCCGGCGCTTGAGTACTCCGAGGTGATCGAGGAGCCGAAGCTGCGCGACTCGGCTTTCAAGCTCTTTGACCCGGACAACCAGATGCTCTTGCTACGCCCGGAGGTTACGACGCCCGTCGCCCGCCTCGTCGCCCAGCGCCTGCGCAACAGCCCGCCACCGTACAAGCTCTCCTACAGCCTCCCCGTCTACCGCCGCGCGGGCGTGGGCCGCGGCCAGAGCGCGGAGTTCCGCCAGGCCGGGGTCGAGGCCGTCGGCTCCGCGAGCCCTGGCGAGGATGCGGGGACCATCGCCCTGCTCGTGGACGTGCTCCGCACTCTGGGCCTTCGTCCCGGGACGGACTTCGCGCTCGTGCTCGGGCAGGCCGCGTTCTACAGGGGGTACCTGAAGGGCGCGGCCCCCGGCGTCGCCCCCGACGTGCTCGCGGCGCTCGCGGACAAGGACCTGGTACGGGTGGACGAGATCTCCCGCACGCTCCAGCCCGAGGTCGCCGCCTCCATCCGGGAGATACCGCGCCTCGTCGGGCCCGCCGCCGACGGCTCCGTGCTGGAGCGGGCGGCTGGGTACGCCGGGAGAAACGAGGAGGCCGCGGCGGCGCTCGAGAATCTGCGCCTTATCCTGGATCATCTCCAGGCAATTGGGCCTCTGGACGGCGTCATGCTGGACTTCGGCCTGATCGGACGCCACGACTACTACACGGGCGCCGTCTACGAGGTCTACGCCTCGGGCCTCGGCTTCACGGTCGCCAACGGCGGCCGCTACGACAACCTTCTCCGGCGCTTCGGCGAACCGCTGCCCGCCACCGGCTTCGCCATCTCCCTCGAACGCCTGGTCTCCGCCCTCCCCGAGAGGCGGGCGGACCCGCTCGTCGTCCTCGTCGGCGCCTCGGTCGAGGCCACCCGGGCCGCTTCGGAGTTGAGGGATTCACACGTACCGGTCCTGCACCTGGCGGAGGACTTGCCGCCGGCTCAGGCCGCGGACTACGCTCGCTCCGTCGACGCTGACTGGGTCTGCTACCCGGCGCCGGGCGGCGTCAAGCTAGCGCCCGCGGTGGGCGGAGAGGCGGAGATCCTGGCCCCAGGCGCCGTCGCCGGGCGGGTGATCTCGTGAGGGGATTGCGGGTCGCGGTGCCCAAGGGGGCGATCTTCGAGGACGCCCTCGCCGCCCTGGAGTCGGCCGGGATGCCGGTCGGGGTCTTGAGGGACGACGGGCGGAGGCTTCTGTACCGGGCGGACGGGGCGGAGTTCATCATGAGCCGGCCCTCGGACGTGCCCGTCTTTGTCGAGCACGGGGCGGCGGACATCGGGATCGTCGGCAAGGACGTGCTGGACGAGCAGCGGCCGAACGTCATGGAGCTTCGGGACCTCGGGACGGGAGCGTGCCAGATGGTGCTCGCCGCCCCGAGGACGAAGGTCGAGGAGGTTCGAAGGTCCATAGACCACGCCGAGGTCGTGAGGGTCGGGACAAAGTTCCCCAACGTCGCCCGCCGGTACTTCGAGGGGATGGGACGGCAGGCCGAGGTCATAGAGCTCCACGGCTCCGTCGAGCTCGCCCCGCTCGTGGGCCTCGCCGAGTGCATCGTGGACCTGACCGCGACTGGCACCACCCTGCGGGAGAACGATCTGGTGGTTATGGACGAGATCTCCTCCTCTACCGCCCGCCTCATCGCCAACCGCGGCTCCTACCGCCTGCGCCACCGCGAGGTCGCCGGCCTAATCGAAGCTATGAACAGAAACGGAGACCGAGTTGGTTAAAAAGCTGGACGCCCGTGGCAGGGACGCGGGGGAGGTCGCCGCCGGG
This sequence comes from uncultured Rubrobacteraceae bacterium, assembly GCA_902805975.1. Taxonomy (GTDB): domain Bacteria; phylum Actinomycetota; class Rubrobacteria; order Rubrobacterales; family Rubrobacteraceae; genus Rubrobacter_D. The sequence goes on along the minus strand of CADCUT010000166.1, from coordinate 13,615 downwards.
CTTCGCCGGGCCGACGGTTTCCTCTCGACCTCGGCGCGCGAGGCCGCCAGGACTATCGTCGAGGGCGTGCGCGAGGGGGGAGATGCGGCCCTGCTCGACTATACCGAGCGCTTCGACGGCGTGCGCCCGGAGAACCTGCGGGTGCCGGTCGAGGAGATAGAGCGGGCTCGCGACGGCCTATCCGACGAGCTCGCGGAGAGCTTCGGGTTCGCGGTAGAGAATGTGCGTTCGTTTCACCGTCGGGAGATGGGCCGGTCGTGGGAGCAGAGCCGAGGAGGGGCCACCGTGGGCCAGCGGGTACGCCCGATCCGGCGCGCTGGCCTCTACGTCCCCGGCGGGCACGGGGCCTACCCGAGTACGCTCGTCATGTCCGCCGTGCCGGCGCAGGTCGCCGGGGTGGGGGAGATCCGGGTCTGCACCCCGCCAGGCCCCGATGGCAGGGCCGACGAGGGCGTGCTCGCCGTCGCCGGCCTTCTCGGCCTGGACGAGGTCTACACCCTGGGCGGGGCCCAGGCCATAGGCGCCCTGGCCTTCGGCACGGAGACGGTTGGGCGGGTGGACAAGATCGTCGGTCCCGGCAACGACTTCGTGACCGCCGCGAAGCTGGAGGTCTTCGGCGTGGTCGGCATCGACGCGCCGCAGGGTCCGAGCGAGGTGATGGTCATCGCCGACGCGGGCGCCTTCCCCGAGCGCGTGGCCCGCGACCTGATGGCCCAGGCCGAGCACCTCTCCGGCGCCTCCGCCGTGCTCCTGACCCCCAGCGAGGAGCTCGTGCGCGGCGTCGAGCCCCTGCTCTCGGGGGAGCCGTCGGAGCTGATAACGCTCGTCCTGGTGCGGAACAGCGCCCAGGCGGTCGAGATCTCCAACGCCTACGCCCCCGAGCACGCGCACGTGATAAGCGAGGACCACGAGGCGATCCTCCAGGACCTCGACGCCGTTGGCATGGTCGCCGTCGGCGACTTCAGCCCCGTGGCCCTCGGCGACTACGCCGCCGGCCCCTCGCACGCGCTCCCGACCGGCGGTGCCGCCGTGTGGGCATCGGCCCTCGGGACCCGGGACTTTCTCGCCCACACCAACTACATCCACTACACGAAGGACGCGCTCGACGAGATCGGGCCCCACGTCGAACGCCTGGCCCGCCTCGAAGGCTTCGCGAACCACGCCGACAGCGTCGGGGTCCGCCTCCGCTAGGGCCCCGCCCCCGGACCGCCGAAGCCCGTGTTCCGCGCCCCGGGTCCGCTAGAATGCTGAGTACGAAAGATCCGAGACGCCGGAAGGACAGAAGGAGCGGGATGTCGCGAACGGGTAGCGCGGAACGCAAGACGGGGGAGACCTTTGTCCGGGTCCGCCTGGAGCTCGACGGGGCCGGGCGGGCCGACGTCTCGACCGGCGTCGGCTTTCTGGACCACCTCCTGCACCTGCTCGCCCACCACTCCGGCATGGATCTGGAAGTAGAGGCCAAGGGCGATACCTGGGTGGACGACCACCACACCGTCGAGGACACGGGCCTGGTTCTTGGCCGGGCCTTCGACGAGGCCCTGGGCGACCGGACCGGCCTCGTCCGCTTCGCCGACGCGAGCGCGCCGCTCATCGAAGCCCTCTCCACCGTGGTCGTGGACCTCGGCGCGCGCAGCCACCTTACCTGTAACCTGGGGGCCATGCCAGAGAAGATCGGCACCTTCGACACCGAGCTCTTCATGGAGTTTCTCCGCGCCTTCACCCAGTACGGCCGCTTCACCCTCCACCTGAACTGCCACTACGGCGAGAACGCCCACCACAAGGTGGAGTCCGGCGTAAAGGCACTCGCCATCGCCCTCCGGGCGGGAACCGCCGTGAGAACGGGTGGCAGCGCCTCGACGAAGGGGGTCGTCGATTAGGTGTCAGGTATCAGGTGTCAGGTATCAGGTCTCGCACAAGCGGACTGGTCTTCGGAACAGGGCTCGCGCTGTAGCGCCTGATGGGCAGCCCTTCCTGAAAGCCGACGCCTGATGCCTGGTGCCTTACAGATCGCGGTCATCGATTACGACGCGGGCAACACGCTCTCCGTCACACGGGCGCTGGAGAAGGTCGGCGCGAGGGTGGATCTCACCTCCGACCCGGAGCGCGTGGGGGGCGCGGACGCGGTGGTGCTGCCGGGGGTCGGGGCCTTCGGGGACTGCATGAAGAAGCTGCGGGAGCGGGGGATGGACGTGGCATGCGTAGAGGCGTTTAGATCCGGCAAGCCGTTCCTCGGGGTCTGCGTGGCCTTGCAGGTGATCTTCGAGGACTCGGAGGAGTCACCGGGTGCTGCCGGTCTCGGGCTGCTGCCGGGGAGCGTACGCCGTTTCAAGGGCGGGGATCTCAAGGTGCCGCACATGGGCTGGAACGAGTTGCGGCTCGTGCGGGATCACCCGGTGCTGGAAGGCCTCGATGGGGAGGACTTCTACTTTGTCCACTCCTACTACCCGGAGCCGGCGGAGCCCGGGGACCTCGTCGGCGAGACGGAGTACGGGCTGCGCTTCTGCGCGGCGGCGGGACGGGAGAACCTGGTCGCGGTGCAGTTCCACCCGGAGAAGAGCAGCCGGGCGGGCCTGAGGCTCTACGAGAACTTTCTCTCTTGGTCGAGGACGCTTTGAGCGGCTTCACGGTCTTTCCGGCCATAGATCTACTGGAAGGGCGGTGCGTCCGGCTCGTGCAGGGGGATTTCGGGCGCTCCAAGGAGTACGACGCGGACCCCGTAGCAAGGGCCAGGGAGTGGGAGCGGCGGGGGGCGGCGGCGATCCACGTCGTCGACCTCGACGGCGCCAAGGAGGGCAGGCCCGTCCAGACGGACCTCGTGGGCCGGATAGCCCGCGCGGTGGACGTCCCGGTCCAGGTCGGCGGCGGCATCAGGTCCATCGACGACCTCGCCGAACTCCGCGGAGCGGGTGCTTCCCGCGTGGTCTTGGGTACCGCCGCCGTGGAGGACAGGGATCTTCGTCTGCGGGCGGTCGAGGAGGCGGGGCCCGCGCTCGTCGTGGCCCTGGACGCCCGCGGGGGCGTGGTCGCCACCCACGGCTGGCAGCGCTCCAGCGGCGTACCCTTGCTCGAGTTGGCGGAGGAGATCTCCGACGATGGCGTCGCGTCCGTTCTCTACACGGACGTCGCCCGCGACGGCGTCGGGGCGGGGGCCGCCCTCGAAGATACCGCGGCCCTGGCCCGCGTCGTGCCGACCATCGCCAGCGGTGGGGTGAGGGACGCCGGAGACGTCGCGGCCCTCTCGACGCTGGAAGGCGTCGTCGGGGTCGTGGTCGGGACGGCTCTCTACGAGGGCCGGGTTAGCCTGGAAGAGTTGATCCGGGCGGCGAAAACAGGGTAGTCCTCCTCCGGGTGGATAGATCACTCATTTAGGGAATGTAAGGAGGTGGCCCCGTTACTACGATGCCGCGGAAATGCCATTCTTTCAAGCTGATCCTCGTTGCGAAATCTGACTCCAAGCCGCATACCGCACCCCTAATGCCTTAAAGCCTCCGAAGGAGGCGACCTAAAACCTAAATACCTTCTCTGCAATTCGCCATCAGAGGTCCAGGCTGGCGCTCCGCGTCGCGCCGCCCTCGTACTTCGCCGACTGGAGGGTGCGCCAGGAGAACTTCGCGAGGGCCTCGTCGGTTGGCTGGGGGAGGTCCGGGTCGTAGGCCGAGATGGCGCCACGCGCCGTCTCGGTAGCGGCGTCTAGGGCGGCGTTGATCTCGAACGCCCGGGCGGCCTGGTACTTTACCTCCACCGCGTGCCCCGGCCCGTCACCGACGGAGAAGCGCAGCTCGTATTCCTCGGTACGGCTCTCCTGATCCCCGATGCGCCGCGCGGCGCAGGTCAACTCCGGCATGGATCTATCCTACCATCGGGCTCCGGCCACGCGCGCATTCGGGTAGACTAGGCGCCGGAGGGTCGGTGAACCACTTTTTCGAGACAGGCAAGAAGACCAGGAACAAACGCAGGCCTGGCCTCGTCCTGCGCGGGCTGCGGATGTTGGTCAACCTCGCCCTCATCCTCGGCCTCTGTGCGGCCGTCGGGTTCGGCGCGCTCTACCTCACCGTCGTCGAGCGCTTCGAGGACGGTCTCTCCCGGACGTACCCGCGTCTGCAGCAGGACTCCTACGTCTACGACGCCGCAGGGGAGAGGATCGGCGCTTTCCGGGCCGTGGAGAGCCGGCAGACCGTCGGCATGGACGGCATGGGCGAGCACCTGCCCATGGCGGTCGTCGCCGTCGAGGACCGCCGCTTCTACGAGCACTTCGGGGTCGACTTCGAGGGGCTCGGACGGGCGGCGTGGACGGATCTGCGGGCGTGGGAGGTGCAGGAGGGCGGCTCCACCATCAGCGAGCAGCTCATGAAGAACCTGTTCGTTGACGAGGACGAGCGGCTCGACGTCTCCTTCCGCCGAAGGTTCGTGCAGTCCACGCTCGCCTTCTCCTACGAGCGCCGCCACACCAAAGAGGAGATCCTGACCGCCTACCTGAACACCGTGTACTACGGCGACGGCGCCTACGGTGCCGAAAGGGCCGCCCAGCGCTACTTCGGCAAGAGCGCGGCAGAGACCACCCTCTCCGAGGCCGCCGCCCTCGCCGGGTTCCTCCATGCGCCGTCCACCTACACCACCTGGGAGGGCGAGCCGCTCGTAGAGCAGGCCGCCGCCCGGCGCGACCGGGTGCTCGGCCTGATGCGCGAGCAGGGTATGATCTCCGCCCCCGAGTACGAAGAAGCCGTCGCGTCAACGCTCGAGTTCGCCCCCGACCCGCCCCCCGAAGACCCGGACTTCGCCCCCTTCCTCGAGAAAGTGCGCCAGGAACTCGAGGAAGAGGTCGGACCGGAGGCCGTGCGCCTCGGCGGGCTCCGCGTCTACACCACCGTGGACCCGGAGCTTCAGAAGGCGGCCGTCGAGGAGTCCAGGGAGGTTCTGACCGGGGAAGACGATCCCTCCGCCGCGGTGGCCACCGTGGAGCCGCAGAGCGGGGCGATCCGGGCGCTGGCCGGGAGGGAGGGGGACTTCAACCTGGCGCTGCACGCCCGCCGCCAGCCCGGCAGCTCCTTCAAGCCTTTCGTGCTCGCCGCCGCCTTGAAGAAGGACATCTCGCCCGAGACCACCTACGTCTCCCAGGACCTCAACTTCAGCTTCCAGGACGAGTACTACGCCGTCGAGAACTACGACTCGGTGGAGCGGGGGCCGATCTCCATAGGCGAGGCGATGGCCGAGTCGGACAACACGGTCTTCGTCCAGCTCGCCGCGGACGTCGGCCTCGAGAACGTGGCCCGCACGGCCCGCGAGCTCGGCATCAGCACGCCCGTGGAGGCCTACCCCTCCACGGCCATCGGCGGGCTCGGCGTCGGCGTCAGCCCGCTGGACATGGCCTCGGCCTACTCCACCTTCGCCGGGGGCGGCATGCAGCGCGAGCCGTACTCCATCGGGCGCGTGGAGCTGGCGGACTACGGCCAGACCGAGACGACGTTCGAGAGGCGGGCCGACGGGCGGCGCGTGCTGACGAGCAACCAGGCCGCCATCGCGACGAGCGTCCTGCGCGGCGTCGTGGAGGACGGCACGGCGAGCATGTACCACGACCTGGATGAGGAGATCGGCCGCCCCTCCGCCGGCAAGACCGGCACCACCGACGACTTCGTGGACGCCTGGTACGTCGGCTATACCCCGCGCCTGTGTACCTCCGTCTGGGTCGGCTACCCGGAAGGACGGCGCTCGATGGTCGGCGTCCACGGCCTCGAGGAGCCGAACGGCGAGCGACTGCCCATGGACATCTGGTCGGGCTACATGGCCCGTGCCACAGAAGGCGACATCGCCCTCGAATTTCCCGAGGCCGACACGACCGACCTGACCATCTCCTACGGTGGCTGATACCCCAAACCGAAAGGAGCAACGTGACCAGCGGCAACATCCAGATGGGTCCTGACCCCGACGAGGTACTTGAGGCATTGAAGAAGGCCCTGCACGACGACCCGACCCTGCGCGACCGTCCCGAAGAGCAACTCGCTACCACGCTCGCGCAGAAAGGTTACCTCGAACAGGACCCCGACCCCGTGCTCGTGGCCGAGGCGCTCGGCGCGCTGGACGAGGACGGGCCCGGCGAAGAGACCGAAGCGGCCAGCCCGACGTAGCGTTGGGGCTTTGAGGTTCTAGGTATCGGGGCTTCGGGATCCCGGACCCCGGGGCCCGGTGGTTGGTGCGGTTCGCCCTTATCGAAGCCCTTTGCCTGAAGACCTCGCCTCGCAGGCGTGTGCATTACAATTGTCTCTGTATGGACCTGGAGAGGCTCTATGGGGGATCTTTTATAGACTGGGATGCGGTCTCCGCGTCCTGGAACAAGCGCACCGTCTCGTCGCGCCTCCTCCTCTTCGCCGCCCGGCGCTACGCCGAGGCGGCGCCCGCCCCCGACGGGACCAGGGCCGAGACCCTCGCCCCGGTCTCCCTGCCGGACGACATAAAGCGCGCCTACGCCGCCACGCCGCCGGACGAAGAGGAGAAGGCCCGCCTGTGGGGCGCATTCCTGGACGCGGCCGTCGCCGCGGAGCTTGAGATGGTCTCCTACGGCGAGCGTCCCCCGCTTTTGCACGAGCTACGGGCAGGGCTCGTCCAGGCCGCGGAGGAGGCCGGCGCGCGAACGGAGCGGGGCCGGTGGTTCATGGCCCGCCACGACGCCCTCCCCGGCACGGACCTCCCCGACTCCCCGGATTACCTGCCGATCTAGCACGCCGTCTTCGACGGCTTTCAGCTTCCTGGCCGGACATGTCTCGCTATTGTCCGCGGTGTCTGATCTTCCCACCCATCTGCGAAAACCGGGACCACATCTCCGTCCGCCCACCGACGAGCCACACAATCGTAGGGGCGGGTTTCAAACCCGCCCGCGCCCGAGCGAGGTCATCCCGCAACCGCGGGCCAGACGCGCTCGGACAGGTTCCCTGACGGCTGAAAGCTGGGAGACGCGAAGCGCTGTGGCGATCGGCTGGCGCGGGTGGGCGGAGGTGCAATACAATCTCGCGCATGGAGTTCCGCGTGGGGCGGGCTCACGAGGGAGAGGAAAGCTATATGGAATCCATACCCAGCGCGAGCTATAGCTTTACGCTGCGGGTCGAGTTCCCGCACCGGGCGGGGTCTCTGGGCAAGATCCTCACCGTCATCGGCGAGGCCGACGGGATGGTCGGGGCGGTGGACATCGTCAGGATGCGCGAGGAAAGGACCATCCGCGACATAACCGTCAACGCCCGCGACTCCGAGCACGGCCAGAGGGTCGTCGAGGCCGTCGGGGATCTGCCCGAGGTCAAGGTCGTCAACGTCTCAGACCGAACGTTCCTGATGCACATCGGGGGCAAGATCGAGGTCCGCTCCAAGCTCCAGATCCGGACCCGCGACGACCTCTCGATGGTCTATACACCTGGCGTGGCGAGGGTTTGCCGCGCGATCCACGAGGACCCGGAGCGCGCCTTCAACCTGACCATCAAGCGCAACACGGTGGCCGTGGTCTCCGACGGAACCGCGGTGTTGGGACTCGGGGACATAGGGCCGAGGGCAGCGATGCCGGTGATGGAGGGCAAGGCCGCGCTCTTCAAGCAGTTCGCGAACGTCGACGCCTTCCCGATCTGCCTGGACACCAAAGACACCGAGGAGATAATCCAGGCCGTCAAGAACCTGGCGCCGGGCTTCGGCGGGATCAACCTCGAAGACATCTCGGCCCCGCGGTGCTTTGAGATCGAGGAGCGCCTCAAGAAGGATCTCGACATACCCGTCTTCCACGACGACCAGCACGGCACGGCGGTCGTGGTGCTCGCGGCGCTCATAAACTCACTCAAGATCACCGGCAAGACGTTCGAGGACCTGCGGGTGGTGGTAAACGGCGTCGGCGCCTCGGGCGTTGCGTGCGCCAAGATCATCATGGCCGCCGGCGCCACGAACGTCGTCGGCTGCGACTCCAAGGGCATCGTCCACGAGGGCCGCGAGGACCTGAACCCCGCCAAGCGCTGGTTCGCCGAGAACACGAACCCGGAAGGGCGCACCGGCGACCTCGCCGAGGCCGTCAGGGGCGCGGACCTCTTCCTCGGCCTCTCCGCCCCGGACGTGCTCACCGTCGACGACCTCAAGACCATGAACGAGGACCCCATCGTCTTCGCCATGGCCAACCCCGACCCCGAGATACGCCCCGAGGTCGCGATGGGGCACGCCAGGATCATCGCCACCGGCCGCAGCGACTACCCGAACCAGATCAACAACGTCCTCTGCTTCCCCGGTATCTTCCGCGGCGCCCTGGACGTCCGCGCCCGCGAGATCGACGAGGGCATGAAGCTCGCCGCAGCCAACGCCATGGCCGACGTCATCCCCGAGGAAGACCTCTCCGAAGACTACGTGATCCCTTCCGTCTTTGACGAACGCGTCGCCCCCGCCGTGGCCGAGGCCGTCTCCGAGAAGGCGAAGGAGACCGGCATGGCCCGACGCATCCAGGAGAAGACGGAGACGGGCCTCTCCGCGACGACGTTTTGAGAAGGCTTCAGGTATAAGGCTTCAGGTGACGGGTGGGGCCGCGATGGGAGTCGCGGCCTTTCTCGTATTCTCCCTCTGGGCGGTCACATTCGCGTACGAGGGTTGCGCCCGGAACACCTGAAGCCTGAAGCCTATTGCCTGAAACCTTCACTGCATTTCTCTTCGGCCCGGCTTAGAATCTGCGCATGGCCGCTTTTCGTCAGATCTTTGTCTGCGCGACCCCGGGAGAGGGCCGCTGCGGTGAGAAGGGCGGGGACGAGCTTCTGGAGGCTTTCAGGGACGAGGTCGGGCGGCGTGGTCTCTCGTCTTCCGTGATCCTGCGCAACGCCTGTACCCGCCGCCACGAAGAGGGGCCCGTGGTCTTCGTCTTTCCCGACGACGTCTGGTACACCCGGGTGGCGCGTGAAGACGTGGCCGGGATCGTCGAGCGTCACCTCGTCTCTACGAAGGTGGGATCCTAGCCGCGTCCGACCTCGCGGCTGGGGGACTTGAAGCCTGCCGGTTCAGCTCGCTTCTTCCGGCTTCTCGCTCTGGAACCCGAGCCGCCCGAGGGCGCGCTCCATGGCCCAGTCGGCCCCGGTCACGAGCCTGTCGCGCCGGCTCTTCATGTAGTAGAGGAAGACGCTGCGGTAGAGTGCCTGGGCCGCGGGGCCCCGCAGCTTGAGGCCGACGGCGTCGGCCACGGCGCTCTCGGGGCCGAGGCTCACGACGTAGCCCCGGTCGAAGAAGCGGAAGGGCGGCCGTCCCCTGCGGCTCCCGGCGCCCCGCATCCTGCGCTTGAGGTCGCGGGCGGTCCACGGGCCCTGCTGCACGGCTACGGAGGCGGTGGGGGGAAGGGGGCCTATCTTCGGGTCGGTGTACAGGCCGGCGTCCCCGAGCACGTAGACTTCGGGGTGATCCGGCAAAGTCAGGTGCTCATCGATGGCGACCCGCCCCGAACCGTCGTGCTTCCCTGGCAACTCCCGGACGAGCGGCGAGGCCTCGACCCCGGCGGCCCAGACGCGCGTGGCCGCCGGCAGGAACTCCCCCCCGAACCGGACGCCGAACTGGTCGGCCTCGTCTACGGGGGTGTTCAGGCGCACCTCCACGCCGAGGTTGGCGAGGGTCTGGCGGGCGACCTTGTCGAAGTACGGGTCGAGCCAGCCCATCAGGCGGTCCGTCGCCTCGAAGAGCACGACCTTGGGCTCTTCCAGAGGACGCCGGTGCGAGCGCTTCTTGAGGTAGTCGAAGAGGGAGGCGACCTCGCCGGCGAGCTCAACCCCTGTAGCCCCCCCGCCAACGACGGCCACGTTGAGCAGGCCCGGCGGTGTTATCTCGGGGCTTGTCGCCAGGTTCCAGGCGTGGTTTAGCGCCCCGCGCAGGGCGAGGGCATCCTCGATGTTCCAGAAGGTCTGCACGTGTTTCTCCAGCGGGGCTGGCGGGTGGGCCGCGACACTCCCCGGGTTCAGGACCAGGTACTCGTAGCCTACGGTGCCTTCGGAGGTGTGGAGGACCCGCTCGGCGGGGTCCACGCCCGCGACGTCGGCCCGCAGGAAGGCGCAGGTGTTCCGGGTGAGGGGGGAGATGGGGGAGCGGACGCTGTCGGGGTGGACGCGGCCTACCGCCACCTCGTGGGCGAGCGGGATGAACGTCCAGTCCTCGCGCCGGTCGATGAGCAGGGTCTCGCCGGGCTTGCGGAGCGGTGGCGGCAGGTGCCGCAGGAGGGAGGCTCCGGCAAACCCGGCTCCGACGACCACCAGGCGCGCGCCCCGGTCCACGGCCGCCGAGCGCGTCGCTCTCAGGTTATCTCCCGGCGGTTCGGGTGGAAGAGTCGGGGTGTGGGCGGGATCTTCTGGCTCCGTTCGGCGTCGGCTGCGGGTGGCACGGGGAGTATAAACCGTGGGCCGTACGATGGTGCTTTACAAAACAGGTAGCCGAACGTAGACTGCACGAACCGCCGCTGAGGAGCGGCGACGGTGCCAGGGGTGGCACGGGGTAATTCAACGGGGGAAACCGTCCCTGCGGGGGCTAGAGAGGGAGAGCGTGATAAAGGAAGAAGCGGGGACCGGGGACATCATCCCCGGGCTTATAGTCAGGCATACAAACCGGCGCCTCGGCAAGCTTGACTTGTGCGAGGCTTGCGAGCGTTTGATCTCGGGGAGCATCTCGTTTTCTGAGTTCGTGGACCAGGTCGGGGACCGCTACACGGAGCTTCTGGACTTCATGATGGAGCACGACCTCCACCCGGGCCGCCCCGAGGAGGTCATCTTCTGCATCGACTGCCACGCCGACCTCGGCGTCCGCGGCACGCTGCGCTCCCAGCTGGCCTGCCTCTACGGCCAGGGCGGACGGTTCGACCTCTCCGACGCCGGGTAGAGAACCCGCGGAACGGGTAGAACCGTTCCCGCGCCCGGATGGCCGGGCGCCGAGCGAGAACCGGGAGGCACCGTGAGCGACGACACCCAGAAACGTCTCATCTCCATCCTTGCGACGGCCATCGCGTTCGTGCTGGCGAGCCGGCTGGCCGAGGACCTCGTGGAGCAGCCGGAGGTTAGGGGCGTGGGCGACGACGTGAAGGAGGCCCTCCTTCAAGCCTCGTTCTCCCTCGTCTCCACGATAGTGGCCTCGGTCCTCATACGGTGGGTGATCGGGCGCCGCTAGGGCGCCGGGGAAGTGGGCCTGCGCTTCCACTGCCCGCCCCGGCGTGCCTGCCGGACGGCGGACGTTTAGGTTATTATTGCCCGCATGAGTACCATTCTCATAGTTCTGTTTCTGTTGATCGTGGTCGTTGTTGCGGCGTCGTTCGCGCTGGGGCGCGCCACCTACGAGGTGGACAGCGCCCGGGATACCGAGTTTCTGGAGCTGGACGGCGCGTGGGTGCGCTACGATGTGATCGGCGGCGGGCCGCCGGTGATTCTGGTCCACGGCTGGCTAGGCTCTTCCCGTGTCTGGGAGGCGCTGGCCCGGCGGCTCGCGCAGCGCTTCACCGTCTACAGCCTCGACCTTACGGGCTTTGGCGAGTCGGACAAGCCGCTCTCGGGCTACGGGGTGCGCAACGGCAGCAGGCTTCTCTACGCCTTCTGCGCGCACTTCGGGCTGACCCGGGCCAGCGTCATAGGCCACGACCTCGGTGGGAACATGGCCGTCAAGCTCGCGGCCGACCACCCTGACGTGGTGGGGCGGGTCGTGCTCGTCTCGGCGCCCGCGGACGAGGACCAGATCGACCTCCCGACCCCGCTCTGGCTCGCGACCCTGCCGCTGGTGGGTCCGCTCTTCTACTCTTTAGGGCGCGCCTTCCGGCCCGTGCGCCGGATGTGGATGCGGCCCTTCGTCGCCGACCCGGACGACCTTACGGACGAGCTCGTGGAGGACGCTGGAAAATCAACGCCCGCGGCGGCGGCCCGCACTTTAAGCATCTCGCGGCGTGAGATCGCCAGGGGCCGGCTCGTCCGGCAGGCCAAGGTCATAAAGATGCCGATGCTCGTCGTCTCCGGCGAGGAAGACCAGATCGTGGACCCCCACTCGGTGAGCGCCTGGGCCGGGAGCGTGCAGCGGGCGGAGATCTGCCTGATAGACGCGTGCGGCCACGTCCCCATGATCGAACGCCCCGCCGAGTTCGCGGCCCAGATCCTGGCCTTCCTGACCGGCGACGCCCGCTACCTCGACCAGTCAGCCCCGCCCCCCGCCGACGACTTCGAAGGGGAAGACCCCTCGGAAGACGGTCAGGATCTCTCCTTCCCGGAGAACGGGGACCATCTACGGCCCATCGACCCTTATGGCGATACGGACGACACCGCCGACCTCACCGTGGAGTACCCGATCGAGGACGTCTCGCCGGAACCGGACGGCCCGCCGAGGATCCACCGCAAGAGGGACGGCGGCTACCACGCCGAAGACCACGACGGCCAGAGCCCCGCCCCTGAACCCCCGGAAGAACGCCTCCGCGACAGGGACCGCCGCGCGACCTCGGCCGACGGCCCGATCCCCGAACTCCCCGCGGACCTCTTCGACTGGCCGGAACCGCGCCGGCAGCCCCGGCGAAGCCAGCCCCCCGAAGGCCCGGAAGACGACGCCCCCGAGAGCCCGAACGGCCCTTCACGCGCCTGAGGCGCCCTCCCGGAACACGATCTCCGGAACTCGCGCCATGAGCCGGCGTCTCTACAGTTCTTTTCTCAGGTACAGCCACTCGCGGATGTCGAGGAAGTAGCCGGTCAGGAAGGATCTCTGGCGTCCGGCCTCCACGTAGCCTTCCGCTTCGTAGAGGCGGAGGGCGCCGAGGTTGTTGCCGCTGACGTGGAGGCCCACGGACTCCTTGCCTGACTCGCGGGCCAGGTCTTCTGCGGCCGTCAGCAGGAGCCGGGCGATTCCCTGGCGCCGGAAGGCGGGGGAGACCACGAGCCGCTCGACGTAGGCTTCAGAGGCCCTGTACGAGTAGCGCGGGTAGGACAGGAGTGTCGTCGCCCAGAGGGTGCGTGGCAGGCCGAGGTTCCGGTTCAGCGCGCGCCAGAGGCCGCGGGCGAGGACGTCCTCGCGGGAGGGAGCCGTGCGGACGCCGACGCTACCGGCCAACTCCGAGTTGGAGTATCCCTCCGTCACCAGCGACGTTACCCCGCCCGAGACGTGTTCGAGGGCGACCCACTTTTCCATGATCCGGAGCGCCCGGTCCACGCGGGAGCCGAAGATGGGCCGGAACTTGTCCAGGAAACCATCCACCACGAGCGCGGCTATTGCTGGGTCGTCCTCCGCGGTGGCGAGGCGTACGGTGAACTGTTCGGCCTTCATGCGAGCATCCTACCAGACCGGGGACTCTAGCCGATGAGGCGCCGGCGCATGATCTGGATCGGCACGAGCGCGAGCACGCCAGTGAAGACGACGATCCAGGCCACGTCTATGAGCACCGCCGGGGTGGGACCCGTGGCGAGCGCCCGGCACACGTTGACGGCGTGGTAGAGCGGCGTGAACCACGCGACCTGCGGCACCGGGGCCGGGAAATCGTCCACGGGAAAGAAGATCCCCGAGACGAGAAAGAGCGGCGTGATGACGAGCGTGAAGTAGTACGAGAAGTAGTCGATCTGGTGGATCAGGCTCGTAAACAAGGTCCCCATGACGCTGAACATGATCCCGATGACGAGCAGCGCCG
>CADCUT010000165.1 GCA_902805975.1 uncultured Rubrobacteraceae bacterium | reverse complement strand
AGCCGCAGCGGGCGAAGCCGGGCCCCAAAGAGGCGAGCTCGCCCGACTCGCAGAACGGGCAGACGATGCGGCGCGTCCTCGACGCGGTGCGGGGTGAAACTTTCATCGCCGTCTCCTTTGCCGGGTTATCCCGGTGTGTCGTTCTTCATCCTGTCGATGGCATGGCCGGTGACGGCGCCCCGTTCTGTCACCGCCGGGCGCTTCGGGTGCCCACCCATCTCAGGCCGCCTCCCGCCGTTCGGATCCTTCGGGGACGAAGAAGGCCTCGGGGTCTATCGGAAAGAGCAGGTGAGCCCTGCGACCGGGCTTCCCGGCTCCCGCCATCTCCATCGCCCGTTCTATAGAAGGGGCGACGATCCTCACCCGGCGCGTCACGGTGCCCTTACGAACCTCCACGATCACGCACGGCATCTTCTCGGTCCTCCTCTCTACTCGCCGGAGCGCGCTCGTGCAGCCTCCGCTTCGCGTTGGCTGGTGCCGCTCCCCCGATCGCCGCCAGCAAGACCCCTTGCGTGCGGCGCTTGGCGACGAAAGTCGCCACGCTCGCCTCCCGAGTTCGCTCCCGTGTGGTGGAGGCGTCGTGGAAATTGCTGACCACCACGACGCCGTGCGGAGCGGCGGTGAGCAGCGTCTCGGTATTCGCGGGGCCGCCCGGCATCGCGGCGCCCAACAGGATCACGTCGGGGCGCAGGGCTCGCGCCAGGGGGATTGCCCCGTCGGCGTCGCCCGCCTCACCCACGACCTCGAGGTCTTCCTCCAGCGCCAGGCGCATCTTCAGGCCCCGCCGAACGGCCGGGTGGTGGTCCATTACCAGTAGCCGGACGCGTCCGTCAGCGCTGTCATGGTAGCGGAGCCCTGTCGCGTGGGTGTTTTTGTCGGACATGGTCTTCGCCTCGATCGCTGGTCGCCTGCCGTTGGGAGAAGCCGGCGGCCCGTGGAGGGGGGAAGGGAGCCGCCGGCTCCACCCTTGCACCGCCAAATGTAGCGGCCGGGCGGTCGGAGCGGCATCGTCCGCGGGGTGGAGCGGGGGGTGGAGATCCGGGGTGCTCGCCACCCAGCGCTCGTTGGGTATCCGCCGCGCGTCGGAAAGCCGCTCGGAAATGTGGCCTTTCCCGCGATCCAGGATGCGGGCCCACGAACCGATCGTAAGAGGCACCGTGGGTCCCACGCGCCAAACCCCGCCACGAACTCCGGGACCCAGGGCGGGATCTAGAATTGTCGCCGACGCGAGCTTTTCGAGGGTTTTTTCGGGTACGGCGTTTCAATCGGTACCGGTGTCGGTATCCGCCTTCTGGGCCGGTGTCGCCGTTCGGGTCGCGGTGGCCTTCATCGCGCGCGGAAGCGCCAGGGCGGCGGCAAGAGTGACGAGCAGGCCCCCCACTCCGGCGACGACGAACACCACGCGCGGCGAAGTGAGGTCCAGCAGGAACCCTCCGAGAACGTAGGAGACCCCGGCCGCGACCCCGATCGCACCGTAGAGGTTGCCGAAGACGCGCCCCAGCATCGCCCGGGGCACCGTGCGCTGCAGGAGGGTGTTGGTGGCGACGTCCATCGCGGCGATCCCCACCCCGCGCACGACCTGCAACGCGAAGGCGGCGGCCACGGCCCAGGCGAGGCCGCTGAAGAGGTTGCCGGCGCTGCTCGCGCCGAATCCCACGAGGAGCATTAGGACCATCGGGAAACGTCCGGCGTGGCGGGCCAACAGCGCATAGCCCACCAGAAGCCCGACGCCCACCGCCGCGTACAGGAAGCTCGCCGCGGAATTCCCGCCGTCCAGAGAGTCCCTGGCGAGGAAGACCAGGGCGACGTCGTCTATACCGTTGAAGGCGACGACGGCGAAGAACCCGAGCCCTATGGTACGGATCAGGGGGACGGACCGGATGTAGCCCAGGCCCGCCCTGGCGTCGAGCAGGAATGAGCCCCGAGCGCCTTCCTCGGCAGGAGCAGCCGGCAGCGAAGGCAAGGAGGCGAGCAGCGCCGCCGAGACCAGGAAGGTGGCGGCGTCCACCAGCAGCACGCCACGCACGCCCACGAGCGGCAGGAGCGCCGCGCACAGGAGAGGGCCGAAAGCCTCGGCGCCGTTGGTGCCGAACCCGATCGCCGAGTTTGCGCCCCCCAGGTCGCGGTCGCGAACCAGGGACGGAACCGCCGCCCGGCTCGCCGGCCCGAAGACCTGCCCGGCGACGGCGCGCAACCCCACCAGCGCCAGGAGCAGGGGCAGCGAAGGCAGCGTCAGGGCGACGAGGGCCACCAGGAGGCCCTGCGCGAGGTCGCACGCCACCATCACCCGCCTGAGGTCGAAGCGGTCGCTCAGTACGCCGGTGAAGGGTCCCAGGAGCGCCGGGGCGAAGTCCCCGACCAGGAGGAGCATCGCCACGGCCAACGCCTGGCCGGTTGTGTCCGCGACGTACAAGAGCAGTACGACCAAACCGAGCGAATCGCCGAAGAAAGAAATGCTCCGCGCGCACCACAGCGCCCGGAACGGCCGGTTGTCCCGCAACAGGCGCATCGCACTCGCCTCTCCCACGCCAGACCCGATTTCGGAACCTCCACCGGTCATTCTTCTCCTTGGGAACATCCACGTCGGGACAGGCGCGCGTCCCGACCTCGGCCGGCGGTGGGTCCGAGTCTGCCGGTCTTCCCGGATCGGTCGAACGACGCAAGTTGGAGTGCCAACATACAGGGCCAGGGTTGGTCCTGCTATGCCTCCCGGACTTCGCGGCGAGGTTTTCCACGCGCAAGCATCCCACCGCGCGGCCGACTCGCGACCCGACGATCGACCGTGTCAGATCGAGGAGCAACCGCCCACGATCGTAAGGACGCGGCCCCCAGCGGACGGCGCACCTTGCGACGCGGCTTAACGCCGCTAACCGGCCCCCCCGGTCGATCGGACGCTCGCCAGTATCGACCGCAGCGCCTCGGCCATGTCTCGGCCGGACGGTGCGTGTGCCGGATCGAGCAGCCACTGCACCATGAGGCCGTTGAGCAACGCCAGATAGAAAGAGCCCACGACCCGCGCCGATCCCTCGCCGTCGGCGTCCCCGGAGCCCTGTAACAACGACGCCAGCCAGAAGCGCGTCTCCTCGTGGCCGGCCGCGATCTGCTCGCGCAGCTCCGGCGAATGCTCCGCGCGTGTGAAGGCCTCGAAGCTTGCCACCAGCGCCGGTCGGTGCGCCTCGAAAGAGCCGATCCATGACCACTTCAGCATCCGTAACCCGTCCCAACACGATTATCCTCGAGTTGTCGCAGAACCGTACGGAGAGGCGTCGGCTGGGGATAGAGATCCGTAGCTATAGGGATATTTGCTACTCGGTAACACGACTTGGCCGCGATCCCTCTCTGTAGTAAGCTTGTTCACCGAAAGCAACCGAATCGGACCAACCATCGCGCCCCAATCGCTAGTCACGACCAAGCTGCGTCCTCCCAGGACGCGCCCAAACCTGGTCGCGCGTCCGCGTCTGTGCGAAGCCCTCGACCGGGGCGAGGGGCGTAAACTGACGTTAGTCTCCGCCCCGGCGGGCTTCGGCAAAACCACCCTGCTCGGCGCATGGTCGGAAGACCTCGTGGCGGACGGAAGGAACGTGGCGTGGCTCTCCCTGGACGGCTCGGACACCGACCCGGCGCGTTTTCTCTCCTACCTCGTGGGGGCTCTCCGGAATGTGGAAGACGGGATCGGCGAGGGGCTCCTGGCCGCGTTGGACGCCCCGCAATCCCCTCCCGCTGAGGCGGTAATGGGGGCTCTGGTAAACGACCTGGCGGAGATCCCGCGGGAGGTGGTGGTCATCCTGGACGACTACCACCTGGTGGACCCGGGGCCGGTCCACGAGGCCGTCTCCTTCCTGCTTGAAAACATGCCAGAGAATGTCCACCTCGTGGTCGCCGGCCGCGCCGACCCGCCCCTCCCCCTCCCCAGGCTCCGGGCCAGGGATCAGGTGGCCGAGATCCGGGCCGCCGACCTGCGCTTCACCACTGACGAAGCGGTCGCCTTCTTGAACGATGTCATGGGCCTCGCCCTTTCGTCGGACGACGTCGCGGCGCTCGAGGGGATAACGGAGGGTTGGGTCGCCGCCCTGCAGCTCGCCGCGCTCTCGATGCGCGGGCTGGGGGACGTCTCGGGGTTCGTCGAGGCCTTCTCGGGGAGCAACCGCCACGTGCTGGACTTTCTCGCGGAGGAGGTCCTCGAACAACAGCCCGAAAGCCTGAGGGGGTTCCTGCTAGAGACATCGGTGCTGGAGCGGATGACGGCCCCCCTGTGTGACGCCACCACCGGACGGATTGACGGGCAGGGGATGCTGGAGCGGCTCGAGCGGGAGAACCTCTTCGTCGTGGCTTTGGACGACGAGCGGGTCTGGTACCGCTACCATCACCTCTTCCGCGACTTCCTGCGCGGCCGGCTGAAAGCGGAGAGCCCGGCGCTCGGGGGCGAGCTGCACCTGCGCGCCTCCGGCTGGTATGAGGACAACGGGCTGGACTCCGAGGCGATAGATCACGCGCTCTCCGCCCCCGACCACGAGCGCGCGGCGCGGCTGATCGAGCGCGGGGTCAAAGCGGCCGTGGGGCTCGGCGAGGTCCCCACGGCGCTCCGGTGGCTGGAGGCGTTACCGACCGACGCGAAGCGCCGCCATCCCCGGCTGTTCGCCGAGCAAGCTCTGGCCCTGTCGCTCACCGGCCGGCCAAACGACGCCGAACCCCTACTGAAAGAAGCCGATCGGGCGACCGGCGAAGACCGCCGGTATATGCCGGGGTTCGCTTCGGCCGTCCGATCCTGGTGCGCCACTCTCCGGGGGGACGCGCCCGAAGCCGTGGAGCTCGCCCGGCGGGCCCTCTCGCTCCTGCCCGAGGAAGATCTACCCCTGCGCCTCATCGCCGCCGGCTGTCTGGGTGACGCGCTCAGGACCGTCGGCGATCTGGCGTCGGCGGGCGCCGCCCTCGCGCAAGCCACCGAGATCGGGCTGGCCGCGGGCCACACCTACGGGACGCTAGCGACCATGACCATGCTCGCCCGGGTGCAAACCGAGCGGGGCCGCCTGCGCGAGGCGTGCGAGACGCTCCGCCGGGCGCAACGGTTCGTGTCCGAGCGGGGCGTCGGGCCGCTGCCCGCCACCGGGGTCGTCCACATCGGGATGGGCACACTCCTCTACGAACGCGACGACCTGGACGGGGCGGAGCGCGAACTCCGGCGAGGCATCGAGTTGGCCGAACGGACGAGGGAGGTCAGCGACCTGGTGTGGGCCTACGTCGCCCTCTCGCGGGTGAGTCTGGCCCGGGGGGACGGAGAAGGCGCCCTGGAGTTGGCCCGCAACGCGGAGCGGGTCGCGCGCGACTCCGGCGCCGATCTGCAGGTCGCCCTCGCCGCATCCTGGACGGTGCGGCTGCGCATCTCGCGCGGGGACCTCGCGGAAGCCGCCGTCAATGAACGGGAGCGGTCCGAGAACGCGGGCGAAACCACGGAAGCCGCGCGGGTGGCAAACCGGATGACCTCGGCGAGGCTGCTCCACGCCCGGGGTCGGTACGAAGAGGCGCTGCGGCTGCTGGATGAGCTGCAAGAGGCGGCACAGACGGCGGGACGAACGGACAAGTTGATAGAGATCCTGACGTTGCAGGCGCTTGCATTGTGGGCCAAGAACAACAAAGAGCGGGCCGTGGTAACCCTGGCGCGAGCCCTCGCTTTGGCAGAACCGGAAGGCTACGTCCGCACCTTCGCGGACGAGGGGTCCGCGATGGGCGACGTCCTTTCGGCGGTGCTCGAGGCCAACCAGGGGGGCGTCGCGGGCCGGGTCTCGACGGGGTACATAGCGAGGCTCCTGGCGGCCCTGCCGGACGGGAAGGCCATGGCGGAAGCCGACGGGCGGCTCCCGGAGCCCTTGAGCGGGCGGGAGCTGGAGGTGCTCGCTCTGATGGCCGCGGGCGAGTCGAACGGCGAGATCGCGGCCAGGCTCTTCATCTCGATTACGACGGTCAAGACTCACGTGAACAACCTCTACCGCAAGCTGGGCACCTCCAGCCGCACCCGCGCGGCTGCCCGCGCCAGGGAGCTCGGCCTGATCTAGGCCCGAAACTCCACCCCCCGCTCCACCGCGCGGAGGATGCCTCTCCTCCCCTCCCGTCATACCATCGAGATCACAATCCGACGGAAGGAGAAAACATGAGCACAACAGCGGAGCCTGACGGTGCTGGAAAACACCGATCTCGTGGACGTTCGTTGGGAGGGTCGCACGAAGTTGCATTCCGACAAACTGTCGGCACACCTGCCTCGGATCATCGAGTGGTTGAACAAGCACAAGCGGGAAGGAGACGTCGGATGCGAATCGTCGTGACCAGCGTGTTCGTAGAAGATCAGGAGAAGGCTTTGGGCTTCTACACCGAAGTCTTGGGGTTCCAGAAAAAGGAGGACGTACCGGTAGGCGAATATCGTTGGCTGACGGTTGTTTCACCGGAGAATCCGGAAGGGGTCGAACTACTACTGGAACCGAGCGATCACCCCGCCACCAAACCGTTCAAGCAGGCACTTGTCGAGGACGGCATTTCGTTCACGAGTTTCGGCGTCGAAGATATCGAGGCCGAACACGCCCGCCTCGAAGGTCTCGGAGTCAAATTCACACAGCCTCCGACCACGTTCGGCGATGTCACGTCGGCAGTCTTTGATGACACGTGCGGGAACCTGATCGAGATCGCCCAGAGGTAGCGGGCGCCGGGGCACGCCGTGACCGACCTCGTGTTCGCCACGGGCAGGGGCACCCCGTTCGAAGTCTCCAACGTCGTCAACCGCTCGTTCAAGCCCCTCCTGAAGAGGGCCGGGCTGCCCGACATGCCGTTCCACGCCACGCGCCACACCTGCGCGACGCTCATGCTCGCGAACGACGTGGACGCCCGGACCGTCCAGGACATCCTCGGCCACCGCGACGTCGCCACGACGC
>CADCUT010000164.1 GCA_902805975.1 uncultured Rubrobacteraceae bacterium | reverse complement strand
CAGGCTCGCGTTCTGACGACAGTTTTGACGACAACCGGCGCGAGCAGCCGCGAACACCCGCGAAGCCGAGCTCGGCGCATCCGGCTTACGCATGCCGAAAGCACGCAAACACGAAAGTCAGCGAACGAGCAAGCCCCGCTTTCACACGGCAGAGGTCGCTGGTTCGAAACCAGCATCGCCCACTCCCCGTTCAGCGTATTCAAAGGTCCCGTGACGTTCTTGCGGAGAGCTTATCGCTTCGTTCTGGGGATCCTGATGTTTACCCATCACCCTCGGACTCGGCAGGCGCCAGGGTTCGGTACGTCTCAAGGGACACGTCGCGGATCGTCTCCCTGGCCGCGGCCTCCGGGACCCCCTCCGAGAAGACGACGACGTAGTAACCTTCTTCGGCGGTTTTTGCGCCCTCCGGGAGGACAACCCCGGCGTCCGAGAAGGTCGTCTCCCAGGAGCCTATCTTGTGCGCGACGCGCGCGTCCTCGGGCAGGGGCTGGGGCAGGCGGTCCTCGAAGGAGGTGCCGGTCATGATGCCGAGCATTTCGTTCGAGAGCTCGGGGCTTGTGTACGAGGGGTCCGCTATGGCCTCCAACACGAGCAGAACGTCGTTCGGGGTCGTGATGTTGGGCACCCAGTAGCTCGTCGAGGTAGCGCCCGCACGCCGGAGCTCGGCCTCTATCTCCTTCTCGCCCAGGTGGCGATTGAGCATGACCTCGGCGGTGTTGTCGCTCTCCTCGATCAAGTACGTCGCGCACTCGCGCAGGGTCATGGTGGTGCCCACGGGCTGGGCGTAGAGCACACCGGTCCCCTCCGCCCAGACGTCGGAGGCCCGCATGGTTATCTCGTCGTTCAGGCTCAACTCGTCCTCGGCGGCGGCCTTGTAGAGCGTCAGCAGGGCGTAGAGCTTGCTAAGGCTCGCGGCCACGAAGCGCCTGTCGGCGTTGAAAGAGGCAACCTCGCCGGAGATGGGATCGAACACGACCGCGCCGTGCACGCCGGCGTGCACCCTCGAGATGTCCTCTAGCCGTCCGTCCAAATCCTCGACCGCCCGCGCCCGCGCGGGGTCCACGGCGAGCACCGGCGCCCCGGCTGAGGCCGGCCGGTCGACGGCCGCCACCTTTTCGGTCTCCACGGGTCCCTGACCGTAGCGCACGAAGACCACGGCCGCGACCAGGCAGGAGAAGAGGACGAGCAGCGCCCACCTGCCGCGCCCGGGCGAACGCCTTCGGCCGCGCCTGCTCCCAGGAGGAACATCAGGCACGGGTTCCCGCGCCGCCCGTGGTCGGCGAACATTCCCGCGTCGTCTTTCCCGTCCGGCCATTATCCACGAGGAACTGTACCCCAGCCGGCCCGCGGCGTCCCCGGTCAGCAACCCCAAGGCCCGCCTCGCCTTCGAGGCGTTCCGTGTCCCGCGCTCGAGACGGACCTGATATGGCCATGGCGTCGCTTATCTCTACCCGTCCAGGCGGACGTAAGCGGTACTCCGCGACATCGGCGGCGTTGTAGTCCCCGGCAGGTGGATCGTCAACCGAACCGGGGAGCACGGGAGGTCGTTGGGACCGTAATTCTTGAGTGCGCCGAGATAGTCGGGGCACCACCGTGCCGACTCTGGACTACGACCGGCCCGGATCATGGTATAGTAGAGGCGTAACTGAGGATGTGGGTTTTATGGTGACCGAAGCGCCGCCCTTCACGAGAGGAGCGGCTTTTTTATTGCAATGGAGCCCCTCAAAAAGAAAGGTGGGCTCTACCTATGGCCCAGGGAACAGTGAAGTGGTTCAGCGACGAGAAGGGGTACGGCTTCATCACCCCGGACGAGGGTGGCGAGGACCTCTTCGTGCACCATACGGGAATCTCCGGCGAGGGGTTCAAGTCCCTCGATGAGGGTGCCAAGGTCTCTTACGAGGCGTCGCAGGGCCGCAAGGGCATGCAGGCGGACAACGTCTCTCCGGTCTAAGCGGTCGGGTCACCGTCCAGCGACCGCATAGATGAAGTGGATCGGGGCCTGGCAAAACCAGGCCCCGATTGCTTTTCTCGGGCTCTAGTCGGGCTCGCGTCCCGGCGGGCAGCCGCCAGAACAAAGACGTACCCTAAAGAACGCCGGCCAGGATGTTCGCCAAAGTGAAGAAGATCAAAGCGGCGCCAATGCGCGCCGCGGAATACCGGATGTCTGGAGGCGAGCGGGGCAAGCGAACCGGACGGCCCGAGGGCGGTCCGCACAAAGCCAAGAGCGACACCAGAGGCTTCCTGAAGTAGAAGAGGTCGTTATCTGGCCGGGGGATCCTTCGGGGCCCCGGCCTTTCTTGTTGCCAAGGCCTGGGAGCGGCCTCAAAGTGAGGGTTCGGGCGGTGCTCTCACGTCTACGCGGACGTGGTGTCCGGAGCCCGGGCGGTCACAGAAGTATCTTCAGAAGGGCTACGGCGGCCGCCGCGAAGAGGAAGACGAACCCGACCGCCGCCGCCCTGGCGAGCGTACGGTCCCCGTCGAGCACTCCCCGGACGTAGTAACGCGCGAAGCCGGCCGCGCAGAGGAGCGCCGCCGCGAAGAGGAGGAGGTCCCAGGTTCTGGCGCTCACGTCCTTCCTCTCCCGGGCCTTCCCTCGTCCTCTTCCGGCCTGCTGGGGTGGTTGCGCCGCCACGCCTCCCTGAGCTCGTCGGACCTGCGCTCGTCCTCCTCCCGCCGGCGTTCGGCGTCATCATCCTCGCGCCTGTCGCGCTCTCCATCCCAACGGTCCGTCACGACACTCCTCCTTTGCTCCTTTTGCCGGCCAGGGCCGCCATCGACGGTAGGCGACGCGTCTCCAGAGCCGTGCCGCTCGCCGCTCGCCGCTCGCCGCTCGCCGCTCGCCGCTGATGGGATCATATACGGCCGCCCGACTTTGCGAAGGCTGGCCGGGATGGCGGGCGGAGGCCTTTCGGAAACGCTCTTCAAGGCCAGCATCGTCCACCATCCTACTCCCTTGCAATCGGGTCGGCTGATGCTAGGATTCTAGGGCCTTTTTCGGGCCCGTAGCTCAGTTGGGAGAGCGCCGCCCTCGCATGGCGGAGGCCACGAGTTCGAGTCTCGTCGGGTCCACTCCGATCCACCGCAGCGTTCTGGGAAGGACGCGGCGGGGAGAGGGTGGCTGGCACCCCGGGAGCGAGGCGCGTTTTGGGATCCGACCCGAGAAGACTCGACAGGGACGACCTCGAAGCCCTGCGCCAGGAGTTCGCCCTCGGCAACCGCGGCGACGACCTCGACGACGACCTCCACCAGGTCCGGCGCGGCGTCCGTCTGGGCATAGCCCTCGAAGACTGGGCGAACACGCGAAAAGTCCCCCTCGTCTACGCGAGAGCCCTCCGCCGGTTTATAGAGCAGGGCTGAATGGGAGGTTCTAGGCTTTGAGGTTCTAGGGGTGCGAGGTGCGGCTCGGGGCCCGTGGTCGTAAGCCTGTGAGATCGCGACGCTATGGCAGCAGTCGCCGTCCCATCACCCCTCGAGCCTAGAGCCTAGAACCTTTATTTCAGCCTAGCAGGCCAAAGGCCAGCCACGTCCCCCCTCCCCCGACGACCGCCCCGAGCACCAGCTCCGGTACGGTGTGCCGCTTCAGTCGCAGCCGCGCCCAGAACACGGCTGGCAGAAGCCCGAAGGCCGGCAGCCCCCATGCTCCGAACACGAACGCGAGGCAGACGGCCGTACCCGAGACGCCAGCCGCGTGTAGGGAGAGGTTGATGAGCGGCGTCAGCCCGGCGAAGAGCGCGGTGGCTATAGCGTAGGAGAGGAGGGCCGCCGAGAGCTCCGCGGGGCCGCCGAGCCCGTAGACCAGCGCGAAGGCGCCCGCGTGCAGCGCCGCGACGACGCGCAGGGGCCCGACCCGCTCGGCGCGCGGGATGCTGCGCGGGTCGCTGACCCGGCCGGACCGGGTGAGGTAGAAGAGGTAGAGGAGCGAGAGCCCGCTCGTGAGCGAGACGCACACAAGCGCCCAGAGCAGGCCGTCCGTTCCCGCGGCCTCCAGGCCGACGGCCAGGAAGAGCGGCACGGCCAGCAAGGGCAGGCGGGTGACGGCGGAGACGAGGTGGGCGGTCCTCTCGGGAAGCAAGGTCGGGGGATTGTACAATGCCGCCCATGACCAAAGCGCGCGACATCGTCTCGGCCGTCGAACGGCTGGCCCCGCCCTCTCTCGCAGAGGGCTGGGACAACTGCGGCCTCCAGGTCGGGGACGCGGCCGCGACGGTGCGCCGAGTCCTCGTCGCCCTGACGCCGCTGCCGGAGGTCTTCGACGAGGCCGGGGAGGAGGGGGCTGACTTCCTGCTCTTCCACCACCCCCTGATCTTCACCCCGCTAAGGAGTGTTGACACGGGCTCCTACCCGGGAGACCTCGTCTCCCGCGCGATCCTGAACGGCCTCACCGTCTACGCCGCCCACACCAGCTATGACGCCGCCCCCGACGGCGTCTCCGTAGCACTCGCCCGAGCCCTCGCGCTGGAGGGCCCGCTGCAGACGATCTCCCCGGGGGGAGCCCTGCGAAAGCTCGTCGTCTTCGTCCCGGCGGAGAACGCGGAGGCGGTTGCCGGGGCGCTCTCGGAGGCGGGGGCGGGTAACATCGGGGACTACACCCGCTGCACCTTCCGGACGCCCGGCACCGGCACCTTCCTCCCCGGCGAGGAGAGCGACCCGTACCTCGGCGAGAGGGGCCGCCTGGAGCGGGTCGAGGAAGTCCGGCTCGAAACGGTCGTCCCCGCCCACCTGGCGCGGGCCGCCGTGGACGCGGCGACCGCCGCGCACCCCTACGAGGAGGTCGCGCTGGACGTCTACCCCGTCGAGGGGTTCCCCGAAGGTTGCGGCTACGGCAGGATCGGCACCCTCCCGCAGCCGCTGGCCCCGGCGGAACTGGCCTCCCACGTCTCAGGGGCTCTGGGCTTCCCGGCCCGGCCGGTCTCGACGGGGAACCGGAGCATCCGGCGCGTGGCCGTCCTCGGGGGCTCGGGCGGCTCGTTTATCCCGGAGGTCGCCGCCTCCGGCACGGATGCCTACGTCACCGGCGACCTCGACTACCACGACGCGCTGCTCGCCGAATCGCTAGGCCTCACCGCCATAGACGCGGGCCACGCCGCCACGGAGTTGCCCTCGTTGGGCCCGCTGGCCGAACGCCTCGCGGCGCTGGTAGACGTGCCGGTCGCGGTCAGCCGCGTCGGGCGTTAGCAAGCTCGGGCTTCGCCCCCGCTTTCAGTTACTCCTTGGCGGGGGGAGATCTTCCGGGCGCATGGCGTAGCGGACTTCTTTGCCGACCGCGCAAAGGTCATCCCGTTCGAGGGACATACCGGCCTTCTCCAGGACGCGGCGGGAGGCGGTGTTGGCGGCGTCCGTCGTGCCGAGTATGAGGGGTAGACCGGCCCGCTCGAAGCCGTATCGGAGCACCGCGAGCGTCATCTCGGTGGCCAGTTCCCTGTTCCATTCGTGGGGCGCGACGCCGTAGAGGATCTCTACTTCGGGTTCGCCGTCGAGCTGGCGCAGGCCGCAGAAGCCGAGGAGCGCGCCGTCTTCGCCTTCAGCCACCCACAGGCCGAAGCCGTACCGCCCGAAGCTCTCGATAGCCTCCCGGACGGCCGCCTCCGCCCTGGGGCGCGGGATCGCCTCGTCATCCCACAAGAACCGCCTCACCCCCGGCTGCGTCCAGAGGTCGTGCAGAGAATCGAGAGCTCCCATCGAGACCGGGCGGAGGGTCGCACCGGCGGTCCGTATAACGTAGCATCTCCCAGGATCCCCACTCACCGCCCAACCCAAGAGCGCCGATACCCTAGAGACGGTCCCGTCAACAAGACCTGATACCTAAAACCTAAAACCTGAAGCCTCCCCTTCAGCCCCCGGACATTAACCGTTCGAGGTCTTCTTTCGTGGGCAGAGCGCTCATGGCGCCGTACTGCGTGCAGGCGAGCGCCCCGGCCGCGCAGCCCCGGAGCGTCGCCTCGCGCACCCGTTCTTCGGTAAACGCGCCGCCGGAGAGGTGCACGAGGGTGGCGGCGAGGAAGGCGTCCCCGGCACCCGTGGCGTCCACGACCTCCCCGATATCGAAGGCGGGCACCTCGCCCCTGAAATCGCGGGTGGCGTAGAAGGCCCCGTCCGGCCCCTTGCTGACGAGCACCAGCAGGACGCCGCGGTCGAGGAGCCCCCGGGTCGCCTCGTCTACGTCGTCCGTGCCGAGGAGCGGTTCGAGCTCGTCGTCGCCCAGCTTGACGATGGTCGAGAGGTCGAGCAGCGGGTCGACGGCCTCGCGGGCGGCCTCCTTGTTCTCCCAGAGGTGCTCCCTGAAGTTCACGTCGAAGGCGACGGGGACGCCCTGGTCGCGGGCGAGGCTGGCGATGCGGTGGGTCGCGGAGCGGGAGGGCTCCCGGATCAGGGGTATGCTGCCGAAGTTCACGAAGGAGGCCCCGGCGACGAGGTCATCCGTTACGTCCTCGGCGGAGAGCAACTCGTCGGCGGCGGGGCTGGAACGGTAGAAGGTGAACTCGCGGTCCCCGTCCGGGGCTATCTCGACAAAGGCCAGCGAGGTGCGCGTCGGCGGCTTCTGGCGGCTGACACCGCCCGTCTCCACACCCTCGGACTCCAGGGCGCGCAGGATAAAGTCTCCGAAAAGGTCCTCCCCCACGCTCCCGACAAAGGCCGCCTCCGAGCCGAGCCTTGAGGCCGCCACCGCGACGTTCGCGGGCGCCCCGCCGGGCCTGGCGACAAGGCCGAG
Organism: uncultured Rubrobacteraceae bacterium; assembly: GCA_902805975.1. Classification (GTDB taxonomy): domain Bacteria; phylum Actinomycetota; class Rubrobacteria; order Rubrobacterales; family Rubrobacteraceae; genus Rubrobacter_D. The sequence goes on along the minus strand of CADCUT010000164.1, from coordinate 20,334 downwards.
CTCGACGGCCGAGATCTCCTCCCCCCTGTAGATATCCGAAACGACCTCGCCCAAGGCGACTATCTTTCCCATGATCTCCCCCAATCTCCTGTCCCTACGGCCGGACGTCCACCTCGCCGAGGCCCCGGATCTCCTCGTCCGAATGCCCCGCCTCCTGCAACGGCCCGACGACGTCCCTCTCGAGGTCCGGCACGTAACAGACCACCAGGTCAGCCACCCCGTCGGGGACGACCTCGACCTCCCCGATCCCCGCCGGCAGCACGCAGCTCTCCGCCCGCCCGAGCGACTCCACCCCGCCCGCGTACCGGAGCTGCACGCTGCCCTCCCCAACGTTCGAGAGGGTGAGGAAACGCTCGGGGCGGACCGGCGCGGTGTGGGCGGTCCCGAGCGACCAGCTTTCGAGGGCGAAGTGCGGCCCGGCGCAGCAGAGGGTTCTGCGGTTCGTCCCGTCCTCCAGCGCGAGGCCGGGGTTCGGGCGGGGCATGAAGTCCATCTTGAGCTCGTCGAGCGTGGCCTCGATGTTGGCGTTCCATTCCTCTTCGTCCAGGCGATTGCCGTAGAGGTCTTCCGGCATGACGAACTGGCCGAGGTCGGAGGTCTGCTGGACCTCGGCGATCAGGGTCCCCGGCCCGAAGGTGTGGAGGATGCCGCCGGGCACATAGACCGTGTCGCCGGACTGAATCGGGTAGCGGGCCATCACCGAGTCGTAGTCTTGCCTTTTGAAGGCGTCGAAGAGGTCTTGCCTGGAGAAGCCCTCCTTTATGCCGGCCAAAATCGAGGCGTCAGGCTCGGCCCAGAGGATGTGCCACGCCTCGCTCTTGCCGTGGGGCGCGCCGTGCTTTCTCCTCGCCGTCTCGTCGTCGGGGTGGAGGTGGACGGGGAGCATGTGGGAGGCGTCTAGGAACTTGAGCAGGATCGGGAAGTGCGGACCCCGCCAGCCCTCCCCGACGAGCTCGTCCGGGAACTCCTCGACGAGGTCGTGGAGCGTCCTTCCGGCGTAGGAGCCGTTCGTGATTGTCGCGGTCGTCTCCGCGTAGTCGCTTATCTCCCACGTCTCGGCGACGACGCCGTCGGGCACGCCCTCCTTGCCGAGCCTCTCCGGGATCAGGCGCTCCCCGAAAGAGTACTCGCGCACGTGGAAGGTCAGCTTTATCGGGTAGGCTTGCATGGTCTCTCCCCCGTCTCTCCTTTTCCCTGGCAGGGGCATTCTACAGGCGCCGGGGTGCTTCCCGCGGGCCGCTACCTGCGGGCCAGGTACACCCCGAGCAGGATCACGGCGCCCCCGCCTATCTTGTTCCACCCGAGAGACTCGCCGAAGAAGACGATTCCCGAGGTGACGCCGACGGTGGTTATGAGGTACTGGTAGACGAGCACCCGGTTGGCCCCGATGCGGCTTATGCCCCGCTGCCACGCGGTAAAGGCGAACGCGGTCGCGAACACCGCCGCGTACCCGACGGCGAGCAACGGCCCCACCCCAATCCTCCCCCACTCCAGCCCGGGCACGGAAGGGATGGAGAGCAGGAGCAGAAACGGCGCCCCGAAGAGCACGGGGTAGGTCGCGACGGCCAGCGGCGAGTACCGCTCAAGAAGCGGCATCGAGAGCACGGCGTAAGCCCCGACGCACACGGCGGCCACCAGGACGAACGCGTCGCCGACGAGGTTCGTGCCCCCGTCCCAAAGCCCCTCCGAGACCACGGCGGCGACGCCCACGATGGAGAGGCCCACGCCGAGGACGCCTCTTGCGGTGGGTCGTTCGAGGCCGAGCAGGGAGCCGAGCAGGAGGCCCCAGACGGGGGCTGTCGCGAAGATCAGGCCCGTGCTCGCGGCACTCGTGAGGCTCAGGCCGAACGTGAAGCCGGTCTGGGCCGTGGCCACCCCGAAGCACCCGAGCGCCGCCATCGGGAGGAGATCCCCCCTCGCCAGCCGGCTCTTGGGCTCGAGCACCCGCAAGATTCCGTACATGAGCCCGCCCCCAACCGAGAACCGTAAAGCTACGAGTACCAGCGGCGGTATGGCGTCGGCGGCGTACTTGGTGGCCGCGAAGTTGAGCCCCCAGAAGACCGCCGCGAAGACCAGCGCGACCTCCGTCGCGAGCGCCCCGCCGTCCCGGCCCCCCGGCCCGCTCACGAGAACCGCCGCCCGCCGCGTCCACCCGGGCGCCGGGAGCGGGCCCCTGGCGAACCGAAGGCCGCGGCGGCCGTACCGTCTTCCGGGCTCCTCAAGCTCTCGCCGGCGAGCACGGCACCGCCCATCGGCCTACCTGAAGCCCGAAACCTGATACCTCGACCCTACCCGTAGTCCGGCAGCGGCCCGCCGGCGTCCCTAAGCACGTAGCCGTCGTACATCCTCTTGACGATCTCCGGGTTGCCCGCGGCGATATCCTCGTTCATCCCGGGGTCATCCTGCACGTCGAAGAGCTTGGCGCCGGAGCCGTCGTCGGCGGAGAACATGGCGTAGCGGTCGTCGCGGGCCCAGACGTGGTCGTGGTATCCGAGGGTGAAGTGGTCTCGCGCCTCGGGCTCGCCGCCGTCGAAGAAGGCCATCAGGTTCTGGCCCGTCATCTGCTCGGGGGCCGTGATGCCGAGGTGGCCGAGGATGGTCGGGGCGACGTCGTGGGTCGAGGCGAAGTAGTCGCTCGCGTCGCCGGAGAGCCTGCCCCCGGGGTGGCGGATCATGAACGGCACGTCGACCGTCTCCGGGTACAGGGCGTAGTGGGGCTTGCCGACGAGGCCGTGCTCGCCGAGGATCATGCCGTGGTCGCTGAGCAACAGGACCAGCGTGTCCTCGAAGAGGTCGAGCTCCTCCATCTTGTCCATAAACCGCCCGAGCCAGCGGTCCATCATCGTAAGTTCCCCGGCGTACAGGGCGTTCATCCGGTCTATCTGCCGCTCCGTGAGGTAATCGCTGGAACCATAGACCGGCGCGAACGGCTCGGGCCCGTCGGCGCCGTCGGAGTACATGTTCGTGTACTTCTCCGGCGGGTCCCAGGGGGCGTGCGGGTCGTAGACGTCGACCGTCAGGAAGAACGGGCCAACGTCCCTCGCCGACTCCAGAAACTCCGACGCCCGGTTGAAGACGCGCGGGGCGAACCAGTCCTCCTCGCTTCTGCGGTCGGCGACGTTCGCGAAGTACTGGGCGAAGTACTGCTCGCCGCCCGTCGCGGAGTCGGGGTTGGCTATAAACGCCCGGTCCAGGCTCTCTGGAGGGCAGGTCCAGATCGGACGGTACCTGTCCGTGGTCTGCCCGCGGAAGAAGTCCCAGACGTCGAAGCCCCGGTGCATGTTGTAGGCGGGCTTGTACTGCTGGAGGTTGTCCGAGACAAAGAGGTTCAAGTACCCGTTCTCCCTCAGGACCTCGGCGAGCGTGACCTGGTCCAGCGGGATGGGCTGCCAGCCCCGCAGGGAGATGTTCTCCCCCTCGGGCGGGTCCCAGTCCCGAAAAGGCCACGTCCTCGTGCCCGTGTGGATGGCCCTGCGGGCGCAGATCGTCGGCGTGGACTCGGGGTAGGCCCGCGTGAAGCGCAGGCTCTCCTGCGCCAAAGAGTCGAGGTTGGGGGTTTGGATCCAGTCGTTCCCGTAGGCACCGATGTGGTCCTTGCGCAGGGTGTCCACGATGATCAGGACGACGTTCTGACCTCCGCCGCCGGACCGCCCGGGCGGCTCCCGCTTCACGCCCCCCTCCGTGCTGCACGCGCCGGCGCCGAGCAGGGCCATCCCGGCCGTCCCGGCCCCCGCGGCCTTCAAAAAGTCTCTTCTGGTGAACGCGCGTCGCAGGGCCGTCGCTCCCTTCGGTTCTTACGAGGTCTTCAACGCACGCGAGGATATCAGAAGAGGTCGTCGCTGAGGGCGCGCCGACGTCGCCGGCCATCAAGGTAGCTCGCGGCTCGGAGGCCCAGAACGGCTCTGGGCGCGTGTCGTGGTGGAGGAGGTTGGTGGGCGGTTGACTTGGTTCGGAGGTCTTCCCCCCGAGGACCAAGCGACGGTCGTGGTCGGGATCGTTGCCGTCTTGGCGCAGCCCATCTTCATCGCCGCCACGTTCTGAGAGCATCAGTCGCCGCCTCGCTGCTCTGGCTCTTGGCGGGATAGGAATGAGTCCAGGCCGGAAGGAGGACACCGGAGGGCGTGGCGAGGTTTCTTGGGAGGGGCGGCTAGTTAAACCAGCGGGAGTCGGAGAACAGGGAATCCAGGCTCGTCTCTCCCGACCTCACCCGCTCCCACTCGTCCCCCGTGAGGGTGACGGTCCTGTCGCTGGCGGTCTCGTAGTCAATAGAGGTGTCCTCCAGCAGCACGGCGGGCACGGTGGACACGATGTTCGAGTCATAGGCTTCGTGGCTCTCGACCGGGTAGTTGCGCTGGTACGCCTCGTGCGCCTGCTCTGGTATCCTGCCGAACGTGCGGTGGATGGGACCCTCGTGGCTCTCGATATGGTAGACGGCGAAGCCCTCGCTGACGAGGAACCAGCCGTGCCGGTAGTCGTGGTCGCTCAAGGGGATCAGCCTGCGGCGGGTCGGCGCGGGACCGCCCTCCCCGTCGTGGGCCCGCGACGGCGAATGGCGTCGTTCAGCTTCTCGAAGGCGGCCCTCCGCGTCACCTGAGCCTCCGCCACGGAGACGTCCAGGCGCTCCGCGAAATCGACGATGTTCAGCCCCTCCCCGATGAGCATCTCCAGGACCGCCTGGTCGTCCGGTCCCAAGGACACCATAGCCTCGCGCACCTCCTCGGGGTCGGGTTCGTCCGGGCGGGCGACTCCCCCCACGGCCTCGGCCGCCTGGTCGGCGACCTGGCCCGCCATTTCGGAAGCCGCGTCAGCAACCTGGCCCACGGAACCGGACGCACCGCCGTAGCTCTGCTCGAAGGACATCCGCAGCGCGTCCTCGTAGGTGGCCGGGTCCGGGTGTCCGGGCAGATCCAGCTTGCCGCCGCGCTCGCCGATGGCTTGGGCCAGGTCCTCGAAGGAGAGCGCCTCCAGACCGATAATCCTGCCCTCGGTGTCCAGGTCAACGTACACGTCGGCCGTGTCGGAAACGTTCTCGGTGTGGCTGTAGGACCCGTCGCGGAGCTTGAGGTAGAGCGCCCCGGATTCCTTGTCGTAGGTGATGTGCATGCCGACCCTCACTTCCTGCGGAGCATGGCCGTGACGACGATCCTCTCGTCACCCGCCCCCCGATTGTAGACCACCCTGATCCTGCGGTTGCCGATGTTCCTCTGCGCGTAGAGCCTGCCGAGGTTAGCCCGCCCCTCTTCTTCCGGTTCCGACAGCACACGATAGGCGTCGGCCACGGAGATGCCGAACTCCTCCATGCGGTCGGCGGCGTGCGGCAAGACCGTGAGCTTCACCCAGCGCAGTCTACGCAGGTCCCGACCATCGCGCCGTGCCCGCCGCCCGGCTTCGCGTCGCGCGGGTCCCTGCCGCTCTCCCACCACCTGCATCCTCGGCACCGGCCTCACACGGCAAAGGGACCGGGCAACACCCACACCCGATCCGCAGCGGCAGCCAGCACCCGTCGCAGAGCACCCCCGTACCCTCGCTGCCCCTGCGGCGACAGGTATTGAGGGCCGGGGCCGAGGCCCCGCACTTATCACAGCGCACCTCAATACTCGCTAGGCAGCAGCACGCAGGTCGAGGACCTGTCGGCCTCGGTGACGACCCAGCACCGGCCCGCCTCGGTATGGTAGGCGGAGAGCAGGCGCGTACCGTCGCGCAGCGCCCGCTCGTTGGCCCGTCGGTCGTGGCCGTGTAAGCAGCCGAAGTCGAATGGGTAAGGTTAAAAGAAGGGCGGGCCCGGCAGGATTCGAACCTGCGACACACGGCCCCGGAAACCGTTGCACCCTCTTTATGAGCGGTTTTTCGCCTACGAGCCAGCCCCCCGACACCCCGTAGCGCCCGGATAAGGTGTCAATCAAGGTGTCAACGTGAAACCTTCGGGTTATGAGCCCGACGAGACGCCCATGCTTATTACCAACGCTTCCCGTGTGTTCGGCTCCGTTTTTTTCCACCTACCTATGATAATGAAAACCCCGCTTATCCAAAGGGGAACCTCACTCGTAGCGGGAAGGTAGGGAGGCTACCGACGACAAGGGAATGTGCTCGGCGAAGCTCCTGGTGGCCGAAGTACTGCAACGGTGGCTGTCAAAATAGCTGTCAATTGCAGCACTGGTTGCAGCACTGGTTGCAGCACTCTTGGACCAGGGTCGTAGCTTCGCTGGCGGTCGGCAGTAGACCACGAAAGAGGCTCTCAGCGGCGCGAAAAGGGGGGCAGACGGCTCGCGGAGAAGGAAAAGGGCTCCTGTGAGGACAAAAGCTTCCGGGGGCGTTTTGGTGGCGCTTTGGATCCGATGAGAAAAGCAGGGAAAGCGGCGTCGGACACGGAGAAGGGCTCACGCTTCGTGGGAAGTGTGAGCCCTTCCAAGCGCCGTGTTCGGCGGACGTTCTGGCAGATGTGCTAGGGCTTGTAACGGATCGTGTCCTTCGCGACCGCCGACTGGTTGTCCGCCCTGTCTGCGAACTGGACGTACACCGTCCGCATCCCCGCGTCGCCCGCCTTGAGATTCCACGCCCTCGTCGGCGCGTAGGTCTTCCAGTCCGTCCACAGCCTGCCGTTGTGGGAGAAGCGCATTTTTGAAACGCCGCTGCCGGGGTCGGGGTCGGCGGCCGCGAGGCTCAAGGTCACGGAGCGCTTCTTCGTGGAGGGCGCGCCCTTGTTGATCTTGACCGTGCCCGTGGGTGCCCCCCTGTCCACCGTCCACCCGCGCTCGGCGGGCGTGGGGTCGGCGTTGCCAACCGCATCGAGCGCCCTCACGCGGAAGATGTGGTTGCCGTCCGCGAGATCCGTGTAGGAGGCGGAGAGGCGCTTGGGACACACGCCGAAGGGCTCACCGTCCAGGCTGCACTCGTAGGAAGCCTCCGTGCCGTCCGAGTCGAAGGCGAAAAACGCCTCGCCCAAGGCGACTACGCCGCTCGCGCCGAAGTCTATGGAGGTCTCCGGCGGCGTCCTGTCCACCACTATCTTCCGTGCAGCAGAGCGCTGGGAGGCGTTGCCAGCGGCGTCATAGGAGACGGCGGAGAGGAAGTGATCCCCCTCGCCAAGCCCCGACACCGCAACACCCCAGTTGCCGCTCTCGTCGGCCCGCGCCGTTCCCACGGGCACGTCAGAAGACCCCACCGGGTAGTCGGCCGATGCGGCGTCGTAGACGAACACCTCGCTGCCCGGCTCGGCCGTGCCCTTCACCTCGAACGTGCCCGTGTTACCCGTGAAACCCTCAGAAGGCGACGCGATGCCCGGGGCGTCGGGTGCCGTCGTGTCCACCGTCCACCCGTACTCGGCGGGCGTGGCGTCCCGGTTGCCGAGCGCGTCGAGCGCCCTCACGCGGAAGACGTGCGCGCCGTCGGCAAGACCCGCGTACTCCTTCGGAGAGGAGCACGCAGAGAAGGTCGCGCCGTCCATGCTGCACTCGAACCCGCTGAAGTCCGCCTCGCCCCCGGAGACAAAGGAGAAGGCGGCGCTCTTGGCGCTGGATGCCTCCTCGGGGGTGGTGCCCGTTATGGAGGTCTCGGGCGGCATCCTGTCCACCGTCCACGTGCGCGAGGCTGGCGTCTGGTCGACCAGCCCGCCGCCGTCCACCGCCCTCGCCTCGAACGTGTGCCTGCCGTGAGAGAGGTCCGTGTAGGTCTGGGTCGCGAAGTTGTCGCCCACGTTGTCGCACGGCTTGTAGTCCTCCCCGTCAAGGGAGCACTCGTAGTAGAGGCCGAACTCGTAGGGGCTGTTTTCGCCGCCAAGCACGGTGAACTCGGTCGTGGTGGCGGCGACAAGATCCGCGCTCGGCCCACCGTACACGCTCGTCTTGGGGGCAACGGTGTCGTTCTTATGGGCGATGGCGAACTCCTGGCCGCCGGACACCGCCTCGATGCCGGTCAGCACCTTGCTCTTGGTCGGCGACGGGAGCCTGGTGGTGGTGTTGTAAAGACCGAGTTGGCCGGATCTGTTGTTCCCCCACGCCCACATCATGCCGTCGGGCATCACGGCGAAGCTGGAGTCGCCCGCCGCCGCCACAAAAGCCGCGGCATCGTTGAGCCTGGTGACGGTCGCTTTATCGCGGTCGTCGCCGTAGTACCCGATACCGATCTGTCCTTGGGAATTGTCGCCCCACGCCCACGCGTTCCCGCCGGAGTCTAGCGCGACGGTGTGGTTCTTCCCGGCGTCCACGGAGACCAGATTGCCCAGCACCCCGTCCACCGTCACGACCCGCGAGGCACGAGCCCTGTAGGAGTCGGCCGTGTTGACGCCCAGCTGCCCGAGGGCGTTGGTGCCCCACGTCCACGCCGTGCCGTCGTTCTTCACCGCCACCGCGTGCCTGTCGCCCGCCGCTATCGCTTTTATGCCCGTCAGCGGCGCGCCGAGCCCCTCCTGCACCTGCACCGGGGTCGAGCTGTCGGCCGTGGAACCGTGGCCCAGCTGCCCGTACTGCCCGTCCCCCCACGCCCACACCGTGCCGTCCTTCTTGAGCGCCAGGCTGAACTGCCCGCCCGCCGCCACGTCCGCCACATCGGAGAGGCCGGGAACCTGGCTCGGGGTCGTGCTCGCCCCCGAGCCGTCGCTGCCCCACGCCCACACGGTGCCGTCGTTCTTCACCGCGAGGCTGTGGCCCGCGCCGCCAGCCACGCCTTTCACGTCGCCCAATCCCTCGACGGTGACGGGACTCGTGCGCGTGGTCGTGCTACCGTCGCCTAGCTGCCCGTTGCCGTTGGAGCCCCACGCGCGCACCGTGCCGTCGGGCTTGACGGCGAGGGCGTGCGAAGCCCCCGCGTCCACGGCCGTCGCGACACCCACGCCGTTGGCGGTCGTCGGATCGCTCGGGCTGCCCGCCGTGCCGTCGCCCATCTGCCCGAAGACGTCGTTGCCCCAAGTAACCACGCCGTTTGGCGGCTGCTTGACGGTCTGGGCAGACGCCGGGGAAGAGGCAAGCACCAGCGAGAGCGCCGCCAAAAGCGCCACCGTCGCCGCCATAACAAACGCCGAGCGAGAGAGCCCGACCGCCGAACCTTGCCGAGTTCCCGTCATCTTCTCTGCCCCCGCCTCACCGAGATACGGCTCCCAACAAGAGAAGCGCCCCTCGCGGTGCTCGTGATTGCGTTCGCAAAAGCCTCCATCCAGGGTAGGCTACCGTCGGCGCGTCGTCCCCGCCTCCCCCATATGGGCTAGGTTTGCTAGTACTTTGGTTGGAGAACTTTAGAGAGCTCCCTTTGTCCGTGGTACGGAGAATAGTCCCGAGCGGTGCCTCCCTCTTCGGTGTGTTGCCGAACCGTTACCGAAACCTGTAGCAACCGTTACCTGCTTGCCGCCGTCCTGCAACCCGCCTCCCCCATAGTGCCTCCCATGGCAACCGGGGCGGCCGGGGGCGGAGACGAAAAGGGGCGGGGCATGAGGCGGACGATGACGGTCCTGGCGGTGGCGGCTCTGATGACGGCCCTCTCGGCGGGGGTGGCTGTGGCGCTTGAGAAGAACGGCGGCCCCGGGGACGACAGGCTAACGGGCACGAACAGGGCCGACCACCTGGACGGCAAGGCAGGCGACGACACCATAGCGGGCCTCGGCGGCGGGGACCGCCTGCTCATAGGCGGCCTCGGGGACGACACCGTGAGCGGCGGGGCTGGCGAGGACGTTCTCGTCGGATACGGCTTTACGGGGCCTTCGGGCACGGACAACGGGGACACGGGTGCTGACACCCTCTCCGGCGAAGACGGACCCGACTACCTGCAGGGCGGTCTTGGCCCGGACACCCTCTCGGGCGGCCTCGGCGGGGACTTCATCAGCGACGGCCTGGGCGACCACGGCTCGCCCGAGAACTCGGTGGACACCATCGACGGCGGCCGGGGCAACGACAGGATCTTCTCGATGACCTACAAGCCCGCCCAAGACGTCGTCGTGTGCGGCCCGGGCTTCGACCGGGTGCACGCCGACCGGGGCGACTCCGTGGCGGGGGACTGCGAAGAGGTGGCCTACCGCATGCCCCGCCATTAGGGGACTCTCCTCCCGCCCCCTTCGGCCGTAAGCGCGCAAGCCTACGGTCGAAGGGGGTTGCCTCGTCCCGTTCGGCGTGCTAGAGCATCAAGAAGGATGCTCCGAATCGAACGTGCTCGAACCCCATTAGCGCGAGGTTCCGGGAACATTCCTTAACCGCAGTACAGGTTATTCCGCGCCCGGGTGCGCCGCCGGGTGCGTCGCGACGCGGGGCTATGAGATCCAGAAGATGGACACACAGTGGGTCCTGATAAACTGACTGAACATCTGTAAAGGGCTTGGCAAGTCTTTGGGTCTAGGCAAAACGCACGGGAGCCGTTATGGGAACTCTCTACATGATTGTCGGGATAATGACGTGCTTATTCGCTGTGTGGGGATTCGCGTTATCTGCGTCGAGGGGAGTCTTTGGCCAGAATGCTGGCGGGTTTTTCGGCATGCTACTGGGAGGGGTGCTCGTAGGCGCGGGAATCAACTATGTTTTCGGCGTGGGAGTAGGCACCGGACTTCTTGTGGGGTTCGTTCTCGGAACCGCAACACTATTTAATCCTGATGAGATTACCAACTCAGGGCAGACGAGGGCAAAAGGTCTATTCGATTTAGGAAAGGTAACCGGCTATGAGAAAGACTTGGATACACTCTCCGCGGAGAAGGCGAAAGAGTATGTTATGCGCCACATTTCTGGGGATTTCGGCGAAATAACAGAGCGTCGTCGAGAATCGAACCTTGCGTACATAAAGGGGCACGGTAACGGGGAGTTCTGCGTGGTGAGCGAATACCCGCGCAAGGTCGAAAAGCCTGTTGAAGTTATGACCCTGAGAGTTAGGCGGCACGAAGGCGCGGCAACCTATGTTCGGGTGAAAACGCCGGAGGAAAGCTATGATTTTGCAGCACCCTACGCAGAGTCCACGGGTCGCGTTGCACTAGGCGGTAATCCTTCGCGCTACGTACCACAGAGTGTCAAAATTGCCGTAGCGACACGCGACATGGGGCGTTGTCGGCACTGTGGCTCGACTAGCAATCTCGCATACGATCACATCACGCCCTATTCGAGGGGCGGAACTAGCGTCGTGGACAACATCCAGCTCCTCTGCCAGCGTTGTAATTCCCGTAAGGGGAATCGGTGGTCAGGTTAGATTGTGGTCTTGGTGAGGCTATAAAGCGTTGCGAGTTCACTAGTGCAGTGTGAGGGTCAACCCGGGCGGGGGCTGCGGGTTTGTCCGTGGCCCTCTCTTCGCTTTCCCTGAACCCTTATTGTTCGGAGCGAGAGTGTCTCTGGGAGACGCTTGACCCCGCCTTCTTTAGTGATGGCAGTAGCGTTAAGCCCAGACCATCAATAAACTGGGCGAGTACTCGTAAGAAGCAAGCCAAGAATTTACTGGAGCAATCTAGGGGGAGGTCAGCCGAATAAGTAGCCTTCTGATACTGCTGATATGTGCCATCGGAATCCTAGCTATTTTGCTTGGCATTCGAGCAATTTACCGTATGGGCAGCACTTCCAAAGCCGTGCTGTGGGATAAGGTCGGTCTGTTCTTTGGAACGATAATCTCGGCTGCGATGCTAGGGGCCGCCACCGACTTCGTCTTTGGCACAGGGAGAGGCGTTGTATATACAGTAGTCCTCGCTCTCGGAGTATTGACGTTGTTCGCTCCTTCAGAATCTGCGGACGTAGGACGAAAGAGTGCCTCTCGGCCAACCAGGTCAGGTTTTCCTGGTTCCTCTCAACCACCTTCTGATACCGAACCCTCATCCCCCTGCTGTTTCGCTTAGTCACGCCGCCCCTTTTGCCCCGTTTCTGAGAGATAAGGTGTGTTTTCGGGTGTCAAACCGGGGGAGCACGCGGGCGAAGGGAACGTAGCTCAGGGGATAGAGAGGAGGTTTCCCCTTTAACAATAAGAAGAAACGCAGAACGGAAAAGGGCGGGCCCGGCAGGATTCGAACCTGCGACACACGGCCCCGGAAACCGTTGCTCTATCCCCTGAGCTACGGGCCCGCGCATAAGAGAACCGCCCACCGATACTACCCCACCGGCACCGGCGCTTCAATCGGGTGTCCGGACACGTTTGCAATCGTGCGGGCGATGTATAAACTACGCCGCACCCTTTATGTACGCGGTGATCTCCGACATACACGGGAACTTGGAGGCGCTCGAGGCGGTCCTGCGGGACATGCCGGCGGACGTCGAGACGGTGTACTGCCTCGGGGACGTCATCGGCTACGGCGCGAGCCCGAACGAGTGCTGCGACGCCGTAAGAAAGCTCGGGATGCCCACGATCACGGGCAACCACGACCTCGCCGTTACGGACCTCTCCACGGACCTGAACTGGTTCAACCCCGTCGCCGCCGCCGCCGTGATGTGGACGCGCGAGCAGCTTACGGAGGAGAACGCGGCCTTTCTGCGCTCCCGACCGCGCATGATGCAGACCCGCGAGGCGCTCTTCGTCCACGGCTCGGTGCGCGACCCTGACGAGTACATCATCAACAGCATCTCCGCCGAGGAGAACCTGGCGGTCCTCGTGGAGGAGTACCCCAACGTCCCCGTCTGCTACTACGGCCACACGCACGTGAAGGCCGTGGCCCCCTCCCCCAACGGCGCGATGAACGGGGGGCACACGCTGGACCTTCGCTCGGGTGGACCCTACCTGGTGAATCCTGGCTCCGTGGGCCAACCGCGCGACGGCGACACGTTCGCCTCGTACGTGCTGGCCGACGAGGGGCGCATCGTCTACCGCTTCGTCGAGTACGACATCCCGAAGGCGCAGACCAAGATCCGGGCCGCAGGCCTCCCCGAGATGCTCGCCGACCGCCTCGCCGTAGGCCGCTAGGGACAGGCCTTCCAGGGCGTGCAACCCGCCTTCCCCAGGCTCTTCACCGTCCAGGCGGCGAACGACCTCCTTCCAAAGCTGGGCGAGCTTCTAGAAGACGTCTCCGCGCACCGGGACGCCATGCGCGAGAAGGCCCCGCATATGGAGCCCATCCTGCGGGCCGCGGGCTCGAACGGCGGCGGGAGGGTCGGCTCCGAGTACGGCGTCGAGGCGTACAGGCTCTACCTGGCCATAGAGGCTATAAGGGAGCTCGGCGTGCTGCTCAAGGACCTTGACACAGGCCTCCTGGACTTCCCGCACGAGCGGGAAGGTCGGGTCGTGTTTCTGTGCTGGCACCCGCCCGAGGAGAGCGTCGCCTACTGGCATGAGATCGAGGCCGGATACGCCGGCCGCCAGCCGCTGTAGCGACCCGTGCGGATAGTCCTCCAGAGGGTAAAGAGCGCCTCCGTTGCGGTGGATGGCGAGAGGATCTCCGCGATAGGTCCGGGCCTTCTCCTGCTGGTCGGCGTCGCCGCCGGGGACGGGGAGGCCGAAGCCGGCTGGCTGGCCAGAAAGGTCGCCGGCCTGCGCGTGCTGGCGGACGAAGCCGGCAAGATGAACCGGAGCGTCGTCGAGTCGGGGGGCGGGATCCTCGCCGTCTCCCAATTCACGCTCCTTGGCGACGCGAGAAAAGGCCGCCGCCCGAGCTTCGTCGGGGCCGCGACGCCCGAAGTCGCGGAGCCCCTGTTCGATCTTTTCTGCGATGAACTGCGCGGGGCTGGCGTCCGGTCGGTCCAGACCGGTCGTTTCGGGGCGATGATGGACGTGGCACTCGTAAACGACGGGCCGGTGACGATCGTGCTGGAGAGATAGTACGCGGGCGTGCTAGCGGAGGCGCAGGCCGGAGCGCGCCCTCTGCCAGTCGCTATACCCGCCGGGGTAACCGCGGAGATCCCCTCCGCGCACCTCGACTATTCGGTCCGCGAGCCGGTCGAGGAAGTAGCGGTCGTGGGAGACGAACACGACGGTGCCGGGGAAACGTTCGAGCTCGGCTTCGAGTACCTCCATCGAGGCTATATCCAGGTGGTTCGTCGGCTCGTCGAGGACGAGGAAGTTCGGCTCCCGGAGCATGAGGAGCAGGAACTCCAGGCGGGTGCGTTCGCCGCCGCTTAAAGCGTCCACGGGGAAGCGGGCCTGCTCGTAGCGGAAGAGGAAGCGGCCGAGGAGGCTCACGGCGTCGCCCTCGTAGATGGGTTTCGCGTCGCGCACGAGGCTCAAAGGTGTGGCGCCGGGGGCGGGGGCGTGGTCCTGGGGCAGGTAGCCGGTCTCTATGGAGGGGCCGATCCATCGGGTCCCTTCCGTCGGCGCAAGCTCCCCGGCAAGGACCTTCGCGAGCACGCTCTTGCCGGCGCCGTTCGGGCCGACGACGCCGACGCGCTCGCCGCGGGAGACGGTAAGATCCGCCCCGATCAGGACGGGCTCGTCCCCGAAGGCGACATCCACGTCGCGAAGCTCGACGACCTTCTGGCCACCCCGCACGCCCTCGCGGAAGCTCAGCCCTATTCTGCGCCGCTCGAGCACCGGCTTCTCCACCTTGTCCATGCTCTCGATCTGACGCTGTTTTACCCGCGCCTGCCTGGCGTGCCGCTCGTCCTCGGTGTTGTGCGCCCACTGCTTGAAGCGCCGGATGGCCTCCTCGAGCCTGGCTATCTCCTTCTGCTGGGTGACGTAGAGTTGCCGCTGGCGCTTCTCCTCTAGCTCCCGCGCCAGGGCGTAGGCCGAGTAGTTACCCGGCCACACCCTCGTCTTCCCGCCCTCTAGCTCCACGATCTCGGTTGCCGTCTCGTCGAGCAGGTAGCGGTCGTGGGAGACGATCACGACGGCCCCGTCGAAATGGCGGACGATGGCCTCAAGGCGCTCGCGCCGCCCGGCGTCGAGGTGGCTCTCGGGCTCGTCGAGGAGCATGACGTCGGGACGGCCCACGAGGCACGCCCCGAGCACCGCGAGCTTGCGCTGCCCCCCGCTCAACTCGTCCATCGGCCTCTCTATGTCGTCCCGGTCGAAGCCGAGCTCCGCGAGGCGCCCGCGCGCCTCGCCGTCGAAGCCGTTGCCGCCGAGCTCGGTGAAGCGCTCTATCAACTGCGCGTGGCGTTCGAGAACCCGCTCCATGCGGCGCAGGTCGCCCGTCACCTCCGGCTGCCCGAGGCTCGCCTCGCACGCTTCAAGCTCCAGCCGCACCTCGGCGAGCTCCGGCCGCGCGGCGCGCAGAACCTCCATCGGAGTGTGGGACCCGCGTTCGACGTACTGGGGGAGGGAGGCGATTCGCAGGCCCCGCCGCCGCACGACCTCGCCGCCGTCGGGCTCCTCGAGGCCGGCCAGCAGGCGCAGCAGCGTGGATTTGCCAGCCCCATTGCCGCCGACAAGCCCGACCCTGGCTCCCGGGGCGACCGAGAGGTCCAGGCCGCGCAGGACGGCCCGCCCCCCGTAGAACTTGTCTATGGCACGGAGCCCGATCAGGGTCAAGAGCCCGCCTCCACTTCAGCCGAAACGAAAACCACGCCGCCAATAATGATGCCCGTGCCGTCCGCGCGCATCACCCATTCGGACGATCCTCGCCCGCTAACCGGCACGGACACGCCCTTCGACGTACAGCGTCGCCGGCCGCGTGTAGCCCTCACTCCGGATCCGCTCCCGCAGAGCTCCACGCCGCTCGCGCAGGCGCTCCCCGATCCCGGATGGCAGGGCGGCGAGCGTCGCCGGCTCCTCCTCGGCCAGAACGACCTTCTCCAGGTGCCGGATAGCCCGCGGCGCGCAGACCCGCCACCCGACACCCGATAAGACCCTCTCGTGCAAACCAACGAGCCGCCCAGGCGCGCCCACCCCGAAAAGCTCCCCGCCGGAAGAGGCGAGGGCGAGCTCCGCGTCCAGCCTCTCGTCTTCCAGTTGGACCGCCGGGACCGAATTCACGAAGTCCTCCGTCGCGACACGCCCGCCGGGACGCACCACGGACGCCAGCATCCGCAGCGCCTCTTCGGCGCTCCTTCCGGTTACATCCAGCTCGTGGAAAAGGCCGGCAGAGTAGACGAGGTCGAAGGCGTCCGGGCCGAACGGCGGATCGAAGACGTTGCCCGAGACCAGTTGCACGGGGGCCGGCAGGTCCGTCCGTTCGAGGTTCTCGGCCGTCGCATCCACGCGAGTCTGATCGAGGTCCAGGGCGGTCACCGTCCCCCCCTCCCCTGCCCGCTGGCTCAGGCCTTCGATCCAGAGCAGGGAGGAGCCGCCAGCGTAGAGGACGTCGAGGCCCCGGATCTCCCCGAGAAGGTCGAGCCCCTGGTCGGAGAAGGAGATCAGATCATCCTCGAACTCTTCCCGCTCTTCGGGGGTTAGCGGATCTTGCCGGTATAATCCTTCCGTCATGAAGGTAATTGTCGCAAGCAATCTCGTGAAGTACCACGGCGGGGACGTGAAGGTCCTCTCCGGCGCGACCCTGTCCATCGAGGCCGGGGAGAAGGTCGGCCTGGTGGGACGCAACGGGGCCGGCAAGACGACGCTGCTTGAGATACTCGCCGGAAACTCCAGGCCGGACGAGGGCTCGGTCGAGTACCCGGGCGAGGCGAAAGTCGGCATGACGGCCCAGAAACTCTACGCCGGCGAGCGCGGCCTGAGGTCCGTGGAGGAGGAGATCTCCTCCGCCTTCGAAGGGCTGATGATGCGCGAGCGGGAACTCGAAGACCTCGGCGCTCGGCTCTCAGACGACCCCTCGGACGCCCTGATGGAGCGCTACGGGCGCCTCCAGAGCCAGTTCGAGCGGGACGGCGGCTACGACTACCGAGCCCGCGCCGCCTCGACCCTCTCCTCTTTGGGTTTCGCGCCGGAAGACTGGAAGCGCCCGGTCGGGTCCTTCTCCGGCGGGGAGCAGAGCCGGGTCGCCCTCGCGCGGCTGCTGCTGGAGGAGCCGGACCTGATCCTGCTAGACGAGCCCACCAACCACCTCGACCTCCAGGCCATCGAGTGGCTCGAAGGCTTCGTCAAGAACGCCAAGAGCGCCGTCCTTGTCGTCTCCCACGACCGCTACTTCCTGGACGCGGTCTCGGCCTCGATCCTAGAGCTCGAAGACGGGCGCATAGACCGCTACACCGGCAACTACAGCCGCTACGTCGAGGAGAAGAGGGCTCGCGCAGACCAGCTCGCCCGCAAGGCGAAGGCGAACGCCGAGCGCCGCGCCCAGTTGGAGCGCTTCGTCGAGAAGAACCGCGCCAAGGCGACCAAGGCGGCCCAGGCCCGCAGCAAGCAGAAGCTCCTCGACCGCATGGAGAAGATAGAGGACCCGAAGAGCCGGGCAAAGAACGTCAAGATGGACCTCGGCGGCGAGACCCGAAGGGCCGGCAGGGTCGTGATGGAGATGGAGGGCGTCCGCTACGCCCACGAGGACGCCGAAGGGCCGCTCCTCGAAGACCTCGACCTGATCGTGGAGCGTGGCGAACGGGTCGCACTCCTCGGCCCGAACGGCACGGGCAAGAGCACCATCATGCGCCTCGCAACCGGCGAGCTCCGCCCGAACGGCGGCCTCGTGCGCCTGGGCAACAACGTCTCCCCCGCCTACCAGGACCAGCAGCTCGCCCGCCTCGACGACCGCAAGACCGTCCTCCAGGAGGCGATGGGCGCCACCGGCCTCGACGCGCCCGAAGCCCGCGACCTTCTCGGCGCCTTCCTCTTCTCCGGCGGCGACGTCTTCAAGAAGGTATCGGCCCTCTCCGGCGGCGAACGGAACCGCCTCAGCCTCGCCGAGATAGTCGTAAGCGGCGCCAACCTGCTCCTCCTCGACGAGCCGACCAACAACCTCGACATCCCGGCCCGCGAGGCCCTCGAAGAGGCCCTGCTCGGGTATCGCGGCACCATGTTCTTTATTTCCCACGACCGCTACTTTCTCCGCAAGCTCGCCACGAGGATCGTGGAGCTTGGAGACAAGAAACTGACCAACTTCCTCGGCGGCTACGACTACTACCGCGCCCACCGCCGTCTCGACGAGGGCCCGAAGAACGGCAAACGCCGTCCGCGCCGCCGCATCCGGCCCGGTCAGAGCAAGGAAGAGAGCATCCTGGCGAGCCGCCTCGTCGCCGTGGAAGGCGAGATCGACGCGACCGAGCGCCGCCTCGCCCGCCTCGAAAAAGAGCTCGCAACCTCCGAGCTCTATTCTGACGGCAAGCGCTCGCGCGAGGTCGTAACAGAACACCGCCAGCTAAAAGGCGTCCTAGACGGCCTGTACACGGATTGGGGCGAGCTGCTCGAAGAGGCGGAAGAAGTAGGCTTGTAGCGAGGCTTCGTGTTTCGAGTCTCCGCGGATAGCAAACGGGACTGTTCAGCGAAGTTAAGGTTCGATCACAGTTCGGTAGGGAACCTTCTTGCGCCGTTGCGAGGGCATCGGTGGCGGCCTAAGATCTGCGCGGATTATGCTACTACTCGATGTCAAAGGCGCGGGTCGCTTGCAGAGGGCGGAGACGCTGCCGATCATGCCTGATCCAACCCCCAATGCACGTCACGGGGCGTCGAGAACGTGAGGGGTTTGCTTGCGGTCTTCGCCGTACTGATCGTCCTTGTGTTCCTGGGAGCGGGTCTGCCCGTCCGGCTCATCGGCAACGGCCTGGAGGGCTTTGGGAACCACGAGAGGCGGGTGGCATCGAGGGCATTCTTCCACGTGGTCACGTACTACGGCGAGACCTTCCTCGAATACGACGACTACACAGGCCCGTCGCTCGTACTCGGCTGGCACGTCGAGAGCGTGAAGAAATGTCCGCCCTTGCCGGGCGGCCGGAAGCCAGAGGCAGACAGCTACCGCGCGTACGCCGGTGCAAGCGCCAGGATCGGGGCCTACAGCCTCTTCGGTATCCCCCGGGGAGAGATAGATGTGGACTGTGACGGTCGCCGGCGATGGGAATCGTACTTCTGAGCGGCCCGACACGCACCGAGATAGGCGGAGGGCTGAAGGTTGTCGGCCGAGAACTTACCGGCCACAAAAGTCGGGACGAGAGGATTCGAACCTCCGACCTCCTCGTCCCGAACGAGGCGCGCTACCAGGCTGCGCTACGTCCCGACTGGAGGCTGATTGTATCAGCTAGGCATCAGGTTTCAGGCCACAGGCTTCAGCTTTTTTGGGCACAACCAGACATTCAAGAGGACACGCCCGGGGGCCGGGGCCCAGGAAACGTCCGGACGGTCCTACCCCATAACTAAAAGCGAGGCCGAAGGCCGGAGCGACCTGAAGCCCGATGCCTAAACAGCGATAAACGCCTTGTCCCTGCCCGCGTACAGCTCTAAGGAGCTCGCTATGGCCTCGGCGACGGCTGCCGGGTAGTAGGGGTCGGTGGCGAGGTCGAGCTCCTTGGGGTTGGTGAGGTAGAGGGGTTCGAGGACCACGGCCGGGATGTTGGTCTCCCGCAGGATCTCGTAGGAGCGGCCGAACTCGCCTATGTCGCAGGTCTCGAGCGTTCGGCTGACGCCGCGCTGGACGTAGGTCGCGGCCATCTGGCCGCGGTGGGAGCGGTAGCCGAGGCGCTCGAAGTAGAAGGAGGCGGTGCCGCAGGCCGAGGGGGTGTGGTGGACCGCGTGGTGGATGGAGACGATCATCTTCGCCCCCGAGGAGTTGGCCAGAAACGCCCGGTCCGCCGCCGAGGCCTCCTCGTCCTCGCTCCTGGTGAGCAGGATCTCCCTGGCCGGCAGGATCTGGGCGAGCTCGTGCGCGACCGCGAGGTTGATGTCGGCCTCGGAGAAGCCCTCCTTCACCACGTACCCCCTGTCCCTCCCGCCGTGGGCGGCATCCACCACGATGGTGCCGGAGAAGAGGTCTTCCGGGAAGTAGCCGCCGCTCTTGTCCGGAAACTGGTGGGTGCCAAGCGTCTGGGCGGCGTAGGTGTTCAGGGTCTTGAAGACGGCGGCGTCGACGACCCCGTCGTCCTGGAGGCCGGCGTTCTTCTGGAAGTCCCGGACGGCGCGGGCCGCGCGGGCGTCGAAGAGGCCGTTCACGGAGCCGGGGTCGAAGCCGAGGTCGTTGAGCATCCGCTGGAGCTCTGCGACGTCGGTGCCGCGGAAAGGGGGCTGGCGCAGGTAGAGGAGGCGCCCGCCGGGGCGGTATCCGGCCTCGACGACCTCGCGCCAGGTGATAGGTCCGACCAGCCCGTCGGCCAGAAGGCCCAGGGAGCGTTGGAAGTCCTTTACGGCCAGCTCCGTCGTCTCGCGGAAGACGCCGTCTATGCCGCGGTTGCCCAGGGAGAAGCCGAGAGCCTGCAGGCGGGTCTGCAGATCCACGACCTCCCGTCCCCTATCTCCCCTTCGCAGCGTAAGCGCGTGCTGGACCGTTCTACCTTTCGTCCCGGGAAAGCGGCTAGAGCCAGGGCTAAAGCCGGGGCGCCGGGCGTCCTCTCGGAACCCGGCGCCCTGTAGAGCCTAACTCGGCCTTTCGGCTGGCTAGTTCTCGACGATGCCGAGGATGTCGTCGGCGTCGAGGATCATGTAGTCGTC
>CADCUT010000163.1 GCA_902805975.1 uncultured Rubrobacteraceae bacterium | reverse complement strand
CATCGCGCTCGCCTACCAGGCGGCCCACTACTACACGCTCTTGATCACGGAGGGCCAGAACCTCTTCGCCCTCGCCTCCGACCCTTTCGGGTGGGGCTGGAACCTCTTCGGCACGGCCGGCTACAGGGTCAACGTCAACGTCGTCGGGGCGGCTTTCGTCTGGTACTCGCAGGTCGGCCTCATCGTGGCCGGCCACGTCGTCGCGGTCTACCTGGCCCACGCCGTAGCACTCCGGGAGGCCCACAGCCCCAAACTGGCCCTACGGAGCCAGCTCCCGATGGTTGCGCTCATGGTCCTCTACACCGTCACGAGCCTCTGGGTCCTCTCCCAACCCGTCGTCGAATAAGAATGCCGGAAATACTTCCTACAAGCATCAGGTTGCAGCACGCGGCCTGGAGCCCGACATCGCCGCCACGGTTAGCCTGAGAGCAGTATCTCCGCAGCCTTCTCGATCCACGACAACTCGAAACCTGATGCCTACAGGCGAAAGCACCCATGTTACGGAAACCGTGCGTCGATGTTACGATTATGTTACGATAAATGCATCAATGCCGGGGAGGGGAACGTGTGCCGGGGGCCACGCCCCGGGCTGTTGGACGTGGTCGGCCATGCGAAGAGGGGTGTGACGCTCAGATGAAGCGAAGAGTAGCCATACTGTCACTGGTCCTTCTACCCGCCCTCGTGGCGGTGGTAGGCTTCACGGTCGAATCCGGGTTTCTGAGCCTCAACGAGCCGAGGGGCGCCATGCCGCGGGTTGAGGGATCCGAGCCGAGCACCGGCGGCTTCTCTTCCAAGAACGTCGAGTACGAGGGCTTCTTCCGTTTTCCGGGCGCTGATCAGCTCGGGCAGCCGGTGCCGGGAAACCCGGAGGTCCTGACCGCCACCGGCGCCAACATCCGTGGCGACTACCTGTACCTGACGAGCTGGAAGAACATCTCGATCTACGACATCTCCAGACCCCTCAAGCCGGAGCTCGAAGACACGCTACCCATCGGCTTCAAGTTCGAGAATGAGAACGTGGCGACCAACGGCGACATCCTGCTCTTCTCCGAGTCCCTGCCGGGCGACGCGCTGCACGTCTACGACGTCTCGGATAAGGAGAACATCCGGGAGATCTCCAGCGTCGAGGGCGCGGGAGACCACACGACGACGTGCATCATGGACTGCAAGTGGGCCTACGGCTCGGATGGGAGCATCACGGACCTGCGCGACCCGGAGAACCCGAAGCTCATGTCGCAGGACTGGCATGAGATCACCGGTCTGAACGAGGACGGCGCGCACGACGTGGACGAGTACAAGCCCGGCTTCCTCGTCACCTCCCCCATCTCCGACTCCTTCCAGATCCTCGACGTGCGGGAGCCGCTCAAGCCGAAAGTGGTGGCGCGCGGCAAGCACCCGCAGCCCGATGACTTCCTGTTCCACTCCGGCACGTGGCCGCGGGAGGGCCAGGACAAGTTCGTGGTGATGCAGGGCGAGAAGAACTTCAGAACCCAGTGCGACAGGCGGCAGGGCCCGGTCATGACCTACGACAAGGTCGAGGGGACCAACCGCTTCGCGCTCAAGGACCGCTACCGCGTCGAGAACGGCACCTACGTGGACGGGGCGCCCGCCATCAACGCCCTCGGCTGCTCGGCCCACTGGTTCGAGGTGCATCCGACCTGGAAGAACGGGGGCTTGATGGCGCTCGGCTACTACGAGCACGGCACCCACTTCTTGAACGTCGCCGACAACGGCCAGATCACGCGCAAGGGCTACTTCCTGCCCCACGCGGGCTCGACCTCCGCGGCGTACTGGATCAACCGCAACATCGTCTACGCTGTGGATTACACCCGCGGCATCGACATCCTGCGCTACACCGGCTCCGGCACGGACGGTCCCCTGACCGGCGCGAACGAGAACGGTTCAGGCCGGGGGTAGGGCTGGCCGGGATCGGTCCGTCGGCGGGTGTCCGCGGGCGCGGGGATGCCACGCGGAGAATAGGCGGCGGGGAGGGGGATTCCGCCGCCTATAAGATAAGACTGCGCAACCGCGCCGAAAGATACGCTCGGCTGTTCGATACAGGGGCGATATAGAATAGCGGCGTGCGTGGCGTAAAGAAGCGGGACCTGCCCGAGAAGGTCTGCCCGGTCTGCGGGCGCCCCTTCGCCTGGCGAAAGAAATGGGCCGGGGACTGGGAATCGGTGGTCTACTGCAGCCGGCGCTGCCGCTCGGCGGCGAAGGGATCGGGCCGTAAGCCGGGATCCGGCTAGCGGCGCACCCAAACTGTAGCCGAAGAGCACCTCGACATGAAGCGTCTCCGCTGTAAAACCCGGTCCCCTGGAGGTATTCTTGGGCGGCCGGGCACCGCGCCCTGGGGATCCCAAGAGAACGGAGGCAGGATGGAGGACTTCTCGCCGATAAGCGGTTTCGCGGGCGGGTTGCTTATCGGGCTCGCGGTCGCGTTGATGCTGCTGCTGAACGGGCGCGTGGCGGGCATCAGCGGCATCGTGGGCGGGTTGCTCACGCTGAAGTCCGGGGGTGGGATCTGGCGGGCCGCTTTCGTCGCCGGCCTCGTTCTCGGCGCCCTCGCCTACGTCTCGACGGCGGACGTACCCGTGGAGGTGCTGGCCCCGCTGCCGGCGATCCTCGCGGGAGGCCTCCTGGTCGGCTTCGGGACGCGCCTGGGCTCCGGCTGCACCAGCGGCCACGGCCTCTGCGGGATGGCCCGCCTCTCCCGCCGCTCCGTCGCCGCGACGGCGGTCTTCTTCGGGGTGGCGATGCTCACGGTGTTCCTGACCAGGCACGTCCTCTGATGGCGCCGAACGTCGCGCGGGCCGCGGCGGCCCTGGTCTCGGGCCTCGTCTTCGGGCTGGGGCTCGCCGTCTCGGGCATGATGAACCCCGCCAAGGTCACCGGCTTCCTCGACGTCGCCGGGGACTGGGACCCGACGCTCGCCTTCGTCATGGGCGGCGCGCTGCTGGTCGCGGTCCCGGCCTACCGGTTCATCCCGAAGCGCGGGCGTCCCTTGCTCGAAGAGGAGTTTTCCCTGCCCGAGAAGAAGACCGTCGACGCGCCCCTCCTCGGCGGCTCCGCCCTCTTCGGCGTCGGCTGGGGCCTCGTCGGCTTCTGTCCCGGCCCGGCGATAGCCGCGCTCGGGACCGGGCTCGTCCCCGTCTTCGCCTTCGTCGCGGCGATGCTCGCCGGGATGGCCCTCCACAGGAGGCTGAAGGGTTCCTGAAGGCTGAGAGCGCGGTCCGCGAAAGCGAACCGGCCTAGACTTCGCGGAAGATCCTCTCCGAGGCCGCTATCGGGTCGAGCTGGCGCTCGTAGACCTTGTCCATCGTCTCCGTATCCTCGCGTTCCAGCCGGCCGCGCATCTCCCTCTCGAGCCGGTCCGTGGCCCACTCGACGACGAACTTCTTGAGTGCGGCCCGCCGCCGCTCCTCCAGCTTCCCGCTCTCCTCCAGATAGGAGCGGTGCTTCTGGATGGCCTCCTTGAGCTCCGCGACACCCTCCCCGGTATCACCGCGGGTCATAACGATGGGCGGGAACCAGGGGTCGGGGTCGAGCTCCTGCCCTATCTCGAGGATCGACCTGACCTCGCTGGCGGCCCCCTTCGCCCTGGGGTGGTCCGCCTTGTTCATGCAGAAGACGTCGGCTATCTCCATGACCCCGGCCTTCAATGCCTGCACCGCGTCCCCGGCCCCCGGCTGCAACGCCAGCACGACCGTATCCGCCGCCGACGCGACCTCGACCTCCCCCTGCCCCACCCCGACCGTCTCGTAGATAACGACGTCCATCCCCGCGGCCTCCATCGCCATCGCCGCGAGCCGCGAACCCCCGGCCAGTCCCCCCAGATGGCCCCGGCTCCCCATCGACCGGATAAACACCCCGGGGTCGAGGAAGTGGTCCGAGAGACGAATGCGGTCCCCGAGAATAGCGCCCCTTGAGAACGGGCTCGAAGGGTCGACAGAGACGACTCCGACCCGCCTGTCCTCCCCCCGGTAGAGCGCTATGAGCCCGGCGATGATGCTGCTCTTCCCGACGCCAGGCGGCCCCGTGAAGCCGACGGTGAGGGCGCCTCCCGTCTTTGGGTAGATCTTCTCCACTATCCCCGGCGTCTCTGGGTCCTCGCGCTCTATCTTCGAGATGACCCTCGCCAGAGCCCGCCGGTCGCCACAGAGCAACCTCCCGACAAGATCGCCCCCCGCCACTCCTTTAAGCCCACTCCGTGTCGAGCCTGAGCGGCTGCGTCAGCGTCTGGAAGACCACGCAGTACTGCTCGGTCTTCTCTCTGAGCCCCTCCAACTCCTCCGCCGTCGCCCCCGGCGCCTCGATCTCGAACCGCGTCCTGATGCTCTCGAAGCCCACAGGCACGTCTTTCGAGATACCGAGCGTCCCCGCGAGGTCCATCTCCCCCGTCACCGTGACTTCGATCCGCTCGGTTTCGATACCCATCGCCCCGGCTACCATCTGGCAGGTTACCTGGGCGCAGGCGGCCAGCGCCCCGAGCAGCAAGTCCCCGGAGCAGGCCGCCGTCCCCGCGCCGCCGACGCCGGCGTGGGCCTGGGCCTCGTAGACCGCCCGTCCGATGTCCACGGAGCAAGAGATCGGGGTGTCCTCCTGGCTCGCCTTCGCCTCCAGCGTGATCTTCGAAGAGCCGGGCTCGCCCCTGTACTTCTCCTTCAACGGCTTCTGTAAGGCCCTGAGGTCCATGATCCTCCCTAAACAATGTTCCTTTCACCGGAGATGCCAATGTACGCCATGCATCCCGGCAGGACAAGAGACGTACCGGCCGGCTCTACTACCTAACATGTGCGGCGCATGTGTTACTCTCAATCACATGGCAAAGATGATCCAGATTCGGAACGTGCCAGACGAGTTGCACCGCAAGCTGAAAGTCCGGGCGGCGCAGGAGGGCATGACGTTGTCGGACTACCTTCTCTCGGAGGTGGAGCTAGTTGCCGAGAAGCCAACGCTGCGCGAGCTGATGGAGCGTTTGAGACAGAGGGAACCGGTCGATCTGGACGAGCCGCCCGAGTCGATCATCCGCCGGATGCGGGACGCTGACGACCCACGCGACGTCAAGTAGCGCGGCTTGCTGGTGCTCGACGCGTCCGCAGCGCTTGCAGCCTTCTTGGGAACAGGGATGAACTCGACATCCATACGGGTGCGAATGGAGGCACCGGGTGAGAGCGTCCACGCCCCTCATCTGCTCGATGTGGAGATACTTCACGCGCTGAGAGGCCTTTTGCTGCGTGGCGACGTTTCGCGGGCAAGAAGTGAAGAGATCCGTGCAGACTTCGACAGCCTGCGGTGGTCCCGCTATGCTCACGTAGCTTCTCTGGACCGAATATGGGAACTCAAAGACAACCTGAGCGCCTACGACGCGGCGTACGTCGCCCTCGCCGAAACCCTGAACGCGCCGCTTGTCACCACAGACGCCAGGCTCGCCCGCGCTCCCGGAATACGGGCCGAGGTAGAAGTCTACGTGTAAGGAAGGGGGCTCCCCGAAGAGGAGCCCCCAGAGGTCAAACCTGGTTCTCTCTAGCCCTCTAGCAAGAGCGACTCCGGGTCTTCTATGAGTTCCTTGATGCGCACCAGGAAGCCGACCGCCTCGGCGCCGTCTATGACGCGGTGATCGTAGGAGAGGGCGAGGTACATCATCGGGCGGACCTCGACCGCGCCGTCGACGACCACGGGCCGGTCCTGGATCTTGTGCATCCCGAGGATCGCGACCTGCGGCATCGTGAGGATCGGGGTCGAGAGCAGGCTCCCGAAGATGCCGCCGTTGGTGATGGTGAAGGTGCCGCCGGTCAAATCCTCCAGCTTGAGCTTGCCCTCGCGGGCCTTGACGGCGAGGTCGGCTATGCCGCCCTCTATCTCGGCGAAGCTCTTGCGGTCGGCGTCGCGCACGACGGGGACTACGAGACCCTCGTCGGTCGAGACGGCAACACCAAGGTCGTAGTAGTGCTTGAGGACGAGCTCGTTGCCCTGCAGCTCGGCGTTGACCTTGGGGTGGGCCTTGAGCGCGCCGATGGCGGCCTTGGCGAAGAAGCTCATGAAGCCGAGGCGGGCGCCGGTCCTCTCCTGGAAGGACTCCTTGCGCCGCTTACGCAGGGCCATGACCGCCGTCATGTCCACCTCGTTGAAGGTGGTGAGCATCGCCGCCGTCCGCTGGGACTCCACGAGCCGCTGGGCGATAGTCTGCCGGCGGCGCGAGACCCGCACCCGCTCCTCGAGGTCGGCCCGGCCGTTCTGGGCCGCGGGCTGCGGTGCTGGCTGCGGCTTGCCGTCCGTCTCCGGTTCGGCGGGCTTCTCAGGAGTCGAGGTGGCTCCGGAGGTGGCGCCCTGCTGGCGGATCAGGCGCTCCACGTCGTCGCGGGTTATGCGCCCGCCGGAGCCTGACCCTTCGACCTCGGACAACTGGATCCCGTACTCCTCGGCCAGCTTGCGTACGGAGGGGGAAGCGCGACCTCCGCCATCCTCCCTATGACCGTTGGCCTCCCCGGCCGGGGGTTGCGCCTCTGGCTCCGCCTCCGCTTCCGCCTCCGGCGTCTCCTCGGCCGCCGCTTCGCCGGAGGTCTCCTCCCCGGTCTCCTGCGGTTGGGGGGCGGAGCCGTTGCCCTCGCCTAGAGTGCCGATGACTTCGCCCACGGTGACCGTGTCGCCCTCGGCCTTCTGGATGGACTCGAGGACGCCGTCGTGTTCGGCCTCCACCTCGAAGTTGATCTTGTCGGTCTCGAGCTCGACGAGCGCGTCGCCCGCCGAGACGGGCTCGCCCTCCTGTTTCAGCCAGCGTCCGACCGTCGCGTCGGCGACGGACTCGCCGAGCTCCGGAACGTGTATCTCATCCGCCACGGCGGCTCACCTTGCCTCTCTGATCCTATTCACCTAAGCGCTCGGGGAGGAGGCCCGCTCCTGTGTGGCCTCCATGACCTCTCTGTCTCTCCCAACGTCCCCGTTCTCCTCGAAGGCCTCGCGCACGATGGCCGCGTGCTCCTCCTTGTGGTACCTCGCCGACCCCTGCGCCGGGCTCGGACGGGCGGGCTTGCCGACGTAGCGCAGCGGCAACTCGTCGC
>CADCUT010000162.1:1315-7115 GCA_902805975.1 uncultured Rubrobacteraceae bacterium | reverse complement strand
AGCCCCGCGACCAGCCCGAACAGGACCGCCTGGAACCCGAGGAACATCGAGACCGGCAACCGCTCGAAGATGACGTCCGTCACGGGCTTGCCGCCGTAGAGGTAGGAGTTTCCGAGGTCTCCCTGCGCCAGGCCCACCATGTACAGGCCGTACTGGACCGGCAGCGGCTTGTCCAGGTTGTACTGGGCCTCGACCTGCGCCTCCTGCTCGGGCGTGAGCTTCTCGGCGTTCTGTATGGGCGAGCCGGGCAAGAGCTGCATAAGGAACCAGGTCGCCGTCGCGATGATGAAGAGCACCACGAGGGCGTTTACCAGGCGCTTGAGCGTGTACTTCAGCATGCCGCCTCCTCAGCGGGTACCAGACGGAGGCGGGAGGGCCGGCACCCCGAAAGGACGCCGGTCACCTCCCGCAAGGACCCCATCTCCACCTTCTCCGTGGTCTACCCGCCTACGACTTGCCCTCTATGCTCGCGTACTTGTAGTCGTCGCCCCCGAAGGAGTGCGGCGTGTAACCCTTGAAGTAGGGCTTCTTCACCCCGGCGACCGCCGCGAAGTACACCGGGACCGTCCCGGCCTCCTCTATCAGGATCTTCTCCGCCTCCAGCATCATTTGCATGCGCTGGTCGGTGTTGGACTCCGTCTGGGCGCCCCTGATCAGGCGGTCGTACTCCTCGTTCTCGAAAAAGGAGTTGTTGAACGGCGAGTCAGAGAGGTAGAGGTCGAGGAAGGTCATCGGGTCGTCGTAATCCCCGATCCAGCCGAACGCGTAGTTGATCTGGTAGTCCTCGGCGTCCACCCTGTCGAGGGCCGCGTCGAAGGTGACGACCTCGACTTCTAGGTCGGCCCCCAGGTTCTTCTTGTACTGGTCCTGCATGTAGGTCGCCATGTCGCGCTGGGAGGAGTCGTCGCTGAAGAGCATCGTCAGCTGGGGCGCCTGACCGCCGATCTCCTCCACACCCTTCTCCCACAGCGCGCGTGCGGACTCCACGTCCTTTGGCACGAGGTCGCCGTTTGCCTCCCGGAACGTCTGGTTGCCGGGGCCCGGGGCGATTGCCGGCGGGACGTACCCGTAGGCCGGCACCGAGCCGTCCTGGAGGATCTGATCCGTCAGGCCCTCCCGGTCGAAGCCGATCATGAGCGCCTTGCGGATGTTGATGTTGTCGAGGCCCGGCGCCTTCTGGTTGAGCCGCCCGTAGACGGTAAACGGCTCGACCCTCCTGAAGAACTCCGGGCTGTCCTCGTACTGCTGGACCTTGTTGCCCTCAAGCGCGGTCAGGTCGAGCTCGCCGCCCTCGTAGAGGTTGATCGCGGTGTCGTTCTCCTTGACGATGCGGCCGTTGATGGTCTCGACGGCGACGTTTGCCTTGTCCCAGTAGTTGTCGTTCTTCTGGAGGACGACGGTCTGGCCGCCACCGGCGGTGCCCGCGGTCATCGTGTAGGGGCCGTTGTAGAGGAGGCTCTCCCCGTCCTGGGCGTAGTTGTCGCCCTGCTGCTCGACGAACTCCTGCTGCTGCGGGAAGTAGGTCCCGAAGCTCGTGAGCTGCAGGAAGAACGGCGACTTGGAGTTGAGCACGACGCGCAGGGTCTTCTCGTCCGGCGCCTCGATGGCGACGTCTCCCGGATCCCCCTTCTTCGTGTTGTAGGCGTCGGCGCCCTTGACGAAGGTCGAGATGATGTAGGCGTAGGTGGCGGCCGTCTCCGGGTCGAGAACCTTGAGCCAGGCGTACCTGAAGTCCTCGGCCACGACGGGGTCGCCGTTTGACCACTGGATGCCGTCCCTGAGCGTAAACTCGTAGGTGAGACCATCGCTGCTGGTCTCGACGCCCTCGGCCATCGCCGCCACGGGCTTCTGGTCCTGGTCGAGCCTGTAGAGGCCCTCCATCAGGTTGGTCAGCACGTTGAACGAGACGGAGTCCGTGGTGGTCACGGAGTTGAGGTCCGGAACCTCGGCCCCGAAGTTTATGTTCAGAAGTCTGGACTCGCTACCGCCGCCGCTGCCACTCTGTCCCCCGCCGAAGATGCTCCCGCACCCGGCGGTTCCCAGCAGCGTGGCGCCCGCCAGGCTCGCCCCACCCATCTTCAAGAAGTCCCGGCGGCTGAACCCGGCGCCGACTAGCGGCCTGCGTGCACCTGCTCTACCCGTGGTCATTAGACCCTCCTTTCCTATCCCCGCGCTGTATGCCCGGGAACCCAAACTTCACTATAACGGTCCACATCCCCGAACGCCCGCGCCCACGCGCGTCTAAGCTCTCGCAACCCCGGACAGGGCGTCCCGGTAAGGATTTGTGCAATCGTTGTACGGCTTTCTAGACTGGGTTGCGTTAACGGCACTGTAACCGGGCCACGGAAACGTTGTCAAGCCGCATGCGCATACTCACAATGGCCCCGGACGTCACTTGCATGCAAAACGGAGGAATATTCATACATCCGGCCAACGCGCGCCCCGTACGCCTAGGCACCGTCCGGGCCGGCAAAGAGCCCGCAGATGGCCCGCAGCGCCCCGGAGAGAGGCTCCACGGCGCGGCCGAGGTCTCCCTCGACCAGGACGGCCAGCGCGAAGCTCCGGCCCGGCAGGACGAAGATCCCGGCGTCGTTCTCCACGCCGTCGAGCTCCCCCGTCTTGTGGGCGTAGCGGGCTCCGGGCGGGTGCGCAACGGGTATCTTCGAGGCGAGACGCTGGCCCAACAACAGCCCGAGGGCGAACTCCCGCGACGATCTGGTGAGGGCGGATCCGGCCCGGATCTCCCGCATCAGCGCCACCATGTCGGAGGCGGAGGTGGTGTTCTCCTCCCCGCGCGCCCGCGCTGCGAGATCCATCATCCCGCGGCGCAAAGTAGTGCTTCGTAAACCGAGGCCGCGGGCGAGCGCGTTGATGCGCTCCATGCCGACGCGCCGGATGAGCAGGTTGGTCGCCGTGTTGTCGCTGACCGTGATCATGCCTTCAGCCAGCCGCCGCAAGGAGACCCCGGCCGGAAGCCGCATCGCCCCGAGCATCTCAGAATCTTCCACGAGGTCGTCTTCTTCGACGAGGAGCTCCTCCCCCGGCGAGAGCCGCCCCGCATCCGCCTGCCGCAACAGCTCCGCGAGAACGAGGACCTTGATGAGGCTCGCGCTCGGAAACGCTTCGCCCTCCCGTAGACCGAACCCCACACCGGCGAGCGGTCCCTCGAGCCCCGCGACGCACAATCCGACGCGCGTATCGCGGGTGTCGTACAGCCTTTCGAGGGCCGCCCGGACCGCGGCCCGGGCGAACTCCTCCGTCTCAGCCCTCCGGTTCATCCCGACACCCCATTCGACTGGGGGCGGTAGGATATGATCGGCACCACGAGGTCAGGGGCGCTCAAAGCCCCCGGATTCCTCATATATAGCGCGCGAAGCCCCAATAAGGGTCCTCGTCGACGCCGCGGACGACGGTGCCCGAGGAGCCGTGTTCCGAGAGGTAGGTTCCGTCGCCGAGGTAGAAGCCGACGTGGGTGACGGACTCCCCGCCGAAAAAGACCAGGTCTTCCCTCCGCGCCCTCTCCGGACCCTCGCGGCTCCTGAACGGCGCCCGCCAGAACTGGTCGTCGGCGTCGCGGGGTACGCTCACGCCGAGCAGCCCCATCACGCGGAAGACCAGCCCGGAACAGTCCATCCCGGCGGTCGAGTCGGTGCCGCCCCACCGGTACGGCAGGCCGAGCAGCCCGCCAGAGATCCCGAGCGGCGACGCTTCCAAGGGCTCGCCCGGGGGCTTCACGGACCCAGGCTCAAGGGCCACCACGCCGCCGTCGGGCAGTCGGGCCCCTTCCCCGGCGCGCCGCAGCAGCGCGCCGAGCGGCAGGCTAGCTCTGTTGGGCGCGACGACCGTGAGGTCGGGGTCCCAGCCGGGGGCCTCCACCAGCCCCCCCGGACGCGCCCAACCAGGGTAGCCCCGCGGGTCGAGGTTAGTAGGGTGCCCGGGCGCGACGACCCGCAGCCAGCCATCGCGTTCCTCCAGCACACCGAGACTTTC
The DNA here is from genome assembly GCA_902805975.1 of uncultured Rubrobacteraceae bacterium. Taxonomy (GTDB): domain Bacteria; phylum Actinomycetota; class Rubrobacteria; order Rubrobacterales; family Rubrobacteraceae; genus Rubrobacter_D. Next base: position 3,125 of record CADCUT010000162.1, on the reverse strand, counting down.
TCCGGCGACCAGCTCGGTGACGAGCGGCGCGCCGTTCTCCGGCCTCTCGAACACGGGAGCGGAGACCGCCGCGACCAAGACGCGTTCCACCGGCCGTCCCGCCCGCGGCGCGCCGGCCGCGGCGGTGGAGGCCCCGAAAGCGGAGACCCCGGGGCTGTTATCGTCGTCCCGGCGATTCAGAGACGTTCCCCCCGTCCGGCCTCGATCATCCCGCGTCGGTTGCCGGTTACTCCGGGCATGGCGGACGCCTCAGACGTCGCGGCGGTCGCTGACAAACGCTTCGTAGGAAGGGTAGGCGGTGCGGCGCTTCCGTCCCCGGGAGGCGAGGGCGAGGATCGCGGCCCCGGTCCCAAGAAGGGCCAGCGCGAAGAGCAGGATCTCGCCGAGGTACGGTATCAGGGCCGTGGCCGCCACCAGGACGGCCCCGACTGCGGCGGCTAAAGTGTTGCCTGACCGGTAGCGGCCGGTGGCGAGCACCACCTTTCGTCCAATAAAGAAGGCGACGACCAGGGCGCCGTAGAAGACGAGGGCGAGGTAGGCCGGTGCCATGAGCAGGAGAAGCGGCACGCCGACCACGGAGATGGCGAGCGCCACGGAGACGATGAGGACCGCTGGCACGGAGACGAAGCCGACCAGCAGCGACCAGCCGGGGACCTCCTCGGCCCGCCGGGCGGCGGCGGCGAGGGATCGCGGGGCGACGACGGCGGCGAGCACGACGCAAGCCGCGAACCCCGCGGCGGCGAAGAACCAGCCGATGTAGCCGATCAGGTCGTCGTTTCCGGAGGAACCGATGTCTGGCATCGTACCGGTGACCATGCTTCCACCCACCACGGCTTCGGGATGAGGCTCGTACTCGCCGCTGCCGGGACGGACGTCGCCCATCACCACCGCGCCGGACCCCAGGTGGGTATCCCCGTGGTCCACGTCGACGTCGCCCCCGACGCGGGAGTTCACGACCACGTCGCCGAAACCGGCGTCCACTTCCCCGTCTACGGGGGCGCGCACCGTGATATCTCCGAAGCCGGAGTTCACGCTGCCCCCGACCCCGCCGGCATCCACCCGGACGTCACCGAAGGCCGAGTGAACGTCGCCGGGTACCGTCCCGCGCACGGTGGCGTCTCCGAAGACCGTGGAGATCTCGCCTTCGTACGTACCGGTCTCGACCACCACGTCCCCGAAGACGCTCTTCTCTCCGGCGTATGCCGGGACCGGCGGCAGGAACATCACGAAGCCCACCAGGGCGACGCCCGCCGCGATCAGGGGCCGCGCGTCGAAGCGGGGGAGGGTTACGGAGATGCTCATGCTTCGCGCGCGCGCCGGCGAGAGACGGAGAACACCACCCCGGCTATGAGCAGGTCCAGAACCGCCCCGATGCCGAAGGCCACGAGAAGTGCGGGCCCCGCGGCCACGAGGAAGGCCTCGGCCACTTCCGCGAGGCCGGAAACGAAGCCCCAGAAGGCGCCGACCGAATCGGCCACGAGGGCCACCGGGTTGGTCCCGTCGAGGCTCAGGGCCAGGGAGACGGTGGCCAGCAGCACCAGCGCGAGCCCGGCCCACAGGATCCGACCGCCCACCAGCCGCGTCGGCAGCGCCATCGTCACCTCCTGGCAGACCGAACGGGCGGGCCCCACTTCGAGGGAACCGATGCACGCGCTGAGCTTCAACTCGTCTTCGTAGAGTTCCCTACAGGCCGGACAACGGTTCACGTGTGTCCTGGCCTCCCGCTCCGCCTCCGGGGGGAGCCCTCCGTCGGCGAGCTCGAAGACCCTCTCGGGGTCGCAGCGGGGGCCGCCGGGGCGGCTCATGCCCG
>CADCUT010000162.1:0-1305 GCA_902805975.1 uncultured Rubrobacteraceae bacterium | reverse complement strand
CGTAGCTCATGCTCTCGGAGTAACGCAGCACGACTGGCACGCCGTAGGTCTCGGGCAGCGTGGCTATCGCGGCCTGCACGCTGCGCGAGAGGTCCTTGCGGTCCGCCTCGGACTCGGGACCGTGGGAGACGGCCGCGTGCGTCTCGGGGTTAAACTCGACGATCTCCCGCCGGCGCCGCAGGGTGTCGATGCCGAGGTTGTTGGCGATGGCGAGCAGCCAGGTCTTGAAGCGGTACTCGGGGTTGAAGGTCTCGAGCCTGTCGTAGGCCCGCAAGAACGTCTCCTGCACGAGGTCTTCGACGGAGATCTCCCGCTTCGCGTAAGGGTAGAGCACCTTCCCGACGAGCCGCTCGTACCGGCGCACCAGCTCCTCGTACGAACGCAAGTCGCCCGCGAGCGTCCTGGTGACGAGCTCCTTGTCCTCCAGCCCGGCACGCCGGACCGAGAGACCCTTGAGCCTCGCCCGCCAACCTCCTACCGCAACAGCAGATGCGTGTCCCATAACAAAAGGATTATACGCCAGCGCCCCGAAAAGGTTTCGGGACGGCACGCGCGCTTCGCGAGCTTTCAGCTTTCCACCGTACAGTGCCTGACCTGGCCGCGCTCTGCCCAGCGATTCGAATATGCAAAGGCTATCGCATACGGACGGCTGGCTGAGAGCCGCCGTCAGGCGGCGTGCTGAAAGTACCTTGCAAGGGCACGTGTTGATAGGCAAAGGCTCGCGGGGTGGGGCGCAGCGTGCGCGCCGGCTTCGCCGGCGTTAGATCGAGGTCTGACCGTCCACGCTGAGGCCGGAGAGCCTCGATGCATGCTCCGTGAGGGCGGAGGAATCCAGAATGGCGATGCGGCGGTTGCGGTTCTCTATGACGCCCTCGCGCTGGAACTCGCTCATTACCTTCGAGACGGCCTCCCTGGTCGAGGCGATCATGTTCGCGAGGTCCTGGTGGGTGAGGCGCACGTCTATGAGCGTGCCGCTCCCGTTCTCGCGCCCGAAGCGCTCGCTCAGGTTGCCCAGCAACGTCGCGAGCCTTGTGGAGACCTCCCTGTGGAGCAGGCTCTCTATGACCTCGTCGGACTGCCGGAGCCTCTCGGAGAAGGAGGAGAAGAGCCTGAGGGCGAACTCGGGGTCACGCTTGATGACCGCCTCAAGCGAGTTCTTCTGGATGCTCGCGACCCTAGATTCGGTGACGGCCTCGGCGAACACGTCCTGCCAGCGGCCCTCGACGAGGTTGAGCTTGCCGAAGATGCCGTCGTTCTTGAGGAGGGCCGTCGTCGCCTCCTTGAAGTCGCCGTAGATCTTGTACA
>CADCUT010000161.1 GCA_902805975.1 uncultured Rubrobacteraceae bacterium | reverse complement strand
GCGGTCCACGAGCAAGAGCAGCGCGATCGCGGCGAAGGGCTTGCTGACCGAGTACGTGTGCACGAGCGTGTCGCGTTCCCACGGCAGCCCGCGGGCGGCATCGCGCAGTCCTCCCCACAAGTCAACGACAAGCTCGCCACCCACGTCCACCGCAAGCGCGGCCCCGGCGGGGTCGGCCCGCAGCACCCCGGCGAAGGCGTCCCGCACGGGCTCGAGGCCCGGCGCCACCGCGCCTTCGACCTCGGCCGCCGCCCGGGCCCCGAAGCGGCGCCCGCCTGAGCTCTCCTCCGACATCGTGATCTTCTCCCTTCGACGACGCTATGGGCAGATGGTGGCATTCTACAGGGACGCCCTCGGGCTCCTGCTGGAGCACGAGGAGGGCGAGTTCGGCCGCCCGCAATCTTGATCCGGGCTTCGTGATTTCGAGCCAATCCGGATTCCTGGTGCAACGCCCAGACCTCGTCAATAACCCTGGGCTCAGTCGCTTCCATGGTGAATCTATCCCCGTCCGCGGGGGCACATCGGGCAACAGCCGGGCCTGGGATATCCTATGCCCCCCGCGGCTTGCCGTCGGCGGCGTCCCCGGCTATGCTGCCCCACGTTTCTTCCGCCGCGGGAAGGGGTTAGAGATGCACGCCTCGCTAGAAACCGAAAGGTTGCTGCTGCGCCGCTTCGCGGAGGCCGACGTCGACCGCCTGCTCGCGCTCCACAACGACCCCGAGGTCATGCGTTTCCTCAACGGCGGCAAGCCTACGTCCCGCGAGGAGGTCGAGCGTGAGTACCGCGAGCATTTCGCCGGGGACGGCTACTGGGCGGCCGTCGAGAAGGCCACCGGGGAGTTCGTGGGGTGGTTCGTGCTCCAAAGTCGGGAAGGGGGCGCCCCCGAGGGGCACGAGCTCGGCTACCGGCTCAAAAGGAGCGCCTGGGGCAAGGGCTACGCCACCGAAGGCTCCCTCGCCCTTGTCAAGAAGGGCTTCGCCGACCTCGGCGTGCGCCGCGTTTGGGCGCAGACGATGGCGGTCAACGCCGCCTCCCGACGGGTGATGGAGAAGGCGGGTTTGGTGTACGTGCGGACGTTCCACCTTGAGTGGGAGGACCCGCTGCCGGGTACGGAGCACGGCGAGGTCGAGTACGCGCTCACGAGGGACGCCTGGGGGGGGCGGGAAGCGGACGGCCCCGGCCCGCCGGGCGGGACGGGTGAAGCGCCCCCCGCGCAAAACGCCGCAAGGCCGGGGTTCTCAGGCCAGGAACGAGGGCCAGAATAGGATACACATGAGTTCTCAACACCTCGGTAGAGTCCCGGAAACTCAGGAGGCAAGGGGGCATAAAGGATCCGGGGCTGTCAGACGTCGGCTCTCTTCCTACGGCCGACCGCCGGGCGACCCTCGGCCGGGCGGCTCCTAGCATAACGGTGCTGCGCAGCAGCCTTATTTCTCGTGTGGGGGATCGGACGCGGCGTCATGGCGCCGGGGTGAGGCCGTGCCGCCGCATCACTTCGGCAAGCGCCGCAGGGTCCGGCGGGCCGCCGGTCGCGGCCCCGACGACGGCGTCCATCTCGCGGAAGTAGTCGGGGCCGAGGATGCCTGGGGTGACGATCGCGAGCATCTTAGCGTCGGCCTCACCACAATCGTTGTCGAAGCGGTGGAAGACCCCCGAGGGATGAGGAGCGCCTCGTCCGGGCCGCGACCTCGCTCCGTTCCCCATCGAGCGTCTAGTTCAGCGCGCCCTCGAGCCCGTAGATCGTCTCCTCGTAACCATCGTGGCTGTGGGCGGCCGGCGCCCGGTTCCGTCGGTCCTGCGGCCGACGGCTACCTGACGGCGAGTGCGGTGCCCCGCCCTCTCTTCGCTCCCGCAAAATACTGCCATTTGCAGGGGTTTTAGAAGTGGGCGATGCTGGGCTCGAACCAGCGACCTCCTCCTTGCAAGTTATGCCTTCGCCCCTTCCCGTCCGGTTCATCGGGTCCGATGGGTTCATCGGATCCGCTTATCTACACCGAAAACGTCCTCAAGGACCTTCGCCGGCCGTCATCAGGGTGCGTTACGGCCGGCCCGGTTGCAGTACGGTTGCAGTAAATCGGCTATCGATAAAGGCTTCGGCCGAACCGGGCACGACCATAGAACATCCGTAACTCGTTCTGCATACCCATCCACCGCCCCTGGATGTTGTGTCGCCTCGTATGCGTCGGGACGCCGTAACGAGTCCCCTACCCATCGCTCGGACCGAGGCTATACGGGATGGTGAATACGGATTTCGGGGAATGGCCCTTCTACAAGGTTGGGTGAATAGCGTTCCCCTGCCACGTCGACGGGGTTGTCGCGGCCTCCGGGGGGAAACGCCCCCGGCCCATCTCCGGTGCAAGGACCGCCGCCGTCCCGCCGGGCTCGAAGCGGCCCCTCAGCTTCTCGCGCGCGAGGCGCATCCTGCCCTTGACCGTCCCGAGCGGCAGCCCGAGGAGGTCGGAGATCTCTGCGTGGGTGCGGCCGGAGAAGTAGGCGAGCTCCAGGATCTTCAGCTGCTCGGCGGGCAGGGCGTCCAGCGCCTCCCTCACCTGCTCCCTCTGGCTGTTGCGCCACGCCTCGGCGAAGGCGTCGCTCGGCTGGGAGCGGGGGGCCTCCTGCTCGACGCGGTCTTGGACCCTGCGGCGGCTCGCCGCCGAGCGGATCTGGTCGATGCCGCGGTTCTGGACGATGGAGAGGACCCAGGTCCTGACGCTGCCCCGCTCGGGGCGGTAGCCACCGGCCGAGCGCCACGCCTTGAGGAACGCCTCCTGGGTGAGGTCCTCGGCGGCCTGCCTTTCGCGCATCATCTTGTGGGCGAGCGAGTGGGCCGCCCGGCCGTGGCGGTCGTAGAGCGCGGCGAAGGCCCGCGTGTCGCCCTCCACGACCAGGGAGATCAGGTCCTCGTCGGTGAGGCTCGAGTGCCCCCCCCTCCTACCCGTGGCAGCCCGCGTCCTGCCTGTCATGCATCCTCCTTTGGCAGCCCGGCCGTCTCTTCCCGTCGGAGACCCGTGGGCTTTGCGCCCCCGCCTCGCGGCGGGTTTGCCCTTTCGTGGAAGCGCCAAGCATAAACCAAAAGGTGACCCGAAAGGCGTATTGCCTTAGGGAGTCACCGAGCAGATGTGTCGCGCGACACGAAAACCGAAGGGCCCGCCTCCATCGGTCCGCTGGGAATCGTCGCCGGTAACCACGGCGGGGGCGGGCCCAGCAATACGTGGGGGCGGGGGCGCGGGACCTCGGCCCCCCATGGGGCCCGGCCGAAGCGGGACACCGGGAGGCCCTAGCCCTATGCCTCCAGGGGCAGCGGGCCGGCGGGGTCCTCCCGGGTTCGGGTCGGGGACGCCTCGCCCGCGCTCACGGCCTCGGCCTCCCCGCGCACCAGCAACGCCGCGACCCTCAGCTCCCCGGCCCGGGCCTTCGTCTTCGAAGCCTCGCCGTGGACGTCGAGGGCCCTGGCCTCGCCCTCGAGCCGGTCGGCCGCCTCCTCGATGCGACCCTCCGCTCGCTCCGCGAACTCTTCGTGCCTCACTCCTATCAACTCCCGTTTTCGCTTGCTCGGGTGCGTGTGCCTGGCCGGCGCCTACTCGGCGGCTCGCTGGGCGAGCAGCCTCCTGGCCTCGCCGACGATCTCATCCTGCGCCCTGCACAGGAAGTCCGCCAGCTCATCGTCCTGGGCGCGCCTGGCGGCCCGCGCGGCAGGCGCGCATCCCTCGGCCCCGGCCAAGAGGTCGTACAGGGCCGTCCTCGCGTCGTGCGTCGTGTCGTGCGTCATCGCCTCGATCACCTCGCGATCGGGTCGCTTCCGTAAGGCGAAGGGCGGAGTATATGCCACACGCACATAAGCATGTTAAGTTGCGGCAACAGGACGGTAACGTTTCGCGCGGCCCCGTGAAGAGCCTCACCCGGACGGCGCGGGCGGCAGGACACCATCGTCGTATGCGAACTTCTTGGAACTCCCACGGCCCGGTCTTCTGCGGTGTCAAGATGTGCGGGCCTACGGCCGGCATGCGTCCTGCTTGTCAGCGCGCGGAGAGGAGGCTAGACATGTGCCCGCGCCTCCCCAAGAAACTCGCTCGCAGGAGGAGGCCGGAAAGCGCAGGTTGATCCCCACTTTCGTAGTATACGTAGAGCCGTATATAGATTGGATAGATTGGAGCGAGCTGTTCACGATGGGCCGACAAGACGGCCCCGAGGAGTTTTGTGTGAGAAACTTGCTAGACAGGTTCGACCGGCTGGACACCGCCCTCAACCGCTGGCTGGTCGCCCACAGCGTGACGTTGCTGCGCCTGAGCATGGGCCTCGTCTTCCTGGCCTTCGGGGCGCTCAAGTTCTTCCCGGGCCTCAGCCCCATCGAGGGCTTGGCGACACGCACGACGGGCGCGCTCACCCTGGGGCTGGTCCCGCCGGGGGCGGGGCTGGCGGTGATCGCCGCTCTGGAGGTCACCATCGGCCTGTCCTTCTTGACGGGGAGGTTCCTGCGGGTGGGGGTGTGGCTCATGGGGGCGCAGATGATTGGGGCGATGTCCCCGCTGGTGCTCTTCCCCGGGGAGTTGTTCGCCGGCCCCTGATACGCGCCCACCCTCGCGGCGCAGTACATCGTCAAGGACGTGATCCTGGTGGCCGCGGCCATGGTCATCGCGGCCACCTGGACGGGCGCGCGCCTCGTGGCCGAGCCGAGGAGCATGAGGAGCACCCTGCTCACGAGGGCACCCCGCGTGGTCGTCGCTTCCCGTAGTCGCGAACCCGGTGTTCCCGCCGGTGCCCGCAGGGCCGAGGACTACAGGAGCTACGCGGGGAGCGGGGCCAAAGGCTCGGGAGGCACTCCTCGCACGTAGAGGAATCGGGGTAAGCAAGGTTCGCGCGACACTCGCTAGCCGCCGAGGAGGAGACCGGATGCCGAACAGGGTAACCGAGAGTGCGCAGTTCACCAGAGAAGAGGTGATGCAGGCCCAGAGGTGCCACAGCATGCACGCCGAGGGTCTGCGCTATCCCGTGACCCCCATAGGCATGCACTACCTCCTGATCCACTACGACATACCCTACGTGGACCCCGGTGCCTACGAGCTCGAGGTCGGGGGCCTCGTCCAGGAGCCGCTTAGACTGACCCTCGAGGATATCAAGGCCCGCCCGAAGGTCACAGAGGCGGTGATGATGGAGTGCGCCGGCACCGGCCGCTCGCACGCCTCGCCCCGCACCGTGTTCGTCCCGTGGTTCGACGGGGCGATAGGGTGCGCGGAGTGGACCGGCACGCCGCTCGGGCCGATCCTGGAGGAGACCGGACTGCTCGATGGGGCGGTCGAGGTTTTGTTCACCGGCCACGACCGGGGCGTCGAGCAGGGGATCGAGCAGGACTTCGAGCGCAGCCTCTCCCTAGAGGAGGCCTCGCGCGAGGGCGTGATGCTCGCCTACGAGGTGAACGGGGTGCCCCTCCCGCCCCAGCACGGCGCGCCCCTGAGGCTCGTCGTGCCCGGCTGGTACGGGATGGCCTCAGTTAAGTGGCTCCGGTCCATCACCGCGATAGCGGAGCCTTTCGACGGCTTCCAACAGGGCAACCAGTACCGCTACAAGCGCTCCGCCGACGAGAAGGGCGAACCCGTCACCCGCCAGAGGCCCCGCGCCATGATGGCGCCGCCCGGCATCCCCTCCCAGCTGGGCCGGACGCGCTACGTCGAGTCCGGACAGAAGGTCCCCATAGAGGGCCGCGCGTGGTCGGGGTGGGGGCCCGTGGCGCGCGTGGAGTTCAGCGCGGACGGCGGCAGGAGCTGGGAGGAGGCCGAGCTAGGAGGACGTATCGGGCGGTTCGGCTGGTTCGGATGGTCCCACGAGTGGGAGGCCCACGCACCCGGCGAGTACGAACTCTCCTGCCGGGCCACCGACGCGGCCGGCAACACCCAGCCCCCGGACGCCGGGGAGCCCTGGAACCACGGCACCTACGGCATCAACGCCGTCCAGCGCGTCCCCGTCGTCGTCAGGGAGGGTGGGGAACACGAGCACCAGAACTGACCAACGACCCCCGGCAACTTCGCAGAAGCCCCTACGCCCGAAGTTGGGGGAGCAGCCCATGGGCGCACTTCGGGGAACCATGCGCCGAAAAGAGATCGTCCGATAAACCGCTGGGGGCGCCGAAGGCGGCGAGATGACGCTTCCGGCCCTGTCTTGGCCCCCCGTGGGAGCCAGCCGGCTCGCTGAGGGATTGTGGGCCATAGGCGACGTGACGGGGGGCATGCTCTTCACCCGCGTCGCCCAATACCAGGCCCGCGTGGTGGCGGACAACACCCTGGGCAAGGAGATCCGCTCGATGCTCAAGCGCCCCGCGAAAGGAGCGTGATGGAGGCCTCTCAGTCACCCTCTAAGCTGGTCCGGGAGGGTTCGTCCCGGAGAAGCCCAGGCCTTGGAGCGGGCGGGATCCTCGATGAGGAGCCGCGTGGCCGCGTGGCTCACCTGGAGGCTCTCCCCTTCCCCCGCGGCCAAAAAGACGGTCGAGAAAAGCAGGTTCGAGTAGGTAGAGCCCACGATTGGCCTTCTCGTCTGCGTCTACGCGCATGGTCGACCGCCGGGTTTGGGCACGCAAGATCTCGAGGCCCATCGCGTGACCGACCTCACCCGGCCGAGGCCCGCGAGGGCCCCACGGACGGGTCGCTCTTTCGCGCCACGAGACCGGGGCGGTACGCCGTAGATCCTACCGACGTGCGCGCGATCTCCTCCGTTTGCGGGGCGCGGGAGCCTCGGGGCTCGACCTAGATCCCGCCCCCGGCCGGCGTGGCGGAGAGGTAGGCGGGCGCGGGAACGCCGGGCCTCTCGGAGGAACGGACGCGGCCGATGAGCATGGCGACGAGCGCGCCGGCTCCTACGAGGGCCAGGCCGGTCGGACCGGGCATGACCAGGCCGAAAAAGTCGCGCAGGGGGCCCACGGTCAGGGCGGCCAGGAGCATGCCGGCGGAGCCGGCCACCGCCCCGAGCACGGAGCGGCTGAGGCCGCCCTCGGCCCTGCCGGCGTCGAGGGTCTGGGCGAGCTGGGTGGCGACGACGCTGGCGAAGGCGACGGAGCGCGCCTCCGGCAGGCCTCCAAAGCGCAGCGTTAGGAGGTAGGCGGCGAGCGAGGGCGCCGCCGTCGCCGCGCCGCGGCGCAGGATGTCGTTGCGCAGGGGCGTGCCGAGGGCCGACGTGCCTTCCCTGGTGAGCGCCGCGAGGTTGCGGTGCTCGGGCTGCTGGAGGGCCACGGCCAGGGCGG
>CADCUT010000160.1 GCA_902805975.1 uncultured Rubrobacteraceae bacterium | reverse complement strand
GGTCCCTCGCGACGCTTGCGCAACTGGGCCATCGCCACCAGCACGCCAACGACGGCCGCCTGCACCGCCGTCAGCGCGAGAAAGAGCCTGAGCCCGATCCTTCGCAGCTCGGAGACCGTGCGTCCTAGAGAGAAGTTCATGACACCGATTATAGCGGCGGTCCCGTGGGGCGTGTCCGCGGGATGTGCCCGCGGGATGTGCCCGCGGGATGTGCCCGCGCTACCGGCGGCGGAGGCGGGAGACGAAGCCCTTCGCCTCCTCGGTGGCGCGGCGACGGATCTCCTCCATCTCCTTCTCTCCGACCTTCTGCCCGCCGCGCTCGAAGTACAGCATCGTCGAGCGGCCCATCGCCACGGTGCCCGCGTACCCGATGGCCGCCCCCGCGGCCCAACCCCCAACCGGAACGACTTTTACGACCTGCCGCGTAATCGCCCGCAACCCGAACCCCGCGGCCAGCACCCCGAGAAGCTCCCGCGCCCTCTGGAACGAGAGTTCCTCCCCGTAGGCCGCCGCCAGGTGCAGGACCATCCTCGCCTGGTTCGCGGTCATCATCGGCATGTCGGCGCCCGGGATCGGCAGGAGCCCGATCACGGCGTTCTCGCGGGCGTTCTTGCGGATGATCCTCTCGCACACAGCCCGCCTGAGAGGGGGATACGCCTTCGCCAGCGGGACCAGGTAGTCTTCGTCGATCGCCCCCACGACGCGCGTCGCGAGCTCGTCGGCCGTGGCGGCGCCCGGGGGCGGTAGCGGTATCTCGTCCGTATCCTCCACCGCCTTGCCGGAGGGGGAGATGGCGGCCTCCGAGACGGTCAGGATCACCTCGGCCTTCCTCATGTTCCGCTGCGCCCCGAGGAGGTCGGCCAGCTCTCCCACCCGCAGGGAGTCGCCCACCACGGCGAGCGTCGCCCGATCCCGGCTCGCCCGGCGCGTCTCGCTAAAGACTTTGTACAAGTTCCTCAAACCCATCATAAGGTTGCCCTCCCTCGTGCCCCGAAGGGCGGGGTCCCCGCGGGGACCCCAAATTGATAGATGACCTTTTTAAGGTATATTACGTGCAGGCTACAGAAGGGTTTCAGCCCCGATCTCCGGAGATAGTTTTCTTGCAGCCACAACGCGATCTGCGGGACATAGATGAGGTACAGGAGCTTTTCGAAGCCGGTCAGGAGACCGGCACCCTGGAGTCGAGCGAGGTGCTCGAACTGCTCCAGGAGGTGGACCTCTCCACAGACGAGATCCAACAGGTCTACGGCTTGCTCCGCGAACACGGCGTCGAGGTCGTTGACGCCGGCTTCCTCACAGAGACGTTGCAAGAGGACGAGGACACCCAGCTCGTCGAGGAGGTCATGGAGGCGGACCTTAAGAGCCGCTACACCGGCGATGCCGTCCAGATGTACCTCGATGAGATCGGCAAGACCCCGCTCCTGACGAAGGCTCAAGAGGTCTACCTGGCGAGGCGCATCGAGCGCGGCGACCGGCGGGCCAAGGCCCATCTGACCAAGGCCAACCTGAGGCTCGTCGTCTCCATCGCCAAAAAGTACGCTGGCCGCGGCGTCTCGCTGCTCGACCTGATCCAGGAGGGCAACATCGGCCTGATGCGGGCGGTCGAGAAGTTCAACCACCGCAAGGGCTTCAAGTTCTCCACCTATGCTACGTGGTGGATCCGCCAGGCCGTCACCAGGGCCATAGCCGACAAGGGGCGCACGATCCGGGTCCCGGTCCACATGGTCGAGAAGATCAACAAGTACTACCGCGTCCAGCGCAGCCTCGCCGCCCAACTGAACCGCGACCCCTCTGACGAGGAGGTCGGGACCATCATGGAGGTCGACGCCGAGGAGATCGTGCGCATCCGCCGCGTCTCCCGCCGCTCCATCTCCCTCGAAACCCCCGTCGGTGAGGACCACTCCTCGGAGCTCGGCGACTTTATCGCGGATGAGGACTCGGAGTCCCCCCACGACCTCGCCAAGTCCTCGCTCCTGAAGGCCCGGATGCGCGAGGCCCTGAGCAGCCTCCCCGAGCGCGAACGGATGGTGCTCGAGTACCGCTTCGGCCTGACCGGCGGCCAGCCGAAGACCCTGGAGGAGGTCGGCGAGCGCTTCGACGTCACCCGCGAGCGCATCCGCCAGATACAGCTCACGGCGCTGGCCAAGATCAAGAGCAGCCCCCACGCCGCGGGGCTCAGGGACCTGCTCGACTAGGGCCTCGGGTCTCGGGCGTTGGGGTACAGGATCGGGCCGCACGGCCCTTTTGTTTTGCCTGCACGAGGAGGGGAGCTAACGGTGAAGGTCGATGGGCTCGGGTGGCTGGGCGTCCGCACGGAGAGGTTCGAGGAGACGGCGCGGTTTTTCGCGAGGTGATGGGGTTGGAGGAGACCCGCAGAGAGCGTAACGTGGTCGGCTTCGCGTTCCCCGACGGCGCCGAGATGGAGGTATGGAGCCCCGAGGACGAGTTCCACTCCTTTTTCGGCGCCGGGCCCGTCGTGGGATTAAGGGTGGACGACGTGGAGGCTGCCCGCGCGGAGATGGAGGCCGCTGGCGTCGAGTTTCTCGGCCCGGTCCAGCGCTCGGAGGGGGCCGCCTGGAGCCACTTCCGGGGCCCCGACGGCAACGTCTACGAGGTCATCGGCCGGCGCTAGAACGGCCGCGTGCCGGCGCGGGGATCGCCCGACGGAGCCCTTTCGCTGGGCCGGAGGCTACAAGCCTTCCGCGGGGTGCGTGCTACTCCTCACCGCCGGGGCCACGCTCGCCGGGCCTGGGTTCGTCTCTTCCCTGGCCGTCCGGGCGGTTCTCGTTGCGGCTCGTGGCTTCCCCAAAGACGCGAATTAGTATAGGAATCGCGACAAACGCGACGATTGCGAGAACGATCAAAGCGACAATTGCGAGGCCCAAGAAATCTTCCTCTCCGCGCGTACAGAGGCCGCCGGGTTTCGTCCGGCGGCCTCATACTAACCTATACCGGGTTTTCTCGTTTAGCGGCTGGGCGTCTGGGCGTCCGGGCCGCCGAGCTCCCCGCGCTCCACGATCTTCGCGAAGTTCTGGAGGTCTTCCCTGAGGTTGCGCTCGGGGTTGGAGAGGACGTTCGCGACGGCCTCGCCGACGGCGCCGCCGGGCGGGTCGGAGTAGTTCATGGTCACGTCCACGCGCGTGCGGCCGGGGGTGACCTCCTCAAAGCGGGCCTCCCCGCTCGTCATGACCTCTCCCTCGATGGTGTTCCAGCCGATCCCCCGCCCGGCGTCCATCTGCGTGGTCTTCGCCTCGAACTGGACGGTCTTGCCGAGGGGGCCTTTTACCTTCCAGTGGCTGGTGTCCCCGCCCGTCATGCGAACCTCTTCGACGTTGGACATGAAGTTTGGGAAGTTCTCGAAGTTGGACCAGTAGCGGAACACGTCTTCCACCGGCGCCTGAACCTCCAGGCTCTCCTGCACTCTCTGGGACAAAACTTCCTCACTTTCTGTGTATGGTCTTCGCGGGGATCACACCGCACGAGGCCCCGCTTTTAAGTGAACTTCGCTACTGTTCGGGCAACTCCTCGAAGGCCGCGCGCAACTGCGCGTCCCCCTCGAATGCCTCCTCCCGCGAGGTCTCCCGCAGGTCGGTCGGCGAAACGGCCTCGTCCCCCTCCCCCTGCGAAACTTTCACATCCGGCTCGATGCCGGTCTCCCGGATAAAGTCCCCGTCGGGCGTCAGCCACTCGGCGACGCCGAGCAGGATGGAGGAGCCGTCGTCCAGCTCGAACTCGGAGAGGACGGTGCCCGTGCCGAAGGTGGTCTGCCCGACGACGGTCGCGCGGTCGTTGTCCCGTAAAGAGCCCGAGACGATCTCGGAGCTCGAGGCCGACCCGTTGTTGACGAGCACGACCAGCGGCGCGTCTGTCAGACCGGGCTCACCCTCTACCTCGATCTCTTCACGTTCGCCAGAGGCGTCCTTGCGGACGTAGGCGACGCTGCCAGGTTCCAGGAAGAAGCCGGCCGCCTCGACCGCCTGGTCCAACCTGCCGCCCGGGTTGTCCCTGAGGTCGAAGATGAAACGCCCCGCCCCGTCCGCCCGCGCCTCCTCAAAGGCCACCCTCAGCTCTTCGGCGGCGTCGTCGGAGAAGGAGGAGAGGCGGACATGGGCGACGTCGGTGCCGGGCAACCGCGCCCAGGTGACCGCGGGCGAGTCTATCTCCTCGCGCCGCAGGTCGAAGACCCGTTCTTCGCCGTCTCGCAAGACGGTCAGCTCCACCCTCGTCCCCTCGGGGCCCTTGACCTTCGAGACTATCCCCGAGATGTCCTCATCGCGCACGCTCTCGCCGTCCACGCCGACCACCACGTCCCCGGACTCGACGCCGGCCTCCTCCGCGGGAGAGCCCTCTATGGGCGCCGTGACGACCACGTCGTCCTCCCTGGCCTCGAGCTGGACCCCGATACCGACGTAGGTCCCGGAGAGCCCCTCCTGGTTCTGCTCGCGCTCCTCCGGCGTCAGAAAGCGCGTGTGCCCCTCGTCGCCTAAAGTGTCGAGCATCCCCTCTATGGCCCCGTACGTCAGCTTCTCGGGATCGATGGCCCCCTGATCCACGTAATCGTCCCTGACGACGTCGAGCGCCTCGGCGTAAAGGTCCAGGCTCTCCTGGTCTCTCTCACCCAGGGTCGCAGGGCTCTGGGACCGCCCCGCGTAGAAAGCCCCGACCGCCGTCGCGACCAGAATCCCGGCGAACACCAGCAGGCGCAAGGCTCCGCCGCGCCGCCCGCCCTTCTTATCAGAGGTTCTCAACACGGGCAGATTGTACTAGCAAGCCGGAGCGTGCCGAGAGGCGCGAAGCTACTCGACGCGGTAGGGGGTGCTCGTGGCGGGCTCCTCGATCTTCTGCCCCTCCTTGACGGGGAAGAAGCAGGCCGCGCGGTGGTCCCCGCTCTCCTGGGGCTCCAGGGGCGGCACGTTCTCCACGCAGTAGTCCTGGGCGCGCGGGCAGCGGGTGTGGAAGGGGCACCCCGACGGCGGGTTGGCCGGGGAGGGGACGTCGCCGGTGAGGACGACGCGCTGGCGCTCGCGTTCCTTGCGCGGGTCGGGCACCGGGATGGCTGAGAGGAGCGAGGCCGTGTACGGGTGGCGGGGGCGGCCGTAGAGGTCCTTGCGGTCGGCGACCTCCACGATCTTGCCGAGGTACATCACGGCGACCCGATCAGAGATGTGCTTCACCACAGAGAGGTCGTGGGCTATAAATACGTAGGTCAGGTCGAACTCTTTTTGCAGGTCCTGAAGCAGGTTCACGACCTGCGCCTGGATCGAGACGTCAAGCGCCGAGACCGGCTCGTCGCATATTATGAGCCGCGGGTTGAGCGCGATGGCCCTGGCCACCCCGATCCTCTGGCGCTGCCCGCCGGAGAACTCGTGCGGGTAGCGGTTGTAGTGCTCGGGGGAGAGGCCGACGACCTCGAGAAGCTCCTGCACCCGCTTCTTGCGCTCGGAGCCCTCGCTCACGTTGTGCGTCTTGAGGGGCTCGGCGACGATGTTGCCGACGCTCATGCGGGGGTTCAGCGAGGCGTAGGGGTCCTGGAAAATTATCTGCATGTTGCGCCGGACGTTGAGCATCCGCTTGCGGTCGTATTGGAGGATGTCCTCGCCCTCGAAGAGGACCTCGCCCTCCGTGGGCTCCAGGAGGCGCAGGACGAGGCGGGCGAGCGTGCTCTTGCCGCACCCCGACTCGCCGACGAGGCCCAGAGTCTCACCCTTGCGGATCTGAAGGTCCACCCCGTCCACGGCCTTGACGTGGCCGACCGTCCGCCTCAAGACGCCGGCCTTGATCGGGAAGTGCATCTTCAGGTTCCTCGTCTCGAGCAGGTTCTCTGCGGGGCGCCCGTTGCGACCCGTATCGACCGTGGCCTCGGCTCCACCGTTCTCGCTCACGAGCCGACCCCCAGCTCCTGGTCAACGCGGCCCTTGTTCCCTTCTATCTCCTCAACCGAGAGGATGCACGCGGCCTCGTGGCCCGGCTTCTTCTCTTCGAGGTCCGGGTCCACCCGTCGGCACTCGTCCTTCGCGAACGGGCAGCGGGGGTGGAAGTTGCAGCCGTCAGGCAGGAAGATCAGCGACGGCGGCGTGCCCTTGATCGGCAGCAGCCTCACCTCGCCCGCGGTGTCAAGGCGCGGCAGCGAACGGAGCAGGCTCCACGAGTAGGGCATCAGGGGATCGTAGAAGACGTCGTCCGTGGTGGCCCGCTCGACGGCGCGGCCCGCGTACATCACCATCACCTTGTCGGCGATCTGGGAGACGACGCCGAGGTCGTGCGTGATCATCACGATCGCGGTGCCGTACTTCTCCTGAAGGTCGACCATGAGCTCGAGAATCTGGGCCTGGATGGTGACGTCGAGCGCTGTGGTCGGCTCGTCGGCTATCAGGACCTTCGGGTTGCACGAGAGCGCCATCGCGATCATGGCCCGCTGGCGCATGCCGCCGGAGAACTGGTGCGGGTACTCTTTGGCGCGCTGTTCGGGGTTGGCGATGCCGACGTCCGTGAGGACCTGGACGGTCTTCTCGTTCGCCTCGGTCTTCGAGAGGTCCTGGTGGATGCGGATGGCCTCGCGGATCTGATTCCCGACGGTAAAGACGGGGTTGAGGCTCGTCATGGGGTCCTGGAAGATCATGGCGATGTCGTTGCCCCGGATCTGCTGCATCCTCTTCTCCGGCACCTCAAGGAGGTTCTGCCCCTCGAACAGGATCTCACCCTCAGGATAGGAGGCCGGGGGCTTGGGGTTTAGCTGCATGACCGAGAGCGCCGTGACGCTCTTGCCGCTGCCGGACTCCCCGACTATCCCTAAAGTCTCCCCGGGCTCCAGGGAGTAAGAGACGCCGTCCACGGCTTTCACGACCCCGTCCTGGGTAGCAAAGTGGGTCTTGAGATCGTTGACTTCTAGCATCGCCACAGTCTATTCCACCGCTTTCGGATCGAGGGCGTCGCGCAGTCCGTCGCCCAGAAAGTTTACGCACACGGCCGTAAGGATGATCATGAGGCCCGGGAACACGGCTAGCCACGGCTGGAGGGTTAGGGTCGTTCGGGCGTCCTCCAGCATGTTGCCCCAGGAGGGCGTCGGGGGTTGGATGCCGAGGCCGAGAAAAGAGAGCGCGCTCTCGATGAGGATCGCCTCGGCCGTGACGAGCGTGGCTTGCACTATCATCACCCCGGCCACGTTGGGCAGGATGTGCCGGAGCATGATCCTGCCCCCCGACACCCCGACGGCCCTCGCCGCCAGCACGTACTCCTG
>CADCUT010000159.1 GCA_902805975.1 uncultured Rubrobacteraceae bacterium | reverse complement strand
TGGTCCAGCCCGAGGAAATACTGTCCCAACAACAGGTGCCCCGAGCTCGACACGGGCAAGAACTCCGTGAGCCCCTGCACGACCCCGAGCACTATGGCCTGCAAAAGCTCCAGCACGGATCAGGTCCTTCGGTCTAGAAGTTTCGGCGCGCATACTATTACAGAAGCTCGTCAGATTGTCAGCCCACCCGTGCTTGCGGCCCCTGACTCGGTGATCGGCCCTGCTGCGTGCGCGGGCGGGTTTGAAACCCGCCCCTACGAGGGGGTGGGCGGTATTGCCCCTGGTGACGGTTCCCATTTCTGCCGTGCGGCTGCGCTGCGGGCGTTCGGCAGGACTTGCCGGTCAACGGTTAGATGCTGCAAGCCCCCGGAGGGGGCGCAGCGTGCGGCGTTACGGTCTGCTGAGGGCGGCGAGGGCCCGCCAGTCCTTGAGCGTGATGCGCCCGGCTTCGACCTCTATGAGGTCGCGGCCGCGCATCTCGTTTAGGACCTTGGTCACGGACTCGCGGGTGGAGGCGACCATGGCGGCGAGGTCCTGGTGCGTGAGGCGGAGGTCTATGGTGACCACGCCGTCGCGCCGGTCGCCGAACTTCTGGGCCAGCAGGGGCAGGAGGTTGGCGAGGCGGACCTCGGTCTCGCGCGGGAGGAGGCACTTTACAAGCTCCTCGTACTGGACCAGGCGCAGCTCGAGCAGGGTCATGATCTTGAACGCCACCCGGGGCTCCTGGCGGACGGCCCGCTCGACGAAGATCTTGGGCACCTTCGTCACCACGCAATCGGTCACGGCCTCCGCGTAAGCCCGCTGCCGGGCCTCGCCGGCGAACGCCAGGTGCCCGAAGATATCCCAGTCCCTGAGCAGCCTGAGCGTCGCCTCCTTGCTTCCGGAGTAGGGCCGGAAGAGCTTCATCACCCCGGAGACGAGCACGTACAGCGCGTCCCCGTACTCGCCCTCCCGGTAGACCGCATCACCGGGCCTGTAGGCCCGGTCCGCCGTCGCTATGCCCATCTCCTCCAGGAGCCGCAGGAGCGACCGGCACTCCTCCTCCTGGAGCTTGGTGTACTCCGGGAGGGAAGGATCCATATCCATCTAAAGCCCTCCGATTACGCGCTCTACGGCAACTCCGAACAACCTGTTACACATTGCTACAGTGTACCTTACGGGGGAACGGTGGCGCTCGGACGGGTTGGCTTGATTCGGTTAGAATGACGCCGACACGTACTCGAGAGAGGAGACGGGGTGCGCGAGCGGCTAACGTTCGGGATCTTGATAGTGCTTCTGATCTTCCTCTTCGCCTTTGTGTTCGCCGTCCTCGGTAAGGGCGAGTACGAACCGGGTGGGGAGAGGGACATGCCCCCCACCCTTGCGATCTCAATCCCCGGCTGAACCGACCCTCTGCACGGCCACCTCGTAGGACGTCATCTTCGGGTGCCCCCGGAGCAACCCCTGCGTCCCGCCCCTGGCATGGGCCTTGGCGAATTCCTCGCTACGTACCCAGGAGTCGAAGGCGGCCCGGTCCCGCCAGCGCGTGACGACGAGCACCTCGTCCTCCTCGGCGGATTTCAGTACCTCCATCGAGACGAAGCCAGGGAAGTCCTGGACGTGTCCGCGGCTGCCCGAGAAGCGCTCGACGACCGCGTCGGCGGCTCCCTCGTTCACGGGCAGGCTGTTCATGATGGCTATCACGTTGCTCCCCCGACTAGTGGGCCACGACGATGCCGCCGCCGCCCACGCGTTTGGCCATCTTGAGCGCCTTCAGGGTCTCGGACATCAGTTGCCCGGCGTCCGAGCCGTGCTCCGGGTACTCGGCCACGCCGGCGTCCAGCTCGAAGCCATCTGGCCCCTCCCGCAGCCTGGCAGAGACCTGCTCCGCCAGCTGGTAGGCGTCCTCCGCGGAGCTCCCCGGCAGAATCGCGCACACCTCGTCGTCGCCGAATCGGGCGCAGACGGCGTCCTCGGAGGCGCCGTCCTTGATGGCCTCTGCGAGCCGGCTCAGGATCTCACGGGCCCGGCCCAGCTTGCCGGCGGCCACCATCTCGGTAAAGTTGACGACGTCGAAGACGAGCACGGAGAAGGTCTCGTGCTTCCCTATGGCGGCGGGCAGCAGCAGACGGTTGAACTGGTCTCTGTCGGGCAAACCGGTGACGAGGTCGGTCGCCGCCGCCCGGCCCAGGGCGCGCTCCATCTCCCGCCGGGCCGTCGCCTCAAAGGCCTCCAGGCCGTGCTCCGTAACCCAGTCTGAGGCCTGGATCAGCTTGACGAAAAAGGCGGCTACGTCCCCGCCCGCCATGCCCGCGAAGTCCACGCCCTCCTCTACCGAGTTCCAGACGCACCGGCGCAGGACCGAGAAGTCTTCGATTACCCCCACCGCGTCCCGCCCGAGGTCTTGCTGGCCGGCGGCGATCCGGGCTACCAGCGAGCGGATCTCACCCCCCCTGCTGAAGCTCTCGACCCCCCGCGGGCTCTCCAGAAACCCCGCGAAAACACCAGTCAACTCCTCCATCAACGCGACCATGCGTTCGGATGACTCGTCCCCGCTGGTCTCCCGGCGCTCCTCTCTCCAGGACCTCGAAATGTTGGGCATATCTTCACGGATGCGCGCGATTATCTGCGGTTGTGTCTCCATGCAGACCAGTATACCCGCGGCGTATACCCGCGGGTAGATGCGGACCGGAGGCGACGTGAGACCGGCGGGGGAAACCTTTTTGGCCCGACAAACGTATAGAGGTTGTCGGATGGAACGGAAGAAGGAGGACGGGGGGTTTAGATATGGTAAGAGCCCGGTAGATTAAGATTAGTTTTTGAAATTGATTTTAGACGGGACCGCGCGTTTCGCGAGGAGGGCGTTTTGAAGGCACAGACCGGAGGTCGAGCAGAGAGACCGGAGAGGGAGTCGGAAACCCCAGAGCTTCTGGCCAAGTATTTGGCCCACATCGGCCAGGGCCACCTGCTCTCGCACAGAGAAGAGATAGACCTCTCCAAGAAGGCTAAGGCGGGCGACTCCCGCGCCCGGCAGAGGCTCATCGAGAAGAACTTGAGGCTCGTGGTGAGCGTCGCGAAGAAGTACCGTGGCTACGGGCTGCCGTTCGAGGATTTGATCCAGGAGGGCAACATCGGCCTCATGAAGGCCGTCGAGAAGTTCGACCCCGACCGCGGCTTCCGTTTCTCGACGTACGCGACGTGGTGGATCCGCCAGGCCGTGCAGCGCGCCGTCGCGGACAAGGGACGCACGATAAGGGTACCCGTCCACATGACGGAGAAGATCCGCAAGGTCAGCCGCGCCATCTCGGTGCTCTCCCACAAGCTCGAGCGCGAGCCGTCCAGGGAAGAGGTTGCCGAGTATCTCGAGTGGGATATCGAAGAGGTCCGCCTCACCATGAGGGCGATGCCGGACGCCACGAGCCTCAACCAGCCGGTCTCGAGCGAGGACACGGCAAGCCAGCTCGGCGACTTTATCGAGGACGAGAAGGTCTCTGACACCCCAGATACGGTGATGCGGGAGATGGAGACCGCACACCTGAAGCAGGCGATCGACCACCTCCCCGAGAGGGCCCGCTACGTGCTCGTCCGGCGCTACGGCCTCGACGATCACGAGCCCGCGACGCTCGCCGAGCTTGGCGAGGAGCTCGACATCTCCCGCGAGCGCGTCCGCCAGCTCCAGCGCGAGGCGGAGCGCATCCTCAAGGCGGGCGAATACGGCCGCGTTCTGCGCGACGCCGTCGCCTGACCCACCCACGAACCTCTCCGCAGGCCGGTCCCATCCCGGGGCCGGCCTCTCTCGTGCCGACGCCCCATCTCTTCTGTTAGCCTTGCCCGCGTGAGCGACGGCAGAGGCACATTCCTGGCGACGCTGGCGGCGTTCGCGGCCCTGTCGGCGGCGGCCGGCGCGGGACTGCTCCAGGAACTCGACACCAGGCTCCTCCAGCTTGCCCAGGCCCGCACCTCGGCGGCGCTCGACGCGCTCGGCACCGTTCTCTCGGTGCCTGGCAGGGCGGAGATCTCGGCCGCAGCGCTCGCGGCGCTGGCCCTCTGGCTGTACGTCCGGGGCCGCGGGCGGCTGGGCCGGCGGCTGCTCGTGGCGCTTCTGGCGACCACCCTCGTCGAGATCGCCATGAAGTTCGTCGTGCCGCAGGCGCCCGTACCCACCGACGTGTTGCAGGTGCCGGACCCCTCGCCCATCGACTTCGCCACCCCCTACCCTTACCCGAGCGGCCACATGCTTCGCGCCGTCCTCCTGCTAGGGGCCGTCTACGCCCTCTGGCCCGACCGGATCGCCCGCGCCGCCATCCTGCTGGCGCTCGCGGGGGCCGCAGGAGCCCGCGTCTACCTCGGCACCCACTGGCCCTCGGACGTGCTAGGGGGCGCGCTGCTCGGGCTCGCGGGGCTTCTGTGGGCCTTCGGAACGGAACGATCTGGCAAGGGCGCAGAAAACGTCTGAAAGGAGTGGAAGATGGAGATCATCATCGTAGGCTCGGGGACCGTGGCGCCCCGCCCGGAGCGTCGTCAGAGTTGCGTCGTGGTAGAGGCTGGCGGCGAGATGCTCGTCTTCGACCTCGGCGCCGGGGCCGTCAGGGGGATGGTCGCGGCGGGCCTCGACCCGTTCGCGACGGAGCGAATCTTCTTTACCCACTTCCACCCGGATCACACGACAGACGCCGCCAACCTGCTCTTCGCCATGAACTACGGGACCGACGAGCCCCGCACCCGCCCGTTGCACGTAAGCGGTCCCGAACCGTTCGAGACGTTCTGGTCTTCCATCCTGAACGTGTGGGGTGAGTGGATGCAGGGCGGCTACCCGATTAAGACGAGAGAGTTACCCCATACCTGCGACTCGCCCCTCGAACTCGACGGCTGCGTCCTGACCTGGGCCCCCGCCGTCCACCGACCCGAGAGCATCGCCTACCGGCTCGACGGCGAGAGCGGCTCCTTCGTGTACACCGGCGATACCGAGTACTCGAGGTCCGTCGTGGACCTCGCCCGCGGCGCGCACACGCTATTGATCGAGTGCTCCACCCCCGACGATGCCCCCGTTCCCGGGCACCTCACGCCGAGTGGGGTGGCGCGGATGGCGGGAGAGTCCGGTGTGGAGCGCGTCGTGCTCACCCACTTCTACCCCGCCGTGGACGACGGCCGCCTGCCCGAAGCGGTAGAGAAGGGGTTCGACGGCGAGGTCCTCGTCGCCCACGACGGCCTGCGGCTCCGCGTCTAAGGCTTTACGAAAGCCCGGACCTCAGTACTTGCTGTTCAGGCCCTTCGCGTCCCCCCTGCCAAGGGAGCGTTCGGAGGCCTGGCACGTTCCGTTCGAGTCCTGGCTCATGGTGAGGTTGCCGTGCGAGCCCTCGGGGGCCTCGCCGAGCCCGAAGGTGTGGCCCCTCTCGTGGGTCACGGACGACTCGACGTCGTAGCGTCCCGAGCACGAGGCTCTCAGCCTGGTCGTCCAACCGTAGTCTTCCTTGTTCAGGCGGATGTCCGAGCTGGCGACCCTGTCGGGAGCGTTATTCACTACCCAGCTTGCCACGCACGCGTAGGCGACGGTTCCCTGCGGGAGGTCGCCGAAGCCGATCACGCTCTTGCCGTCGTTGGCGTTGCAGGTCCCGTTGCTGTTTATGTCCACGGAGCGGGAGGTTCCGCCCTCGTACCTGAGCTCGCCCTTCACGCGGTCCCGGATGCCGCAGCTGTCCTCAACCCTGAAGATGTTTGCCCCGCCCCGCTTCATCGCCGTCACGGCGCCGGACTTCGAGAGGCCGCCGGGGATGCTCTTGATGTTGGCGTACCAGCGGTTGTATTTGTAGACCTTGTAGCCTCTGGAGGAGTAGTAGGAGTCCTGGCACGGGCTCGGGCCGGAGGCCCGGCTCTCAAGCGACGAGGCCCGGGAGCTCGGCTCCGTGCCGACGTCGCTGAGTAGAATCTCGTCCCCGCGCGGGTTGCTCACGGTGAGGTGCTCGTGACCGTCGGTGGACGTGGCGTCCGCTGTGACGGTCATGCCGGGTTCCGGCACCACCGCCCCGATGCCCCCGTCCGAGATCACCCGCCCCTCGACCGGGCACCGGTCCTCGTCGACCACCTCAGGAAGGGCGCCGGCCTGGATCTCCTGCTTCTCCGGCGCGCACGCCCCGTACACCCCGGGCCCGGACTGGGCCATAAGCGAACCTGCGAACATGGCTACCGCGGTGCAGGCCAGCGCCAGGGCCGCGGCTATCGACGTGATCCTCTTCAAAGTGCCCCCCTACAGATAAGCCCGGGCCACCACATCTTGTGCGGCCCCAGATACCACTACACTCTAAGGCACCACGACGCATGAACGCAACAGCAAAACACGAGAGAGCCGAAAGTCGGCCGGCCCTCTAGACGCTGCAGGCGGCGCAGCGGCCGTGGAGCGTGATCTCGTGCCAGTCGGTAACGAACCCGGTCTCGCGTTCGACCTGAAGCGCCAGATACTCCATGAGCTCCTCGTTGAACTCTATTACCGACCCGCACTCGTCGCACCGGGCGTGGTGATGCACCCGCTCGGTGGAGAGCTCGTACCGCGAGTAGCCCTCCCCGAAGTCCTCCTTGCGCACGATGCCGAGCTCCGTCAAAAGGTCGAGCGTCCGGTAGACGGTGGAGAGGCCGAGCTCGGGGTGCTCCCCCTTCACCCTGTCGTACAACTCCTCGGCCGAGAGGTGCCGCTCCCCTTCGAGCTCGCGCACGATCACACGCCGCTGGTTCGTCAGCCGGTAGCCCCGGTCCCTGAGTATCCGCTCGAAATCCAGCATCCCCGTCAGTCTAGTCCCGAAAAGGACCAGTATCAAGAATCGATCTTGCCGAAAGGTTTCTAGGTTCTCTGGTATGAGGGGCGCGGCGCGCAGCCTAGAGCTCCCCGGTCGGTACCTGGGGATAGAGTGCGGTGCCGCGCCGCCGCGACAACGGCGCTTGGCCCCTCAAAACCTGGAACCTCAGAACCTGCCGGTCAGCCCTTCTTGCTGGCGTCGGCGCGGAAGGTCGCCTTGCGTCCGCCGGGCCACCAGTTCCAATCGCCGAGGATACGCATGGTGGCGGGGACGAGGAGGATGCGGATAACGGTGGCGTCCACGAAGACGGCGACGGCCAGGCCGAGGCCGACGGCCTTGGTCAGGATGATCCCGGTAAACGCGAAGGCGCCGGTGACGACGATGATGATGGCCGCGGCCGACGTGATGATGCCGGCGGTCGCCACGAGGCCCTTGGAGACGCTCGCCGTGTTCGAGTCGCCGTTCTCGTAGGCCTCGCGGATGCGGGAGAGCAAGAAGACCTCGTAGTCCATCGAGACCCCGAAGATCGTGCAGAACATCAAGATGGGTAAGGTCGCGTCCACGAAGCCTAGAGGCGTGAAGTTCAGCAGGCCGGAGAAGTTGCCGTCCTGGAAGACAAAGACCACGGCACCGTAGCTCGCGGTGAGGCTCAGGATGTTCACGATCACGGCCTTCAAAGGAAGAAGGACCGAGCGGAAGGTGAAGAGCAGGATCAGGTACGTCACCCCGATCACGAACCCCGCCGCGAGCGGCGCCTTCTTGTAGAGGCTCTCTATAAAGTCCTTCTGCCCCGCCGAGAGCCCGCCTACGAGGAAGCTCGTCCCCTCCGGCGCTTCCACGGCGCGCACCGCGTCGACCGCGCCGTAGGCCCTCTGGGTGTACGGGTTCTGCTCGGTGACGGCCCGGACGAGCGTGCGGTCCCCGGCCACGTAGGAATCTACCGCGTTGCGCAACTCCTCGGACTCGCGGGCCGCCGGGAGCTTCAAGAAGTTGGCCACCCCCTCCGGGGTGACGTCCCCGTCGGCGGAGACGCCCTCGGGGAGAGCGGGAACGCGCCGGTCCACCTCTTCGGCGACGCGGCGCTCGACCTCGGCCCGGATCTCTCCCTCGGCGGCCCTTACCTCCTCGGCCACCCGCGGCTCGACCTCGGCCCTGACCTGCTCCTCGGTACCCGGCGGGACGGAGCCGTACGTCGCCTCGAGCTCGGCGAGTTGCCGCTGGACCTCTTCGTCTGTGTTCTGCTCGGTCTGCTGCCGGATCTGCTCCTCGACGAGCGCGTCCACCCTTCCTGAGGCCTCGCTCTCGGCGTCCGAGCGGGCATCGCCGAGCTGCGTGGCGTAGTCGCGGGCGGCCCTCTCCCCAACCGTGTAGACGCTCTCGACGCGGGCGACGCCGTCCGCGGCGCGTATCTTCTCGCCGAGATCCCTCGTATCGGCGAGGCCTTCGGCCGTCAGCGGGTCGCGGCCCATGTCGGCGACGACCTCCATCGGGTTCAGGGCCGCGTACTCGAAGTTCTCCTTGAGCAGGTCGTCGCCCGCGCGAGACTCGTACTTCTGGGGCAGGACCGTCGCTTCCGGGATACCCACCTTCATGTGCGTCACGGGAAAGAGCAGGGCCGCGAGGATGCCGGCGACGAGCAGGATCACGACCAGCGGACGCCGCATCACCACCTCGGCGCTCCGGCTCCAGAAGCCTAAGCCCGGCCCGCCGCTCCGGCGCCGGATGCGCAGGAGGTTCACCTTCGGCCCGAGGACGCCGAGAAGTGCCGGCAGGAACGTAAGCGCCGCGAGGACGGAGACGAAGACCACGACCACGCCAGACGCGCCGATCGAACGCATGAACATGAACGGGAAGAAGAGCAACCCCGACAGCCCGATCAGGACCGCGGTTCCGGAGAAGAAGATCGAACGCCCCGCCGTCGCCACGGTCCGCGCCACGGCCTCCCCCGTCGAGTAGTCTTCGAGCTCCTCCCTGAAGCGGCTCACGGCAAAGAGGGCATAGTCGATCCCGAGCCCGAGGCCGAGCATCGTCGAGAGCGTCAAGACGAAGACGGACATGTCGTAGGCGCCGGCGATAAAGTAGATGATCGCGAGCGAGGTCAACACGCTCGCCCCCCCGATGACCACGGGGACCCCGGCGGCGACCAGCGTCCCGAAGGCGAAGATCAGGATAAGCACCGCGAAGGGGAAGGCGTACTTCTCGGCCTGCTTGACGTCCTCGTTGCTCGCGGCCTCGAGGTCCTGGTAGACGGCCGGCGCCCCCGTGACGTAGGTGTTGAGCTCGTCGGAGCGAACCTTCTCCCTGACCTCCGCGACCACGTTGCGGGTCTGGTCGATGGAGACGCTGAACGCAACGATCGCGTAGGACTTCTCCCCGTCCCTGGAGATGAAACGTCCGTCCTCGGAGCCCGCGTAGGAGGCCACGTACCGGACCTCGTCCATCTTGCGGACCTCCGCCAG
The DNA here is from genome assembly GCA_902805975.1 of uncultured Rubrobacteraceae bacterium. GTDB lineage: Bacteria > Actinomycetota > Rubrobacteria > Rubrobacterales > Rubrobacteraceae > Rubrobacter_D. The sequence continues at coordinate 18,418 of CADCUT010000159.1, read as the reverse complement.
CGCCTCCTCCTGGGCGTCCTGAAAAGGCTGGCCCCTTGCCTCCAGACCGTCCCCCGTAAAGACGACCGTAAGCGCCGCCGGGGAGACCCCGAACTCGTCGGACATGACGTTCTGGACCCTCTCGGCCTCGGAGTTCGAGCCCTCGAAGCCGCCGCCTTTCAGACGCCCGGAGAGGTCGGGGGCGAAGATGGCGCTGAAGATGAGGATGGCGCCCCAGACAGCCAGCACGGCCCACCTGAAACGGTAGGCGAACACGCCGAGCCCGTAGAAGCCCCTCACCTCCTGCGCCAGCCATTCCTAGAAGAGTTTCGCATCGGCGATATCGTACCCGAAAGGGCGGTTGGGTACGGTGTCCGGTTACACGATCGTGAAGCCTGACCCGGCTCTCAAGCCCCGTCGGGGGCGCGGGTCTTCGCCGGCAGCGTCAGGGAGAGCGCGAGGCCGAGGACGGGGAGGGCGGCGATGGCGAGCATGGTCGTACGGAGGCCGCCCGCGTCGGCGAGGAGGCCGAGCAGGGGCGCTCCTATGCCCCCGAGGCCGATCGAGAGCCCCATCGTGATGCCGGCCGCGAGGCCTATGCGGCCGGGCAGGTACTCCTGCCCCATCACCACCGTCACGCCGAACGTTCCAACCGTCGCCGCCCCGACGAGGGCGAGCATCACCATGCCAGGGTACGGCCCGACAGACGCGAAGGCCAGGACGAGCGGCGGTAGCACGAGCATCGACCAGGCAAGCACGGCCTTCCGTCCGAACCTGTCAGCCAGCGGTCCCATAAAGAGCGTGCCGACCGCGCCTGAGGCGAGCATCACCGTGAGGGCCACGTTGCCCAGCGCCGCCGACGCATCATGGACGCGCTCGTAGTAGGAGGCGACGAACGCAACGAGCCCGAAGTAGACGAACGAGCGGACCGCGACGACCGCTATCATGACGGCGAAAGGCCCCCAGCTCTCCGGCGGCGACTCGATCTCCTGAGAACCATTCGTGGCCTCCTCCGGCGCGAGCCGCAGCATGCGGGACGTCTCGGCGAACATCACGCCGGCCATGAGCGCGGCCGGGAGGACGAGGAAGAGCGTGCCCGGCAGGCCGAAGACGAGGACGAGCGGGGTGGCGACGATGGGACCGAGGGCGAAGCCGGCGTTCCCGCCGACGGAGAAGAAGCTCATGCCCCGGGCCCGCCGGGAGCCCGAGACGTAGTTCGCGAAGCGGGCGGCCTCTGGGTGGAAGGCCGCGACGCCGACGCCGCTCACGACGACGGAGGCGAAGATCAGGGAGTAGCTAGGGGCCACCCCGACGAGCGCCATCCCGACCCCCGCGAGCAGCACGCCGAGCGGCATCAGGGCCGGGATGGGGTTCCGGTCGGAGAAGACGCCGAAGAGGGGCTGGACGAGGGAGGAGCTCACGGTCGCGGCGAAGACCAGCGCCCCTGCTGCTGCGAGCGAGAGGCCGCGCTCGGAGATCAGGAACGGCAACAGCGCCGCCACGGCGCCCTGGTTGAGGTCGGTAAAGAGGTGTCCCGAGGACAGGACGCCCATCGCCCTGCGGTCCACGCCTTTGTTCGAGGCCGCGCTCACGCTTCCCTCCATACATCTTTGACCCTGAAGATGCTATCAGTCATCCGAGATCCCGTATGGCCCCATCGCCCACACCCGGCCCGCAACCCCGAGGAACTCGCGCCTGGCGCCCTCCAGTATCTCCCCGACGACCTCCGCTGGTTCCCCTGGGGCCGGGCGCCCGACGCGCGGGACGGGTATCTTCAGGAGCACATCGGCGGGGCCGCCCTCCCCCGCCCCACCAAGCTCGCGGGCCTTCTGGAACGCCTCCCGGAAGCCGCCCACGCCGTCGACGAGCCCGAGATCCAGGGCCTCGGCCCCGCTCCAGACCCTGCCTCCCGCGATTGCTTCGAGGTCTGGCAGGTTCCGGCCGCGGGAGACGCGGCCCTTGAACTCGTCGTAGACGCGGCCGATCTGCTGCCCGAGCACCCGCAGCTCGTCCTCCGTTGGCGGGCGGCTCAGGTCCATCAAGCCGGCCCGTTCCCCCCTCTGGAGGCTGACAGGGTTTACGCCCACGCTCTCGTAGAGGCGATCGGCCGCGGGCCGGATCGTGATGACCCCGATAGACCCCGTGACCGTCGAGCGGCGGGCGACGATGTGGGCGGCGGGGGCCGAGACGTAGTAGCCGCCGGAGGCCGCGACGTTGCCCATCAGGACGACGACGGGCTTTTTCGCGGTGATCCGCGCCACCTCGCGCCAGATCAGATCAGAAGCCAGCGCATCCCCGCCGGGCGACTCGACGTGGAGCAACACGGCACCGACCCGACGGTTCCGCTCCGCCCCCCTGAGCGCCGCCACCACGGACTCGCTCCCCGCCCGCTCGCCCCCAAGGAAGGGTACGGGCACCGGCAGCCGGCGGCTCCTTCCCCGGGTGATCGCCCCCTTCACCTGAACGAGCCCGACCTGCCGCGGGCCCCGTCTGCGGTACGGCGCCTTCAGGGACCTCTTCGCCGCGGCCCACTCCGCGATGCGCGGCTTCTCGCCGCCTGCGGAGAGCCTCCCCGGCAGCGCGTCCTCGTAGAGAACGCCGTCGACGAGGCCGGCGGTCGCGGCCTCGTCGGGACCGAAGGGGGCGTTGTCAATGGCGGTGCGCGCCTCCGCGTCTGTGAGGCCCCTCGCCTCGCGGATGGCGCGGAGGAGCTCCTCATAGCGGCCGTCGAGGAGCCGCTGGGCCTGCTCGCGGGCTTCGCGCGAGAAGTCGTTGCGGGTGTAGGGCTCGCCGGCGGACTTGTACGGCGAGACGGCGACAACCTCCGCCCCGACACCGAGGCGGTCGAGGGCGTCCTTGAAGAAGGTGACGCTTGCCCGGACGCCCGTTACGCCCACGGTGACGAGCGGGGCAACGAGGACCTCCTCCGCCGCGCTGGCCAGATAGTAAGAGCGCGTGTCCACCGGGTCCGCCAGGTACGCCACTAACCGGCCTCCCCCCTCCCGGAACGCCAGCAACTCTCCCCTGGCCTCCTCGAGCGCGGCCCATCCCGCATCGACGTCCCTGACGCGGAGCACCACGCCGCGGACGCGGCCGTCAGAAGAGATGCGCTCGAGCCTCTCGCGCAGGGTCTGGAGGGTCACAGGGCTCGGTCCGCGGTTGATGCGTCGGCGGAAAAAGCCGGCCGGGGCGTCGAACTCGGGCAGGGCGCCGCTCAGCTCGATCCATACGAAGCCAGGCGGGCGTCTGAACAGGCGAGAGCGGGCGTTGCCGATCAGGCGCCAGAGGTTTACCAGGAGGTTCGAGAGCGAGGACACTGCCTTCTATGTTACACCGCGGTCGCCGGACGGCCTTATGATAGACTCGCGAACAGGAACGATTACTGATCATCTACCGGAACGAGAGGCAGTTGGGCGCCACGCTGGAGAGGGACATACGCGAGCGGTTCCGCCGGTCGGGCTACACGCTGACCTCGCAGCGCAAGGCGGTCCTAGAGGCCCTGGGCGAGAGCCGGGGCCACCCTTCGGCCGAGGACGTGTACCTGCTCGTCAAGCAGAAGAACCCGCGCGTGGCCCTCGGCACCGTCTACCAGGCGCTCGGGGTGCTGGAGGAGATCGGGGTCATCGAGGCGAAGCACTGGTCCGAATCCCCCACCCGCTACGACCTGAACGTGGGACCGCACCTGGACATCCGGTGCCTGCGCTGCGGCGAGGTCTCGGAGGTGCCGGGCGTCCATTTCGAGAACCTCGAAGACAGCATCCGGGCCGCGACCCCCTACGAGGTGACGCGGGCCACGGTGGTCGTCGAGGGCCTCTGCCCCGCCTGCCACGCCGAAGGCTGAGCCTCCCCCAGAGCACGTCTTCCGGCCGCGCGCCAGACCAACGCCGGCGTGTGGCCTTTACCTCGTCGCGGGATACGTTTAACCTTTCGGGCCAAAGGCGCCCCCGGGCGATGAGGAGCGAGGTCTCTTTGGAGGAGAGCAGATGAGCGAGGAGCGCGAACACCCGGCGGCCGGTCTCGCCTCGGGCCTTGAGGCGGCCGGCGCGCTCATAGAGAGCCTCGAAGAGGAGGTGGCGGGTCTGCGGCGGGACCTCGAATCCGCCACCGCCGCCCTGAGAACCGCCCAGGAGGAGATCTCCTCCCGGGCCGACGCCGAGCGCGAGACGTCGGAGTTGCGCGCCGAGATCTCCGACCTCAAGCGCCGTCACTCCGACGAGCAACTCCGAATGAGCAACGAGCACATCGCAGAGGTCGCCGCCGTCCGGCGCATGCTGGAGGAGCAGCGCCGCGCCGACGTGGAGGCGGCCTCGTCGCAGAGCCGGGTCGAGACGCTAAAAGAGGAGTTCGCCCACGAGCGCGCGGCCACGGAGGAACGCCACAGGGCCGAGCTCGCGGAGCTGAAGACCTCTTCGGAGGTCTGGGAGGAAGAGCTCAGGACGAAGTATGCGGAGCAGGAGAGCCGACACGCCGCGGACATAGAGGCCGTCCGTCGCGCGGGCCAGGAGCGGGCGGAGGAGCTGGAACGTTCCAGGGACGAGGAGATCCGGGCGCGTGTTGACGAGGAGCGGGCTTCCCACGAGGAGCGCCACGAGGCCGCCCTGCAGGCCCTTAAGAGCGCGGCGGCGGGCAGGGAGCTGGATCTCCAGAAGGATTACCAGGCTGTCGTCGAGACGCAGCAGGCCGAGATCGAGTCGCTGCGGGGCGAGCTCGAGTCCCGCACCCTCCTGGTCGATGAGGCCCGTAAGGAGGAGCGCCGGCAGGTAAAGGCCCTCGCCGAGGGCAGGGAGCGCGAGCTCCGCCGCTCGCAGGCGACGAGGCTGGCCGGGGCCCGGGAGGCCGCCGACCGCCGGATCGCAGCCTTGCAAGGTCAGCGGGAGGCGGACAACCGGGCGCTGCGGGCCCGTCACGCCGAAGAGCTGGCCGCGACCCGAATGACGTACGAGCAGAAGCTCGCCGCCGAGGACGAGCGCCGGAGGTCCGAGACCTGGGCGCTCGAAGAGCGCCTGCGGGAGACGGATATCCGGCGCTCGTCGGAGCTGCGCGCCTACGGCGCCCGGATAAAAGAGATCGAGGCCGCCCGTCTCGCGGAGAAGGCCGCGGCGCAGAGGGAGCACGAGGCGGCCGTAGAGGAGCTAGAGGCGGAACTCTCCGCCAGAGAAGACCGGATCTCCTCCCTCCAGGAGTCGCTCGAAGAGGCCGCGAGGCCACAAGATGCCGCGCCTGCCCCTCCCGAGCCCGCCGAAGCCCCCATCGAAGAGGCAGGCGGCGCATCCGACGACCTTGAACCCGAAGCCCCGACGCGAGAGATGGAGGCGCAGAGTATCCTCGCCGAGGAGCGAATAGCGGACCTTGAAGCCCGCCTGCTGGAGGCCGCGGAGGAAGCGAGGCGCAACGCGGAGGACCGGGACGCCGCCCGCGAAGAACTCGCGCGCCTCTCGGACCCGGAGCGCAGGCTGCGCGAGGGGCTCGCCCTCTTCAACGAGAGCGAGCACGCCAGAGCGGTCGCCTCGATCTCCCGCTCCTTCGGCCTCCCGAAGGTCCACGCCGGCATCGACGGTGGAGCCTCGGGCAAGCCAACCCTCACCCTGCTCTGGAACGACGTCGCCTGGCGCCGCTACATCGCCGACCCTACAGAGGGCGTCCCGGCCCCGAGGGTCTACCTCGCGGGCACCGGGGACGACCCCGCCGAAGTGCCAACGCCCGAGCGCCAGCCAAACGCCCGCATGGACGCCCGGGGACGCCTCATGCTAGGGGTGCAGGCACGTTGAATAGGTTCGAGGTTCTAGGCATTAGGGGTGCGGTACGTAGCTTGGAGCCCGACATTGCCGCCACGCCTAGTCTGGAAGGGTTGCACGACCGCGGCATCTGCGCTCTATAACACCTCAAGACCTGAAGCCTAGAACCTGAAGCCTAGAACCTCAATCAGGCGCGGTTCGCGCGCCGGCGCATGCGGCGGAGGACGCTCTCGTTGTGGGCCTGGAGGGCTTGGCCGCGGCGGGCGCCGACGTATGCCGCCGCAACCGAGACCGCCAGAAAGGCGGCGGCCAGCAGGATCGCCCCGACGCTGTCCAGGCCGGGGAAGGGGCTCTCGCCGAGAAGCACGTTGACGACCGGGGAGATCACGAACGCCACCGGGGCGACGAGCGTTCCGTGCATCAGGTGCCGGCCCGGCGCCTTGAACGCCGCGGCCATCCCCCCGAAGTAGAAGGAGAGCCCGCAGACGAAGAGCAGCAACGGCGCGAAGTTCCTGACGGCCGACGCCGACGGTTCGAGCCGGAAGAGCCACGAGAGCACCGGCGCGAGTATGCCAAAGACGATGAGCAGGACGAGCACGAAAGCCACGAGCATCCCGACACCCACCGCCAATACGCTTCTCATAAGCGAATTCTAACAGCCGGAGCGCGGTTCCCCGTGGCCGGGTTCACCGCCCTTGGGGCCGCGCCCGGGGGGACGCCTGCTTGTAGGCCGGGGCGTGGCATAGTACCCTCTCGAACCGTGAGAACACGCGCAGCACGGTCCCTAAGCCGCAGAGAGTTTTTGAAGCTAACCGGCGCCGGCATGGCGGGCGCTGCGCTGCTCGGTGGCGGAACGCTGACCGGGTGCGACCTCGCCCAGCGCGTCCCCGGTCTGCCGGGCACCACGCCGCGGCCCAACCCCGGCAACAACGTGGTGCTCATCATCATGGACTCTCTGCGCAAGGACCATGTCGGCATCTACGGCCACGACCGCGCGGCCCGGACGCCGAACCTCGACGCTTTGGCGCAGGCCAGCCTGCGCTTCACGCGGGCCGTTCCGGAGTCCATGCCCACCATCAACGCGCGGCGTGCGATCCACACCGGCACCCGAACCTGGCCGTTCCGGAACTGGGACCCGCCCCAGGGCGAGGACATCATCCTGCAGGGATGGCAGCCGATTCCCCTCGATCAGACGACCCTCGCCGAGGTCATGCGCGCCAGCGGCTACCAGACGATGATGGTCACGGACAACATGCACCAATTCAAGGCCTCCTACGATATGCACCGGGGCTTCGACGTGTGGGACTTTCTCCGCGGGCAGACCACGGACAACTACCAGCCAAACTGGACCTACGACCCGGCGATGGTGGACAGGGCCCTCATGGAGGGAAACGTCCCCGCCATGACGGCCCAGATGAAGCAGTACTTCTCGAACGTCGCCGCCCGCCAAACGGAGGCCGACTGGTTCGCCCCGCAGGTCTTTACCCGCGCCTCGGAGTTTCTGGAGTTCGCCAAGGAGGACGAGAGGCCCTTCTTTCTGACCGTGGACTCCTACGACCCGCACGAGCCCTGGGACCCGCCGGAAGAGTACGTACGGATGTACGACGACCAGCCCTACGACCTCAAGGAGCCCTTCTCGGTTATCTACGGGCCGAGCGACTACCTGGCCGAGCGCGAGCTCCAGAGGATGCGCGCCCGCTACTCGGCCGAGCTGACGATGGCCGACCGCTGGCTCGGGCGCTTCATGGACAAGATGGAGGAGCTGAACCTCTTCGAGGACACGCTGGTCCTGTTGCTCAGCGACCACGGGGTCGCGCTCGGGGAGCATGGTTTCACCGGCAAGCCGGCCTACGCGCTGTGGCCGGAGATCACGGACGTCCCCTTCTTTATCCGCCGACCGGACGGCAAGGGCGCCGGGGAGACGAGCGAGTACCACGCCTCGACCTACGACGTTGCCTCGACCGTGCTCGGCTACCTCGGCATCGAGGCGCCCGAGCAGATGGAGGGCCAGGACCTCTCTGGTATCCCGGTAGGCGCCGAGCCCGAGGAGCGGTCCCACTTCACGGCGGGCTACCACTCCTACGTCTGGACCCGCGACGAGCGCTACGCCATGTTCTCCCACAACGACGGCTCCGGCGCGAAGCTCTACGACCTCGAGTCTGACCCCGAGATGAACAGCGACATCGCGGGCCAGAACCCCGGCGTCGTCAGGCGCATGTTCGACGGCTACATCCTGCGCGACGCCGGCGGCCCTCTCCCCGTCTACGACCCCCTCCCGAAACCAACCGTCTAGAACGGTCAGCCCTCGGCGAGGGCGGCGACGAGCTCGCGGTTGAAGTCGGGGATATCGGCCACCACGCGGCCCCATACGAGGTTGCCGTCCCTGAAGGCGGCTTCGTCAGCCCAGGTGGCGCCGGCGTTCACGAGGTCGTCTTTGATGCCCAGAGAGCCCGTGGCGCGGTACCCTTCCACGATGCCGGCGGAGATGGCGACCAGGCCGCCGTGGCAGATGATGCCGACGGTCTTGTTTCGCCCGTGGACGGTCTTCACGAGACCCGTTATCTCCGGGTAGCGCCTGAGCTTGTCCGGGGCCCATCCGCCCGGGATGACGACGCCATCGAGCGTCCCCGCGTCCACCTCGTCCGCCGTCGCGTCCGCCTGGGCGGTGAGGGCGTTCTTTCCGGAGACCTGATCCTTGTTCGGGCCAACGGTGACGACATCAGCCCCCTCCTCCTGCAGCCGCATCAACGTCACCCAGTACTCGAGGTCCTCGAAACCCTCTGCCAGCAGGACCGCGATCTTCTTTCCTTCGAGCTTCATGTTGGTCTCCCTTCGGTCGATGGCACGCCGGCTCCGCCTGCGCCCTCAGCCTTTACCTAGCAGTTCATCTATCTCTTCGCGGGCCTCTTGGCCGCCAAGTTGTAGGGCGCGGGCGAGTTCGGGCACGGCGTCCGCGCCCCTGCCGGCCTGGATCAGGGCCGCCGCGGCTTCGAGGTGGGAGCGGTACCCGTTTGCCCCTGAGGCTTCGATTGGCTCGGGGGGCGGCGTCGCCTCCACCTCTTCGCCGTTTACGAGGGCGAGGAGCTCGTCGCCGTAGCGGGCGGCGCGGCGGAGGCCGACCCCCTTGATGGAGCCAAGCTCCTGGATGGTGCGGGGCATGCGGGCGGAGATCTCCTCCAGGTGCGAGTTGTGCAAGACGACGTAGGCGGGAACCTTCTGCTCTCTGGCCTTCTCCCCCCGCCAGTTCCGGAGGCGCTCGAAGAGGACCGCGTCCACGCCCGGGTTCGTTCCGTTGGTTGAGATCGCGGCGGGCGTGGCGGCCGGGCTCGGTGCCTGGTGGACCTCGCCGAGGCAGAAGTCGCATCCGGAGCAGGGGGCGACCTCTTCCGTGTCGCCGAAGTGGCGGAGGAGGTGCTCGCGGCGGCAGGCCGAGAGGTTCGCGTAGGACTCGACGTCCCGGATCTGGGCGTACGCCGCCTTGGCGCGGCCCTTGAGCCTGGAGGCGATGTCCCTGCGGCTCTCCCCGTCCAGGGAGGTCGCCTTGAGCCTCACGTCCACCAGCGCGCCGCGGGGAACGACCTCCGCTATCCCGTCCACCATCATCCGGTAGATGGCTCCCTGAACCACGGCCGGGCGCAGGCCTACCTTCCGCGAGAGCTCGGGGAGTCCGACCGTTCCCGCGCCCGGAAGCGCCGCGTGGACGGCCGCTACCTCCTCGCGCAGGTCCCCCGGCTCCTCGTCCAGGCGCCGCACCTCGACCTCCGACCACACGTCGTAGCCGCGCGAGACGAGGCCCGAGTGCTCCAGGCTCCCGAGCACGATCCCGGCCGCGTCCGGCTCGACCCCGCCCAGAGCGGCGAGCGAGCCGAACGGCGCGTTTACCCGCCCGTCCCTCTCCACCCCGACGAGCCCCCGGAAGAACGACGACACCTCGTCCTCTCCGGAGGAGTTGAGGGTGACGAGCCGTTTGCGGCGGCCGACGTCTGCGCCGCGGTAGAGGACGACGCACTCGGCCGCCTCGCCGTCGCGCCCGGCCCGGCCGGACTCCTGGATGTACGCCGGGAGGCTGCCGGGGACCGCCGCGTGGATCACGAAGCGGACGTTCGGCTTGTCCACGCCCATCCCGAAGGCGATGGTCGCCACGACCACCCCCACCTCGTCGGTCATGAACCGCTCCTGCACCTCGGTCCGGCGGGCGGCGCCCATCCCGGCGTGGTACGCCGCCGCGTCCACACCCGAGGAGCGCAGCTCGGCGGCGAGCTCGTCGCACTCCTTGCGGGTGGTCGCGTAGACGATCCCGGGGGGCGGGGATGACCGGATCACGTCCAGGATGCGCGCGAGCTTCTCCTTCTTCTCGGCCGGCATGACCCGGTAGGTCAGGTTCGGCCGGTTGAAGCTCGTCACCTCGACGTGCGGGTCCCTCATCCCGAGCGAACGCCGGATGTCCTGCCGGACGCGCGGCGTGGCGGTCGCCGTCAGCGCGAGCACCGGCGGGCTGCCAAGATCCCTCACCGCGCGCGGCAGAAATAGGTAGTCCGGGCGGAAGTCGTGGCCCCACTCGCTGATGCAGTGGGCCTCGTCGACCACGAAGAGCCCCACTCCCGCCCGCCGCAGGGAGAGGACGAACTCTAAAGACCGCAGCCGCTCGGGGGCGACGTAGAGCATCCGGATCTCCCCCGTCCGCACCTTCCGCTCGACCTCCCACCGTTCCTCGGGCGAGAGCCCGGAGTGGAGGGCGGCGGCGTCCGCGACCGAGCTCTGCAGGAGAGAGTCGACCTGGTCTTTCATAAGCGAGATCAGGGGCGAGACGATCACGGTGAGGCTCTGCTGCATGAGCGCCGGGATCTGGTAGCACAGGCTCTTTCCGCCCCCGGTCGGCATCACCGCCAGCGTGTCCCGACCCTCGAGCACGGCCCGTATGACGGCCTCCTGCCCCGGACGGAACGAGTCGAACCCGAAGATCTCCTTGAGCACGTTTAGCGGCATGTCTTTATTGTAGTCGGTTCGTAAGGCTGGTTTTAACGAGGAGCCCGCTACTCGTCGCGGGGCGGCGAGGTGAACCTCGGGATCGGCTTCAGGCCTTTTATGTTGCCGGGCTGGCGGTCGCCGCGGTCGAGGGGCTGCTCTGCCTGGGATGGGTCCTGCTCCACCGCGTCGAGCAGGTCATCCAGGGCGCGGCGTATCTCGGTGGTCGTCCTGCGGTAAGCGATCCTGCAGCAGAAGGCCGGGGCCGCGAGGGCGGGCAGGACGCCGAGAAGGAAGAGCCCGTTCTGCATCCCGGCGAGGATGAAGAGGGCGGCGAGCGTCGCGCCGAGGATGCCGCCCAAAGAGAGGTACTCCGCCCGCTGGTTCGAGACGTCGGCGGTCAGGTTCGCGGCGCAGCGCTCCTCGTCTACGCCCTCTACGCGCAGCTCCACGGAGCGGGTCTTGAGGAGGGTACGGTCGCCGGAGAAGTCCAGGGCGCGGCGCACCACGCCGAGCTCATCACCGGGGTCCCACAGCGAGCCCATCTCCGTCTTGCGGCGCACCTTGAGGCCTTGTTCGAGCCTGAGGAGGCCTTCGAGGTGCTCGCGGGTGCGGCCCTGGGGGCGGTCGACCTCGCGCACGGCGCGCAGGCGGGCCGGGCCGTAGAGCTTCCAGGCGAGCGAATGGGGTTCGGCCGTCTTCTCCGAGGCGAGGTCCCACATGGCGCGGCGCACGTCCTGCTCCGGGATGCCGGCGGCGGCGGCAACCTGGACCAGGACCTCGGGCGAGACAGAAGGGACGTCTTCGGACCCACGCTCCCACCGGCGGGCGTTCAGTTCAGAGGCCCGGCGCAGGATCATCTCGACCTCGGCCGGCCTTAGCCGCTTCTCCATGTTCTCCGCCATCGGGGGAAGATTCTACAGCTTTTGGGAGCGCTGTTTAGAGGCGCTGATCCCGCTTCGAGGTAATGGCGAGGATACGCGGCGTATCCCGCAGGTACGACCAGCCGGAGAGGAGCGTGAGCACCACCGCCACGAGCATCACCCACCATCCCAGGGTGGAGACCGCGCCGCGCCAGCCTTCGGCGCCCGGGACCCCGATCAGCAGGATAAAGACGCCCAGGCTCTGGGCGTTCATCTTCGCCTTGCCCCAGGAGTTGGCGGCTATGACCTCCCCGCCTTCCAGGGCGACCATGCGAAGGCCCGTCACGGCGAACTCCCGGATCACCATGATCGCCGCCATCCAGGAGGCCATCGAGCCCTCGCCCACGAGCGCGAAGAAGAGGGAGACGATAAGCGCCTTGTCCGCGATGGAGTCCATCAGCTTGCCGAAGCCCGTCACCTCGTTGGAGCGGCGGGCGAGCTTGCCGTCAAAGTAGTCGGTGAGGATCGCGGCGACGTAGATCCCGAGCGCGGCCCACCGCGCCCAGTCGAAGGGCAGGTAGAGCATCGCCATGACGGGCACGACCGCCACGAGCCGCACCAGGGTTAGCTGGTTGGCGAAGGTCACGCGGCCCCTCTCTGCTGTGCGTCTTGGATCATGCCCCGTCTCTCGGCAGCTGACGCCGTTAACGTAGCACTTCCACGGCCGGCGCTCAAGGCGGCGACTACTGCTTGGCCGTGCTCCGGGTCTGGGTGACGGCAGGGCGCAGGACGGCGCCCAGGACCCAGTCGGCCGCGATGCGGGCCCGGCTCTGCGGGCTGTTGAGGCGCACCAGGTAGGCCATCCGCCAGAAGAGGGCCGCGATCAGGCCGGTAAACCGGACGCCCATCACCTCGTTGACGGCGAAGTCGCTGCCGAGCTCGACGAGCTGGCCCAAAGGCTTGTACTCGAACTCCTGAAGTCCCGGATCCCCGTCGATGGTCTTCAAGATGTTGCGGGCGACGACGTGGCCCTGCTGGATCGCGGCCTGGGCGGTCGGGGGCACGATCTTCCCGTCCTCCTGGCGCTTGTCCGCCACGGAGGCACAGTCGCCGATGGCCCAGACGTTCTCGTGGCCCTCCACGCGAAGGTCCAGGCTCACCTTGATCCCGGTCCGCTCGTCGTAGGGGAGGCCGAGGCCCGCGATCGTCTGGTTGGGGCGGTTGCCGGCCGTCCAGATCACGTTCTCCGTCGAGATCGTCTCCCCGCTCTTGAGCTTGACGCAGTTCTCGGTGATCTCCTCGGCCATGGCGTTGGTCTTCACGTCTATGCGCTCGTTGACCAGGCGCGTCCGGGCCGCCTTGCGCAGCGCAGGGTCCAGTTCCTGCAAAATATCCGGCAACCCTTCGAGCAGGAAGATTCTGACGCGGTGCGGGTCGATGTTGGGGTAGTCCGGCGCCAGGCTCTCGTGCACGAGGTTGTGGATCTCCGACGCCGTCTCGACCCCGGTGGCCCCGCCCCCGATCACCACGAACGTTAGCTTGGACTCCGGGACGTCCCCCCGGATGAGGGAGACCTCCTCGAATCGCTCTATGACCTTGTTCCGGATGCGCTCGGCGTCCTCAACGCCCCGCATCAGCAGGCTGTGATCCTCGACGCCCGGTATCCCGAAGAAGTTCGGCTGTCCGCCTAAAGAGATGACCAGGTGGTCGAACGGGAACTCCAGCCCGCCGTCGGCTATGACGACGTTGCGCTCGTAATCCACGCTCTTGACCTCGGCCCGCCGGAAGCTCGCACCGGCGGTGATGAGCGCCCTCCTCAGGGGCTGGGCCACGTTGCGGGCGTCGATGTCGCTGCTGACGATGCCCGGCACCATCGGCCAGAACGTGAAGAAGTTGTCCCGCGCGATGACGAGCACACCGACATCGTCCCGGTGCTCGACGAACTTGCACAGGTCCTTGGCCGCCGTGTACCCGCCGAACCCGCCGCCCACCACGAGCACCTTGTTCTCGAACTCGCCGTAGGGCGGTTTCTCCCACGGCGCGTACCGGGGCCGCGGGTTGAGCGCCCTCTTGAGCGCCACCATACCAACGACCATCCCCCCCAAGGCCAGACCACCCTTAGCCAATCCGTTCACGCGAGCCTCCCAAACCTTCGCCATCCGCCGGACACGATCCAGACTAAAAGGACCGTCTAGCCAGGGATCATTCTACCGAAACCGCAACCGTAACTAAACAGCGGCAACGTGTCGCCTACAGTACCGCCACCCTGACGGTTCTCTGGCGCGGCCCGTCGAACTCGGCGAGAAAGACGCCCTGCCAGCGGCCGAGGTCCGGGGCACCTCCCCGTACCAGGAGCGTCTGGGACTGACCAAAGAGGCTGGTGAGAAAGTGCGAGTCGCTGTTGCCTTCCATGTGGTCGAAGCGCACGTCGAGCCTTTCGAGGAAGGCGCGGCAGGCGGCGGCCAGGTCCCGGGGTACGTCGCGGTCGTAGTCCTCGTTCACCGTGACGGCCGCCGTGGTGTGGGTCGAGGAGATCACGCAAAGCCCCTCGTCCACGCCGGCCTCCCGGACGGCCTGCTTTACCTCATCGGTGATCGAGACGAGCTGGTAACGCTCCCCGGTGCTGACGGGTATCTCGGACGTGATCATAGACAACTCCTCGTGTACTAGTCAACCGGGCGCTACAAAGACGAGCTTCCGGCCATCCTCCGTGTCCAGGGTCATTCCGCCACTGGACATGATAGCGGGATAGTAGCTCACGTCGCGCAGGATGCCGAGGAACCGCTGTTCGTCCTCGGCGGCGGTGCTTGGGACGCACTTTCGCTTGGTGACTGCCGGTTCACCCATGATGAGCCTGTCCGGGCCGTTGCGGGCGATAGGATGCTCGTAGGCGACGCGGTAGTCGTTGCAACCGGTGGAGCCGAGCATCGTCCCCTCGTCGCGCAGCGTGCCGCGGTCGAAGGTGAGCGTAATCCCGGCGCTTCCGGGAACCGTCGTCCTGCCGGCATCAACGAAACCCTTGAGCTCCCAGGGGGTACCCTCCTGTTCGGGCGCTTCGCCCCCGGCGATTGGCTCCAGGATGGACGTGGTCTCCCCGGCCTCGGATCGGATCTCCAACAACCCGTCCCGCAGCCGGTAGTCGCCCTCCGGGCCGAAGCAGGCGACCAGGCACGGCCCGGCCGAGCGCTCGTAAGCTTCCGGTTTCATGCAGTACCCACCCACGACGCCGAACCCGGGCACCGTCAGGTCGTTCTCCGTGACAAAGTACTCGCCCTCGAAGTTCTGGCAACCGTCGTACCAGAACACCCTCCTCTCCGACTCGAACCTGACGGTCGGGACGGAGCCTGCGCGGGGCCGAGCCCCATCTGTCGAGCGCAAGACCCAGGAGGTGCCCACCAACTTCGCGGGATCCGACCGCCACTGCACCTCTTTTTGGAACCGGAGCGTCGTTCGGCCCTCGCCGTTCATCAACTCCAAAAGATCGCCCTCGACCCGGTAGGCATGGGCGTCGTCGAAGAGCCTCAGGTACCTGTTTTCTTGAAGTCTTTCGTCTCTCGGACAGCCGATAGTCGTCATGCCCGATCCGCCAGGCATCACGATCGATCCGTCGGCCATCTTACGCACTTCGCCGCCGTAGAAGTTGCAGCCCGTACTGCCGCCGGCCTCCCCATCGTCGATCTCCAGCGTTATCTTCGTCTTCGGAACGAGCTCTTCGCCATCGAGGCTCGTCAGGAGCCACTCCGTCCCCACGAGCGCGGGATCCACCTGGGCCCGAGGCGGGGCCATGGAGACCGTACTGCCCTCCGGCGGAGGGTTCGCGGCGTCCTCGTCGGCGCGTCCGCAAGACGTCGCCGCGACGAAAAAGGCCATGCAGAGTAAGGCTGTAGAGACGACTCTCCGGCGCAAATGCCCGACCTCGATAGATTGGGATACAGTCTCTCACAGCCCGATGGCCGGTGGGCGCTGAACGGATTTCCTGGTCGGAGAAGACCGGCTGGTCTATCCTGCCGCCAGAGACTCGTCGCGAGGGCAAGGAGGTAGTGATGGGTGATAGGGAGCCGGGCCCGTTCGGCCCCGCCGTCGACGAGACCTTTCTGCGGGGCATCCCCAAGGCGGAGCTGCACGTCCACATCGAGGGTACCCTGGAGCCGGAGATGATGCTAGACCTCGCCCGGCGCAACGGCCTCGCCCTCCCCTACGCCTCCGTCGAGGAGGCGCGCGGGGCCTACGACTTCGCCGACCTCCAGTCCTTTCTCGACCTCTACTACAAAGGCATGAGCGTGCTCCTGGAGAAGCAGGATTTCTACGAGTTGACCCTGGCCTACCTGGAGAAGGCCGCGGGCCAGGGCGTACGACACGCCGAGATCTTCTTCGACCCCCAGGCCCACACGGGCCGCGGCGTCCCCTTCGAGACGGCGATCACGGGCATCCGCGAGGCCCTCGTGGAAGCCGAGCGGCGCCTCGGCCTCTCCACCCGTCTGATCCTTTGCTTCCTGAGGCACCTGGGCGCGGAAGAGGCGATGCACACCCTGCAAGAAGCCCTGCCCTACAAGGGCTGGATCGTAGGGGTAGGCCTCGACTCCTCCGAGATCGGGAACCCGCCGGAAGACTTCAAAGAGGTGTTCGAGGAGGCCGCGAGGCACGGCTTCCTCAAGGTGGCCCACGCTGGCGAGGAGGGCCCCCCGGAGTACATCCGGCAGGCGCTAGACGACCTCGGGGCCGTCAGGATCGACCACGGCGTCCGCTGCATGGAGGACCCGACTCTGGTGGAGAGGCTCAGGGATGGGCGGGTGCCGCTCACCGTCTGCCCGCTCTCCAACGTCAGGTTGCGCTGCTTCACCTCCATACGGGAGCACCCCGCGAAACGGATGCTAGATCAGGGGCTGTGCGTAACGGTGAACTGCGACGACCCGGCCTACTTCGGCGGCTACGTGGCCGAGAACTACGCGGCCTTGAGGGACGGGCTGGGCTTCGGCCGCGAGGACTTCCGCGCGGTGGCGGAGAACTCCTTCAGGGCCTCGTTCCTAGACGAGAGCGATAAGGAGAGACGGCTTCACGAGGTCGCTTCCTTTTTCGGGAGGTAGCCAGACGGTACGGACCCACCCATCGGGCATCGACTCGACGCCCGATGGACGAGAAGGTCCGCGGGGCAGACCACGAAGGTCGGAGACTACGTTCTACAGGGGTGACACCTACGCGACGGGGTTCGCGTCCAGAGACTCCCAGAGGTAGAAGCTCGCGAGGGTGCGGTGGGGGGACCACGGCCGGGCGAGGAGCTGGAGGGTCTCGGCGTCGGGGATCTCAGGCAGCCCGTAAGCCCTCTCCGCCGCCCGGCGGACGCCGAGGTCGCCCACGGGCAGGACGTCCTCCCGGCCGAGGTGGAACATGAGGAACATGTCAGCGCTCCACCGGCCGAGGCCCTTGACGGCGGTTATCTGGCCGATCACCTCATCGTCCGGGAGGTCGTGGAGCGAGCGGAGGTCCAGTTCACCCGAGATGACGCGGTCCGCAAGGTCTCGCAGGTAGCGGATCTTCGGCCTCGAGAGGCCGCACGCCCGCAGCGGCTCATCATCGGTCGAGACAAGCTCGTCCGGTGTCGGCGGGCGGCCGTCGAAGAGGGCCGTTAGCCGGCCGTAGATGCTGCGGGCCGCCTTCGTCGAGAGCTGCTGCCCGACGATGGTCCGGACGAGCGAGCCGTAGGCGTCGTCGGGACGGCCGCGACGCTTTTCGGCGGGACCGAGCGGTCCGATGCGCCGGACGAGGTCTTCCATGACCCGGTCGCCGCACCCGAGCAGGTGCGCCATACCCGGGTCTTCGGCCGGTTCGATGGTCTAGCGGCCGAAGAACAGCTTGGCGGCGGGGCTCATCATCTCCGGGTTCCACATCGGGTCGAAGGTGAGTTGGGAGTTGACCGTCTCCACACCCTCGATGGCGAGCGCCTCGGTCTCGACTTGTTCCTGGATCATGTCCCCAACAGGGCACATCGGGCTCGTCAGGCTGAACGTGACGTCCACGTGGCGGCCCTCATCGTGGACGCCGACATCGTAGATCAGGCCTAGCTCCACGAGATCCATCCCGATCTCCGGGTCTATGACGTTCCTGAGCTGGTCCCTTACGCGCTCTTCGGTTAGCACTCTCTCACCTCTTGTATGATCTCCGCAGCACCTAGATTGTAAAGCCGCCCCGCCCCTTTTACACCCCAAGCCCCCGCCCCCGAAGACGCCACGGTGTTAAGCCCTTGTTACACCTGATGCACTTATCCCCCGATTGACCCCCGTTATCCACAACATCTTGTGGATAACTACCGATTCACCCATAGAAGCGCCCTATCTCGTTCCGCGGCGTCGAGGACGACGGGGTCACCGGCCGTTACCCGACGCATCCTCGACGAGCCTCTCGGCCCTGTACCGGCCGAGGTTCCAGGAGCGCCAGTCCCCGGGTCCGCGCTCCCACCGCCTCTCGACGACTTGCCGCAGGGTGGGGCCTCGCTCGGCTGGCGTCTTTTTGCCGCCCTCCCCGACGTATACCTGGTAGGGGCGGGCGTCTCCCACCTCCGGGAAGGACCGGACCAGCACGGGCACGGCGTCCGCGCTCAGGACGGTCAGGTAGTAGGGATCGAAGCGCTTCCCCGCCTCCAGGCGCTCGATGTTCACGCGGGCGACGAGGGCGTCGGGGCTGACGACGTTCAGGAGGAGGGCCGCGGCGAAGCCCGCCATGAGGGCGCCGAAGGCGAAGCGGTCTCGTTCGCCGCGCAGCACGGTCAGCGCGAACCACAGGAGGACGAAGGCGAGCCACACCATAAAGACCGTCGCGCAGACGCGCGAGACGGTGAGGCCGAACTCCTGCAGGTAGAGGTACATCCGGTGCAGGGCGGAG
>CADCUT010000158.1 GCA_902805975.1 uncultured Rubrobacteraceae bacterium | reverse complement strand
CTTTGACGTAGCCCCGCCTTTCCGATAAACTCTGCCGGCTTCTAAGCACGGCCCCATCGTCTAGAGGCCAAGGACATCGCCCTCTCACGGCGAAAACCCGGGTTCGAATCCCGGTGGGGTCACTCTTGGGAATTTTCTAGAAGATTCCACCCTCCCCTCGTACCGGATCTCCACAGGAACGGACCCGGCTCGTTCTGGACGGCTCAGTCGCCGGGGGGAGCCTCCAGGCCATCTTTGTGGTTCCGTTCTTGCTGCTCCCTCGTCGTCTCCCGCTCTATCTTCTCGCGCTCCTCGCGTGCCCTCTCGCCCTTCTCGCGCGTCTGCTCGTGTACGCTGGCGGGCCCCTTGGGAGGGTCCGCCTTGGACTCGTTCAGATCCCGGCCCTCTGCTCTAGAGACGTCTTCGCTCATCTCTTGCACCTCCTGCAGAATCGTTTCTATGACGATCGTACCCAGCGGCGTGGGCGCGCAAGCTCCGGGCCGCACCTGGCGGTACGCCGCCGGGTGGCGCAAGCCGGCGTGCCGCGCTCATGGTTGTTTTCGGTTCCTGCGAACAGGCACCGGCGTGACTGCTTGCAGCTCCCTACCACACCTTTCTATGAGACGCGCGGGGATCGAACCTTCCGGTCTGTGTGCCGTGGGGCACAATTCAGGCTTTGCCGCCCCTAAATTATCCTAAGTATGTAGTCCAAACGCACATGGTCGGTCGTGGTTTAGGTTAGGCTACGAGGATATTCTTCGGAAAGGGTTATCTTGACAGAAATGGCGACCGGCGCGGCTAACGGAACCGTCGTGGATCTAACGTGGCTGATGAGCGCGCTCGAGCATACCCGCGCGCAAGACCATACCAGGGTCACGGGCTACCTGGAGGCTATCGCCGACGACGTGATCTTCGAGATGGAGTCGGCTGCCAACGAGCGCAGATAGGCACGACCGATTACGCTGACGCGGCGTCCCGAATCATTACGGCCGCGTCGGAACCAAGCCTAGGAGCCCTACCGGGACAGTAGCCGGAGGCATCGTAGGTCGGCCGCTCTGCGGACCTTCACCACAAGAAGAGGGCCGCGAAAAGGGCCCCCGCCACCGTTCCCGCGAGCGTCTGCGAGAGGGTATGCGCGGTCAGCGTGATACGCGACCAGACCACGAGCGGTAACGCGAGCAGAAAGACGAGGCCCAAAGGGCCGAGCAGGAGGAGTCCCGCGGCGGCGGCGTGACCGGCGACGGCGCAGTGGGCGCTGGCCTTCCAGAACAGGGTGACGGCCGCTACGGCCGCGCTGGCGATTCCCATCGAGAGCGTCAGTAGGAAGAGGTCCCGCGGGGCATCCGAGAGGGCCAGGGCGGCGAGTAGTGCTACGAACGCGGCGAGAAGGACCACGGCGGGGACGAGGCGTTCGGCGCGGGCCGAGATCCAGAAGTCCCCCACCCGCTTGCGGCGGCGCATCAGGAAGACGTACCCGGCCACGGCGGCGGCCGCAAGAAGTTCGAGCGCGAGGTAGAGGATGGCGTCTCGGGCTCCGGCCCTGGAGATGGCGACGAGGGCGTAGAGCGCGGTGAAGATGACGAACGGGTTGAGGAGGTTGGTGACGAGACGAGCGGGGCCAGGGGTTCGGTCGGTCATAGTGGGTAGAATAGTGCGCGTGCAGGGTGGGCGCACATCGGCTGTTCCCGACGAGGAGGCCCTGGCCCTCTGGTACGAGCTCGGGCTGGCGTACGGGGAGGCCGGGGGCGGCGGGTGGCGGGCGTGGAAGCTCGGGCTTACGGTGGTCTGCGCGGTTGGGGCGCTGGTCTTGCTCTCGGCGCCCGTCTTCGGGACGGCTTGGGCGGGGCCTCTGGCGCCCGTGATCCCGATCGCGGCCGGGCTTGTCTGCGGCGGAGGCGCGTTCCTGCGGGGACGGCTGCGGCTACGGAACCGGGCCGGCGTCGTGCGGGGGTTGCTGGCCGAGAAGGGACTGGATGCTTCGCGACCGGCGCGGGACGGGCTCGGCGCGTACTACGACGCGCAGCTCGTGCTGCTCAGGAGCGAGTACGAGTATCTGGTGATCCGGGGGGCCGGGAGATCCGCGCGGCTCTTTGAGGAGTCGTTCGGGTTTACCCGGGAGGATGCGTTCGAGGTCGGGCCGCTGGGCGTGCTGCCGGACACGGAGGAGTTGCGGGCGCTCAGGAGGCGGTGGGAGGGCAGGATCTCCTCCCGTAGAGAGCGCGGCATCCAACCGCCGGCGCTGGGGTTGCGGGAAGACGCCGCGTACCGGGTCTTTCCGAGGGAGATGACCGTGCCGGCGGAGCTCTCCACGAGGCGGGCGTACCTGGAGATCTCCACCAGGCTGCTCGTCGAGCGCTACGGGAGGGGGCCGGGCGCCGTGCCCGAACCGCTGCGGCGGCGGGCGGAGCAAGACCGCCGGGAGTACGACGCGCTCGTCAGGAAGTCAGGGCGACGGCCGTGACCCACACGAGCGCGGAGCCGACCGGGATGAACCCGACCAGCGCCGTAATGACGGCCGTCAGAAAAGACGTCTCGTAGACCTCCTTGATGGCTATACCCATCAGGACGAGGAGGGCGTAGGAGATCGCGACGGACCCGAGCACCGGCACCCAGGCGATGACAAAGGCGGAGAACGCGTAGGCCACGATGCGGTACGCCTGCGTAAAGTCCGCGACCTTGCCGACGAACGTCCGGATCGAGAGCAGGTAGATCCCGGCGGCGATCCCGACCCCGACCGGGGAGAGCACCGCGAAGAGAAACCCCTCCACGAGTGCGGCCCTCAGGTCGTCGGCGCCGACACCGCCGGTAAACACGTTCGAAGCCAGGGCCACGACCGCCCCAAGCACGCCCGTGACCGTCCCTATGAGCAGCGCGAACAGGACGGGCTCCTTCAAGGGCCCATCTGCCTGGAGGTTCGAGAAGAACGTGCGGGGCGAGAAGAGCACGGCCCGGATCGTCGCGAGGGCGCTCGGGAGCGGTCGATCCAGGCTGAACTCTGGGGCTTTGGTGTTCTGCATGGGGTGAGTATACCGTCCGATGGGGGGGTTCTTGCCAAACCGCCGCGCGAAAACTAGACTAGGGTTCTTCGCAACGACGGTGGCGGAAAGGTGTCGCGGGGTATGTTCAAACTCTGGGTGGCGCTGGTGTTGGCGTTGGAGGTCGTCGGCCTCCTGCTGCTCACGCTCGCCGTGCCGGGCGTCCCGATCTGGGTCCTCATCCCCCTCGTCCCGCTAACCGTCGGCATAGCGCTCGTCGCGCGCCGCGAGCTCGAGAGCCCGGCCCATCGACTGCGCCGCCTCTCCCCCGAGGCGATCGTGGGCCACAGGCCCCGCCGCCGGGCCGAGTCACCCGAGAGCCTCTCCCGCTCCATCGTGGAACGGGCGAACGAGATCCACCGCTCCCTCACCGAGTTGCCCGCCGACGAGACCCGCGTCGAGATGTGCGCTCTAGGCTACCGCGCCTGCGCCAACGACATGATCACCCTCACCCACCTCGTGAACGAAGCCCTCCCCAACGCCCCCCTCCTGCACCGCCTGAGACTCCGCCGCGCCCGCAAGAGGGCCATAGACGCCCTGGCCGAAGCCCGCGAAGCGATACCGTCGGAGGCGCTGCGGACATCGAGGCAAGAACAGCAATGAGTGGGTTTCAGGCTTCAGATTTCAGCCGTCAGGTACAGGCACCGCCTCGCAAGGAGCGACCGGGACATCTCTCGACGAGCGTTCAGAGAGCAAGCGTCGAAACCGGCTTACGGTTTCGAGAGTCAATCCAAAACTGATGCCTGTAACCTGAGACCTGAAGCCTATACGGCGACTATCTCGCGCACTTCGGGGACTTCGCGACGGATCAGGCTCTCTATGGCGTAGGCGAAGTCTAGTTGGGAGAGGGGGCATCCTTTGCAGGCGCCGAGCATCTGGATGCTGACGGTGCCGGTCCCCTCGTCGCAGGCGACGATGCGGGCGTCGCCGCCGTCGGCTTTCAGGGCAGGTCGCACCTTGTCGAGGGCGTCCTGCACCCGGCTTCGCATGTCAGCTCTCTCCTGCATCCGGGGCCGATTATATACGAGCGCCCAGACGCGTCTTCGCGGGGCGGTAGTAGAATGGTTTGCTTCATGGAGATCATCTTTATGGAAGGAAGATCGTGACCGACGATGGACAAAACCTGCTCGTGATAGGTGCCCCGGAGCACGACGCCCACGCCTACCACCTCTCCGGCTTTCTGGCGCCGGACGACGTGATCTGCCTCCGCGTGGCCGGCAAGACGTACCTGGCAGTCTCCTCCCTCGAGTACGGCAGGGCGAAGAAAGACGCGCCCGTAGACGAGTTGCTCTCTTATGAGGAGCTGGAGATACCGAAGCTCTCCCGCGAACTGAAGAGCAGCGCGAAGGGCTACGCCGCTGCTATCTCGAACCTGGTGGAGAGCCTGGGGGCCTCGGACTCGCCGCTCGTCGTGCCCGCAGGCTTTCCTCTCGCCGACGCTGACGAGCTCCGTGCCCGCGGCCTGACCCTCACCCCGAACCGCAAGCTCTTCGACGGCCTCCGCCGCGCCAAGAGGGCCGGGGAGGTCGCCCATGTAGAGCAGGCCCAGCGGGCGGTCGAGGCGGCCTGCGAGCACGCCGTCGGGATCCTACGCGAGTCGGAGGTCGATAATAGCGGCACGCTTCTATGGCGCGGCGAGATTCTGACGAGCGAGACGCTGCGCTCGGAGATCAACGTGGAGCTCCTGCGCCGCAACTGCCTCGGAGACGGCACGATAGCAGCCGGCGGCTCCCAGGCCGCGGACCCGCACGAGCGGGGCAGCGGTCCCCTCAAGGCGGGCGAGGCCATCATCCTGGACATCTTCCCCAAGAACCTCTCTAGCCGGTACTTCGCGGACATGACCCGCACCTTCGTCAAGGGGGAGCCGAACGGGGAGCTCCGGAAGATGTACGACGCCGTGCTGGAGAGCCAGGAGGCGGCCCTCGCCATGATCGGCCCCGGCGTGAACGGCAGGGACGTCCACCGCAAGGTGGCCGATATCCTGCACGAGGCGGGCTACAAGACCAACGTCCACGACCGCGAGGAGGGCAAACCACTCACGGAGGGCTTCTTTCACGGCACGGGCCACGGCGTGGGTCTCGAGATCCACGAGGCCCCCCGCCTCGCCCCTGTAGACGAGGAACTCATACCCGGCGACATAGTCTCCGTCGAACCGGGCCTCTACTACCAGGAGATCGGGGGCGTCCGCATCGAAGATTTGGTCCTCGTCACCGAAGACGGCAGCCGGAACCTGACCCGCTTCCCGAAAGAGTTCGTGCTGTAGGTTTTAGGCCTTAGGTTCTAGGCTTTAGGTTCTAGGTTCTAGTTCTTGGGTTTGAGCTCGAAGCGGACACTTGTCCTTGTGAAGCACTCGGAGCCGGTCGTGGAGCCGGGTGTGGACCCGAACCGGTGGCGTTTGTCGGAGAGGGGGCGACGTCGGAGCGTCTTGTTGGGCGAGGAACTGGGACGGTACGGGCCCGGGGTCCTCGTGTCCAGCGAGGAGCCGAAGGCTGCGGAGACCGCCAGGGTGGCCGCAAGAGGTCTGGGCGTCGAGCACGCCACCGCCCCGGGGCTCCACGAGCACGACCGCCTGAACGCCCCATTCCTGGGCGACGAGGCGTTCAGGCGAACGGCCAGGCACTTCTTCGATAGGCCGGGCGAGTTGGTCTGGGGCAACGAGACGGCGGAGGGGGCCCTGGCGCGGTTCGAAGGGGCCGTGGGGGCGGTGCTCGACGCGCGGGACGAGGATGTCGTGGTCGTCGTGGCGCACGGGACCGTGATCTCCCTGTTCATCGCGAAGTACAACGACGTCGAGCCCTACGAACTCTGGCGAAGGCTCGGTCTGCCTTCCCTCTGTGTCCTCACGGTCCCGGGATTTGGGATGCGAGGGTCGATCTATGACCTGACACCTGAAGGCTGAAACCTGGTTATCCGACCGGCTCGAAGTGCTCCACGGTTGGAAAAGGGTCGTAGAAGTGGTGGAGCAGCCGCTTCCATTTCCCCGTATCCGTCGGAGCCACGGAAACCTTTTGTGTGGGCTTCGAGCGTCTCCCAGTGGACGAGGAGAACGTATCGTTCCGGGGTCTCGATGCAGCGCTGCGGTTCGTGTGATAGGTAGCCCGGCGCGGAGGATATGATCTCCGAAGCTTCGGCGAAAGCCATCTCGAACTCGTCCGTTCTCTCGGGCAGGACGTCCAGCAGGGCGACTTCGAGGATCACGGGAGGTCTTCGCCCTGGCGGGAGTTGTAGATCTCGCCTCCCCCTTCGGCGTACTCCCGCAGCACCCCGGCGGCCTCCTCGCGCAGGACGCTGAGCTCTACGGAGATGCCGCGGTCCCTGAGCGAGCCAGCCCATTCGGCCGTCTTGGCGCCCTCGTCGAAGCCGACGGCGCGGGCGTCCTCGTCGCAGGCGCCGCAGACCAGATGCCTGACACCGGACCAGGGGGTGGCGCCCAGGCACATCGCGCACGGCTCCGTACTGGCGACCAGCTCGTAAGCGGGGAGGCTGTCGCCGCCGAGGTCGAAGGTGCCGAGGACCCTTTGCGCGATCATGATCGCGACCATCTCCGCGTGGAAGACGGAGCAGCCCGACCCCACGACGAGGTTCACGCCGGGCGCGAGCAGGCGCCCGGAATCCCTCTCGAAGACCGCCGCCCCGAACGGCCCGCCGGTGCCGTTGCGGACGTTCAGGCGCGAGAGCTCCACCGCGAAGCGCATCCGGTCCTCGACCGTCCGGTAGAGGCGGTCGCCGCCGGAGGAGAACTCCTCCACCCAGGCCGGGAGGCGGAGCGTTACCTCGGGGAACACGTCGTCTGTCGTCTCCATCGTTCGCGCATGATAGCAAGCGCCCGCCGGGATGCTACAGTGAGGGCGTCAGAGAGACGGGAGGAACGGGTTTTGGAGAGCAGACGGCTGGCGGATTTCATCTCCTTCTCGGATGAGAAGATGAAGAAGAACCCCCTCTTCGACTCGCCGAACCTCTTCTACGACGCCTACTGCCTGCTGCCGGGCCAGTCCCAGAAGGTCCACTCCCACGAAGGCTCGGACAAGGTCTACTTCGTCGTGAGGGGAGCCGGACGCTTCACCGTGGGTGAGGAGGAGGCAAACCTCACCGAGGGCAACGCCGTCATCGCCCGCGCCGGCGAACCCCACGGGGTGCGCAACGACTCCGGGGACGAGCTCGTCCTGCTCGTGACGATGGCCCCGAGGCCGTCTTAAGGGCATGCCGGCCAGGGAAGCCCCGCAGCCGCCCTACGTGCTCCTCTACGAAGAGGCGGCACCCGGCATGGAGCCGCTTCTCATCTCCGTCGACGACCGTCCCTCGTTACCGCTCTTCGACTCCGCCGCGAAAGCCCAGGCCTTCCTCGACTCCACGGACTTCGGCCCCGACTGGAAGCCCGTCGAGGTCTCCGGCGCGGGCCTGCTCGTCGCCCTCGAAACCTGCCGGGGCAAGGCCGAGTACGTCGCCCTGGACCCGCCGCCCGCGGGCGTCGGCGGCATGACGGTAGAGATGGGCCGCCTCGAAGAGCTCATAGAGGCTCTCCAGACGGGCCGGGACGAGACGGACCTCTTCGGCCTCGGGGGGCTTGAGAGGAACTAGGAGGCTCTAGGTTCTAGGGGTGGGGGTGCGGGGCGGGGTCCCGGGTGCGCGCCCCTCGGACCTAAAAATTCCCGAAGGGAACGACCTCGAACCTAGAGCCTAGAACCTCAAAAACCCTCTGCTTGTCCTTCGCCGCGGGGGTCGGCGCCACCGGTGAAGCGGTTGGGGATGCCTTCCCGGTCGTACTCGATGGCGAGGCCGTGGGCGTTGCCGAAGCCGTACTCGTCCACGTAGACGTCGTGGCCGAGGGCTTCGAGCTCGGCCTGGACGTTCGTTGGGATGCCGGGTTCCACGCCGAGGAGGTCAGGGATGATGAAGCTAAAGCGGGGGGCGCTAATGGCTTGCTGGACGTCCAAGTCGAAGGCTTCTATGTTCGTGATCATCTGGGTTGTGGTCTGCGGGATGGTCCGCCCGCCGGGCGTGCCGAGCGCGATGACGGGCCGGCCGTCGCGCATGACTATCGTGGGGCAGAGCGCGTACAGGGTCTGCCGACCGGCGTAGACGTCGAAGACGGTGCCCTGGGGCTCGAAGCGGCTCCAGGCGAGTTGGTCGTTGAGCCACAGCCCCGTCCCTTCCGGCATGAGCTTGCTCCCGAAGACGTTGCCAAGAGTCTGCGTCGAGGAGACGACGTTGCCCTCCCGGTCGGCGACGACGAAGTGCGTGGTGTGCCCGACGCTCGCCTGGGCGCTCGCGGAGGCCGAAGCCGAGGCGGAGGCGTCCGTCGTGGGGACGTAGCCCGTGGGGGAGCAGCTCGTGGCAGAGTCGAAGGTTATGGGCGACTCGTTCGGCCCGGCGGCGGAGAAGTCCACGGCGGCGGCCTGTTCGGCGAAGTAGTCCCGGGAGAAGAGCCTCTCCAGGGGCGGGTCGGCGGCGTACCGGCTCGTCTGGGAGAAGGCGTTCTTGGAGATCTCGGTCAGGGCGTGGACGTAGGGGGAGGTGTTCTGGCCGAGGGAGACGGGGTCTAGCTCGCCCATCGTGCCGAGCCGGACGAGGGCGCCCCAGGCGGTCGAGGGCGGTCCCGCCGTGACGATCTCCTCGTCCCCGTAGTTCGAGCTGATGGTCTCGCGCCAGCGGGCGCGGTTCTCCAGCAGGTCCTCCTCGGTGAGGAAGCTGCCGTTCTCCCGGGCCTCGGCGACCATCGCCCGGCCGAGCTCGCCGCCGTAGATCGCACCGGCGCCCCTGTCCGCGATGAGGCGGAGCGAGCCCGCGAGATCCTCCTGCACGAGGCGGTCGCCGGTCCCCAACGGGACGCCGCCCCTGCCGTAGATCTCCTGGGCGTGCGCCGGAAAGGCGGAGTACTCCGAGCCGATCCAACCCGCCGTCTCCTCCCGGATGACGAACCCCTCCTCGGCGTAGCGCACGGCCGGGTCGAAGAGCCGCGCCCACTCCTCCTCCCCGTACTCCTCCCACATGAGCCGCCACGCGTTGAGGTTGCCCGGCGTCGAGACGACCGGCCCGCCGCAGCGGTTCTCCTGGTAACCCGGCGTCGGGGGCCGAAACACGGAAGGGTCCAGCGACTCCGGCGTCCTGCTGCCGGTCTCGAGAAAACGAGTCTCTCCCCTCTCGGCGTCGTAGACGACCGTGGCGCCGTACCCGCCGACCCCGCTCATCATCGGCTCGACGACGTTCAGGGCGGCCCCGACGGCGACGGCCGCGTCGAAGGCGTTGCCCCCGTCCTCCAGCACCTCCACCCCGGCCCGCGTCGCGAGCGGGTGGGCCGCGCTCACCATCCCGTTGGTCCCTACCGCCGCCCGCGAGGCCGTGCTCGTCGTAGCCGGCCCGTCGCGCAACTCCGGTTCGGCGTCTCTCTGCCGGGCATCTTCTGCCCCCTGACCGCCGGGCGACCGCGCGGACGTGGTCTCCTCCGCGGGCCGGGACGTAGTCTCCTCCACGCCAGCGCTCCCGGTAACTTCGGTGGCGCGCGCTGGAGCGTCGCCCCCGCCGGAAGACCCCCGCGAGGACTCGCCCTGCGGCCCACAGGAGCAGAGGACCAAGACCAACAGAACGATGAAGAGCCTCTTCACCCCCGCCGTGCCCCGCCTACCCCACCCCTAGAACCTGAAGCCTAAAGCCTGAAACCTCTAGACCTTCAGCCTCTCGAGGTGCTCCCTGCGGAACTTCGCGACCTTCGGGGCGATGATGACCTGGCAGTAGGGCTGGTAGCCGTTGCTGGCGAAGTAGTTCTGGTGGTAGTCCTCCGCCACGTAGAGCTCCTCAAAAGGCACGACCTCGGTCACTATCGGGTCGTCCCAGATGCCCTGCGACCCGAGATCCGCGATGACCGACTCGGCGACCTCGCGCTGCTCCTCGTCGTGGTAGAAGACCGCCGAGCGGTACCGCGTGCCCACGTCCGCCCCCTGCCGGTTCAGGGTCGTCGGGTCGTGGGTGGCGAAGAAGACCTCGAGGACCTCGCGGTAGGAGATCTCCTCCGGGTCGAACGTGACCTGCACGACCTCGGCATGCCCGGTCGTCTCGGAGCACACCTGCCGGTACGTCGGGTTCGGAACGTGACCGCCCGAGTACCCGGACTCCACCTTCTCGACACCCCGCACCTCGAGGTAGACCGCCTCCGTGCACCAGAAGCACCCGCCCCCGAGGGTCGCCACCTGCGTGCGGGCCGCGCCGTTGTTCGATTCCGACATCATCCCTCTTTCCGTATGTTTCCTGCTTTTTCGGTATACCGCATCCCGCGCCGGGGTGCAGGAGAGGGGTTCACAGGACCGGCCGGCGGCCGTCCCTTTCGGGCGATGTTGCCAAAGCCGGCAAAATGGGCAATGATCGGGGCATGATCGGGAGGCTCAAGGGCGATTGGGAAGAGTTCAGGGAGAGCAAGCCGGGGGAGCGCTTCAAGGAGCGCTACCACCGCCGTCAGCAGGAGCCCGGCCACCTGGTCAAGAGGATCGTGCTCGTGATCTTAGGCTCCGTCATAGCGCTCGGTAGCCTCTTCACCGCGCCCCTGCCAGGCCCCGGCTTCGCCACCGTCTTTCTGGGGCTCGCGATCCTGGCCGGCGAGCTCCTCCCCGCGGCCCGCCTCCTGGACTGGTCCGAGGTCCGCCTGAGAGGGCTCTGGAAGCTCATACTGCGTATCTGGCGGACCGGCCTCCCCGGCAAGGTGGCGGTGATCGTCGTGGCCGCGATCCTCGCCGGCACGTTCCTCTACGTCGCCTACCTCCTGCTCTTCGCCCGCTAGCGGCGCCGGCCGGGCCTGAAACCCGCCCCTACATGGGGGTAGGGATCTCATCGCGTGCCCTCGGTGCGTGGCCTCGGTGCGTCGCCCTCTACGAACGCTTGTTAGGGCCTGACGTTAACTTTGCATTAAATGCGTTGGAACCCGCCGCGCCGTTGGTATCTTTGTGAACGGCGCGTAAACGTACGACGCGCGAGACTGGTTGAAGAGCCGTGGACGGAGAGGGGTGGTTTGGGCGGGGAAGTAACGCGGCGGAGTTTTCTCCGGGCGGCGGGCGCGGGGGCGGCGTGGGTCGCGCTCCTCGGCACGCTCGGCTGCGAACCGGCCGAGCGTGCCGAGGACCGGGCCGGCGCCTCCACTCCGAAGCCTGCGGCGTCGACCGTGCGCGGCCTGCCGCCCGTCCGTTCGGGGTCGGCCCGGGTCTTCCGCTCCCGTCCCGACCTCACGCCCCCCGCCGTGACGGTGGAGACGCCCACGGAGGGTGCCGCGCCCGGCTACGTCTTCTTGGCGCCGAAAAAAGGGCCGGGGCAGGACGGGCCGATGATCCTGGACAACGAAGGCCAGCCGGTCTGGTTCCGTCCCGTGCGGGGCGCGGCCCGGGACGCGATGGACTTCAAGGCGCAAAGGTACAGGGGCGAGCCGGTGCTCACCTGGTGGGAGGGGGTCCACCTCGCGTACGGGCAGGGTGAGTACGTGATCTTCGACACGGCCTATCGCGAGGTGGCCCGCGTCCGCGCCGGCAACGGCCTTGAAGGGGACCACCACGAGTTCCTCATCACCGAGAGGGATACGGCCCTCGTCACGATCTACGCCAGGGTCCCCCACGACCTCTCTCCCCTCGGCGGCCCCGAGAACGGCACCGTTCTGGACGGGATCGTTCAGGAGATAGACATCGAGTCTGGGGAGGTCCTCTTTCAGTGGCGCAGCTTGGAGCACGTCCCGGTCGAGGAGACCTACGGCGACCTTCCGGGCAACCCGGCGGGCGCCTTCGACTACTTCCACATCAACTCCGTGGACGTGGACAGCGACGATAACCTGCTCGTCTCGGGCCGCAGGACCTTCGCCGTCTACAAGGTAGACCGCGAGAGCGGCGAGGTGATCTGGCGTCTCGGGGGCAAGAGGAGCGACTTTACGATGGGTGAGGGCACCGAGACCCTCTACCAGCACGACGCCCGCCGCCAGCCGGACGGCACCATAAGCATCTTCGACAACGGCGGCATGTTCGTGAGCGAGGAGTCGCGGGTCGTCGAGATCCAGGCGGACGAGGACGGGATGACCGCCACCCTGGCCCGGGCGTACACCCACCCGGAAGGGGTGCTCGCCCCCACCCAGGGCAACGCGCAGAGGCTCCCCAACGGCAACCTCTTCGTCGGGTGGGGCAGCGAGCCGGTCTTCTCCGAGTTCTCAGAAGACGGCGACCTCCTCTTCAGCGCCCGCCTCCCGGCCAAGGTCGAGTCCTACCGCGCTTTCCGCCACCCCTGGACCGGCCGCCCCGACACCCTCCCGAGCCTGGCCGCCGCCCCCGCCCCCGACGGCGGCGTGACGCTCTACGCGAGCTGGAACGGCGCCACGGAGGTCGCGGGCTGGGAGGTCCTCGCCGGCCCCGCCGTAGACGCGCTCGAACCCGTAGGCTCCGTCCCCCGCACGGGCTTCGAGACCGCCATCGCCGTCCGCACGGAGGCCGCGCTCCTCGGCGTGCGGGCCCTGGATGGCTCGGGCGGGGCCCGCGGCACGTCGAGGGCCGTCAACATCCGCGGCTAGGCGGGCCGTTGGAGGCTTTCAGTCGTGGGGACGGGAGACCTTCCAGGCCCACGCCACAAGCACCAGTTGCAGCGGCAGGCGCAGCCACAGGAGGCGGACCCAACCCGAAGACTTACCGGCGGCCCGCGCGTCGAGCAGCATCTGCACGTTGGCCGGCAGGACCGTGATCAGCAGGAGGATTAGGGAGATCCCGGCCGCGGAGCGGGTGCGCTTGGGGAACAGCCCGAGCCCGCCCAGAACCTCGCAGGCCCCGCTCAGGTAGACGAGCTCGCGGTGGAACGGCAGGTAGGGAGGCATGATCCTCTCGTACGCGCCGGGGGCGAGAAAGTGCAGCAGCCCGGCCACGACGAAGACCAGCCCCGCAAGGGCGCGCGAAAACGACGGGCCCAAGTTCGTGCGACACCTCCCTCTCCGTTGCCGCCCGGGTCGCACGTAAGACTAACCCCATCGTGCCCCGGCCGCGCGACCGGGACGAGGTTCGGCCGCGCCCGACGCCACGGATGACGCGTCTCTTCGCACTTTCGCGGGGCGTGTGGGCTCCGCGGTCAGCCGGTCGGGAAGCACCGGCCGAACGCCACCAGCAGCGTGATCCGGCCTCTCACACGGATACGGCGCGTCAGGAGCGCCCGAAGGATGCCCCTCTCTTTGGCGAGGAAGCGCACCCAGGTCTGGCTGTCCGCGGTCATTACGAGATCCGGCTCGCCCGTATGCCCATCTTCGATGCTGAGGCTCTGCCCGCGGATCTCGACGGTGACCCTGGCCTCTTCGGCCCCGGTGAAGGTGAAATGGTACGTCGCCTCCAGGCCCTTCGCCGCCCCGCGCTGGAAGACGTGGGGCATGTTGCTGAGAAAGCTCTCGACCGTCGGCACCCTCAGGCCGTTGCTTACGCGCCTCAGGTTCTTGTGGGGGAAGCGTTTGGCGGCGTAGGCCTCCGCGTCCGTCCCCGGGACCACGTAGAGGGTCTCCGACTTCTCCTGCAGGGGCTTCACCACGGACGCGAGGTGTCCCTTGCGGTCTTCCAGGAACGGCCCGATCACGTCCTCCCCCGCCGGGCAGACGGCCACGCAGTTGGCGGCCTTGTAGTTGGGGCCTGACGAGAGGCTCTGCCACATGGAGACGGTCTCCGCGTCGGTCACCTTCGAGCGGTAGTCGGGGGCGCTCTTGCTGTCGGCCACGGTCTCGACCCAGTCGGTGAAGCCGCTCATGAACTCGCGGTAGTTGTGCGTGTAGCAGGAGTTGAAGTTGAAGTGGCCGCGGGCGAGATCGCCCCGACCGGACAGGCCGCCACGCAGAGCTTGCATTCAAAGCACGGGCTGAACTCCACCGGGCGGCTCTCGCGACCGATGGGCCTGTCCACGATGACCGCGCCGAGCAGGACGAACGAGCCGAACTTCGGGTGGATGACGTTGCGGTGGATGCCCATCTCGCCGAGGCCCGCCGCCACGGCCATCGGCTTGAGCGCGATGATCCAGGGCTTCGGCCACCTGTCCTGCTCCATCGGGAAGGCGACCGGCTCGTTTAACGCGCGCACGCCGATGGCCTCCAGACGGCGGGCGATCTCGTGGCTGGTGGCGGTAACCTGGTCTCCTACGTGGTGGAACTCCGTGTTGGCGAGCGAGCGGGCGGGGGACCGGACGGGCTCGCGGTTCATCCTGATGACGAAGACGACGACGCTCGGGGCGGGCGGGAACGCGTACAGGATGTCCGCGCGCTGGTCGTCGAGCTCGGGCCTGTCCAGGGAGACGAAGCCCACGTCGTCGGCGCCGCAATCGAGGCAGACTTCGCGCAGGCGCTCCGCGTCGAGCACGGCGGGCGGTCGCACCGCCTCGCCCCGGGCCTCCAGCGCCCGCCTGACGCCAGGATGGTTCTCCTGCCTCCCCGTCCGGGGGGAACCCGGTGTTGCATCGGTCACGGCGCCTCCGTTCTCTCTGTTTTCATGCCGTCCGCCGGTGCCGCGCGGACGCTCCCCCGATCGACGGTCACGGGACCCGCCCCCTCCGACAACAGGCTGGCCAGGATGCCGAGGACGCAGACCACGGCCCCCGCGTAGAAGGCGTCGTGGATCGCCCGCACGAACGCCTCCCGCTCTACGAGGCTCCCCGGCAGCGTCCCCGCGAGCTCCCGCGTGTGGAAGGGAAGCCTCGCCGCGACGACGGCGCCCGCCAGGGCCACCCCGAACGCCTGCCCGGTGTTCCGGACCTGCGCCAGCATCCCGGAGGTCATGCCGAGCCTGTCGGGCGGCACCGCGCCGAGGACGAGGCTCTGGTTCGCCCCGATGAACAGCCCGAGCCCGACCCCCGCGACGGCCAGCCGCCAGACGAGCCCGAAGGCGGCCGTCGAGGCGTCTATGCCGGTGAGGAGGACGAGGCCGCCGCAGATGAACGCCGTCCCTGAGGCGGTGAGAGCGCGGGGGCCGACGCGGTCGGAGAGCGCCCCCCCGAACGGCGCGACGATGAGGGTGGCGAGCGGCAGCGGGGTGAGGAAGAGCCCGGTCTGGATGACCGAGAAGCCGCGAACGTCCTGCAGGTAGAAGGGGACGAGGAAGGTGGCCGTAAACAGGGCCGCGAACGCGACGAGCACGCTCGCGTTCCCCGCCCACACCGCCCGGATGCGGAGCAGGCCCATATCGAGGGTGGGCTGGCGTACCCGCTGCTCGGCCGCGACGAACGCCGCCCCGAGGACGAGGGAGGCGGCGACCAGCGCGAGCTCCGTCGGGCTCGTCCATCCCCACCGCCCCCCGCCGAGAACGGCCAGAAGGAGCGCTGCGGTGGCCCCGAAGAGCAGGGCCGCCCCGACCGCGTCGAACGCGCGCCCCGCGACCCGCCCCTCCCCCGGCAGCACCCTGAGGGACCACACGACCCCCAGAAGGCACAGGGGCACGTTGACGAAGAAGATCCACGACCACGACGACCACTCGGTCAACAGCGCCCCTAGCGTCGGCCCCACGGTGATGCCGAGGGCTATGCTGATCGCGAACAGCCCCTGCGCCTTGCCCCGCTCCTCTGCCGGAAACGCCCGCACGAGAAGCGCAGGCCCTATGGCCTGCACCATCCCGGAGCCCACCCCCTGCACGACCCTGAAGCCGGCGAGCGTCCACACGTCGCCCGAGAGCCCGCACAACAAGCTCGCAACGCCGAAGACGGCGAGCCCCCCCACGTACACCCGCCGGTACCCGAAGACGTCCCCCAGCCGCCCGAACGCCAGGAGCAGCGTCCCAAGCGCCAGAAGGTAGCCGAGCACCACGAGCTGCACGTCGTCTATCCCGACCCGGAGGTCTTGAGCGATGCTCGGCAGGGCGACGTTGACGATGGTTATGTTCAGGGTGGACAGGAAAGCCCCAAGACCGACCACGCCGAGCACGCGCCACTCCAAACCGCCCGCCCCGGAACCCTCCCCACCCGCCCTCACGTCCCCGCCACCCCATCCCCTCGCCCTCGACCAGCCCCCACGAACGACCCCTCCTGATCTCCGTTGTATATCCAATTGGATATATCTTCACGGATATACTAGATGTGCGATCCTGGTATGTCAAACTGGATATACTAGGGGTTATGGTTTCATATGAGGACCCTTCGGGTGGAGGAAAGCTATGAAGATGAAGGAGTACGCGATGCTGGCGGCGCTCGCCCACAGCCCCAGGAGCGGGTACGACCTGAACAAGTGGTTTGACAGGGCGGCGAGCCATTTCTGCTCCGCCGGCTACAGCAGCGTCTACCCGGCGCTCGCGCTGTTCGAGCGGGAGGGACTGGCCGTCCACGATACGGTGGCGAGCGATCGGGGGCCGGAGCGCAAGGTGTACTCCCTCACCGACAAGGGGAGAGGCGTCTTGCTCGAGTGGGCGGGCGAGCCCGCCGGCGCCCCCGAAACCCGCGACGAGCAGCTCGTCAAGGCGTTGAGCTTCGGGATGCTGCCGGTGGAGACGGTGCGCGGGCTGCTGGAAGAGGCGCGAGAGCTCCATCGGCAGAAGCTCGCGCACTACGAGGAGTTGGAGCGCAAGCTCGAAGAGCAGCGGGAGAGCGGTGAGATCCCGCACCAGGCCTACGTGGGGACGAAGCTTACCCTCATGCGCGGCATAGGGGCGGAGGAGAGCTACGTCAGGTGGTGCGAGGACGCCACGTCCTTCGTGACGGACGCGGCGGCAGGGACGTAAGCCATGGCGCGCCCGGCACACGCTCTCTAGCGGCGGGTGGCCGAAGGCGCCCGCGAGTTCTCCGGAACGCTTGACGCGCCGGCATCGCCGCGTGCCTGCCGGCGGGGTACGAAAAGCCTTATCCCGGAAGACGTGATACTGGCGCGAGGCGGGTAGCCGTTGGCGTCTTATGCGGTAGAATCCTGTTTTAAGGGCCCGCGTCGCGCGGCCTTTTTTGTTGCTCGGATCCCCCGCAGGCGCATCTGTGAAGGTGGTGTGGCGGGAGGACTTTGTCAGGAGAACGCGTGGACTACCGCAACATCGCCATCATCTCGCACGTCGACCACGGCAAGACGACGCTCGTGGACGCCCTGCTGCGCCAGACCTTAGAGCTCGGGCACGGGCAGGAGATCGCAGAGCGCGCCATGGACTCGAACGTGCTGGAGAAGGAGCGCGGCATCACCATCCTGGCCAAGAACACCGCCGTGGAGTACGGGGGGGTGAAGATCAACATAGTAGACACCCCGGGCCACACGGACTTCGGCGGCGAGGTAGAGCGCGTCCTCGGCATGGTCGACGGCTGCCTGCTGCTCGTGGACGCCGCAGAAGGTCCCATGCCCCAGACCCGCTTCGTGCTGCGCAAGGCCATCGAGCTCGGCCTCAAGCCTATCGTGGTTATCAACAAGATCGACCGCCAGGACGCCCGCCCCGAGGAGGTCGTGGACCTCACCTTCGATCTGATGGCAGACCTCGGCGCCTCCGACGAGCAGCTCGACTTCCCCATCCTCTACGCCGTCGCCCGCGAGGGCAGGGCCTTCAAGGACATGGACGCCCCCCGCGACGACATGGAGGAGCTCTTCGAGACCGTGCTGGAGGAGATACCCGCCCCCGGCACCGACCTTGAGGCCCCGTTCCAGATGCTCGTCACCAACCTGGACTACTCGGATTACCTCGGCCGGATCGTGATCGGCCGCGTTCAGCGCGGCGAGGTCCGAAAGGGCGAGTTCGTCAACCTCGTCCACAAGGACGGCACGAGGACCAAGACCCGCGTCGTCCAGCCCTTCACCCACTTGGGTCTCCAGCGCATCGAGGCTGACACGGTCGGCGCGGGAGACATCGTGGCGCTCTCGGGCATCGAGGACGCGCAGATAGGCGAGACCGTCGCCGACCTCGCCGACCCCGAGGCGCTCCCGATCATCACGGTAGACGAGCCGACCGTCAGCATGACCTTCGGCCCGAACACCTCCCCCTTCGCCGGCAAGGAGGGCAAGTACGTAACCAGCCGCCACCTCCGCGACCGCCTGATGCGCGAGGTCCAGACGAACGTCTCCCTGCGCGTCGAGGAGCTCAGCCCCGAGGAGTTCGAGGTCTCCGGGCGTGGCGAGCTGCACCTCTCCATCCTGCTCGAGACCATGCGCCGCGAGGGCTACGAGGTCCAGGTCGGTTCGCCGCGCGTCATCGTGCGGGAGATAGAGGGCAAGAGGCACGAGCCGTTCGAGCACCTCGTCCTCGACGTGCCCGAGCGGTTCTCATCGACGATTATCGGCACGCTCTCCGGCCGCAAGGGCCAGCTCGTGGACGTGGAGCCGCAGGGCTCGCGCACCCGCATAGAGTTCAAGATACCGGCCCGCGCCCTCTTCGGCTTCCGCACCCAGTTCCTCTCGATGACGCAAGGAGAGGGCATCATGAGCCACGTCTTCGACGGCTACGCCCCCTGGGCCGGCGACCTCAAGACCCGCACCAACGGCAGCATGGTCGCCTCTGAGGCCGGCACGGCCTACGCCTACTCCATCTGGAAGCTCCAGGAGCGCGGCGTCTTCTTTATCCAGCCCGCAACAGACGTCTACGTCGGCATGGTCGTCGGCTCCTACAGCCGCGAAAACGACCTCAACGTCAACGTCTGCAAGAACAAGAAGCTCACCAACGTCCGCTCCTCAGGCGCCGACGACGCCCTCAACCTGACACCCGTCCGCAAGCTCACCCTCGAAGACGCCCTTGAATACATCGGCGAGGACGAGCTCGTGGAGATCACACCAGAGTCCATCCGCCTGCGCAAGAAGGTTCTCGAACCGGGGATGCGGAAATAGAGATGCACTCCCGCGACGTTGCATACCGGAACGCAACGAACAACTAGTGGACATAAGTACTTTAACTACACTACTCTAACAAAGCCACCATAAGTCATGCAATAAAAGGTGCTGATACTTCGCGTCGAGGTATGATGATACCTTTGGCGACAGCAACTCAGCATTGCAC
The DNA here is from genome assembly GCA_902805975.1 of uncultured Rubrobacteraceae bacterium. Lineage (GTDB taxonomy): Bacteria > Actinomycetota > Rubrobacteria > Rubrobacterales > Rubrobacteraceae > Rubrobacter_D. Next base: position 9,033 of record CADCUT010000158.1, on the reverse strand, counting down.
ACGGAGTACTTGTTTGACTCTCTAGTTCACAGGTGGTTTAGCCTACTCAACTGATTCTAAGGTTATCGTTCGTACGGAACCTCGATCTTCGAGAGCATCGGGAAGTGCCGGCGATTGAACGTCACGAGATCCGCCCCATTCTCTTTGGCTGTCGCGGCGATGAGAGCATCAGCGAGGCCGACGCCGTGGCTGGGTCCGTGATCTTTTCGGTAGAGACCACCGAGTCGGGCCGTTTTCTCCGATATGGGTAGGATTACGAACGCCTGGAAAAGTTGCTCTAAAGACTTCTCCTCTTCACTACCCTTGACCCCGGCGAACAGCTCCGCGACCGAGATCACTGAGAGGTAGAGGTCGGATGTCAGACTCTCCAGGTACTCTACGGCTTCGCTTCGTCCCCTCAGGTACTCGATCAGCACGTCGGTGTCTATGAGCAGCCGCTCGGCCACGCGCCTACCGCTCTACGGCGGCATCGTCACGCTCGTCGAACTCCCGGCGCAACGCAGCAAAGTCGGGCAGGTCATCGCGATCTCTCCACATCCCCCGTCCGGCGCGAAGCAACTCTATCCGGTTCCCCTCCCCGTACCGAGTGATGAAACCGTCCACGGCCTCCCGGATGAGCTCGCTTTTCGTCCGTCCGGTGCGACCGGCTATGGCCGCGAGCGCCCTGCGCTCCTTTTCCGTCAGATAGATCTGCGTCCGTTCCACGATACCCCCGATGTATACGAACGATGTATAACACGAGGTGCGCCTCGGATCAAACCTCCGTCATCTTCCGAGCGTCGAGCAAACGGTCCAGATCCTCCTCCGAGAGGTCGGTCCTCTCGCGGGCGACCTCTCGGATGGTCTTTCCCGTCTTGTAGGCCTCCTTGGAGAGGTCTGCGGCCTTGTCGTAGCCGATCTCGGGCGCGAGCGCGGTGGCGAGCATGAGGCCCTGCTCGACGAGCGCGGGGCCGCGGTCCGTAGCCTGGAGGCCGACGACGAGCTGGTCCGTAAAGTTGTCTGCGGTGCTCGCGAGGAGCTCGATGGACTGGAGAAGGTTGTGGGCTATGACGGGGAGCATGACGTTAAGCTCGAAGTTGCCGCTCTGTCCGGCCAGGGCGACGGTGGCGTCGTTGCCTATAACCTGCGCGCTTGCCATAGCGGCGCTCTCGGCTATGACGGGGTTCACCTTGCCCGGCATGATGGAGGAGCCTGGCTGGACCTCGGGGAGGGCGATCTCGGCGAGGTTGGCCCTTGGTCCGGCGCCGAGGAAGCGAACGTCGTTGGCGATCTTGAGCAGGGAGACGGCGACGGTCTTGAGGGCGCCGCTCGCGAAGACGGCGGCATCCATCGCGCTCTGGGCCTGAAAGTGGTTCTCCGTCTCCCGGACCTCCACGCCGAAGCGGGCGCTGAGCCTCTCGCAGACCCTGCCCGCGAACTCGGGGTGGGTGTTGACGCCGGTGCCGACCGCCGTGCCGCCTAGAGCCACCTCGGCGAGGTCTTCGCGGGCTCTCTCGACCCGCCTTATGCCGCGCTCGACCTGCCCAGCGTAGCCGAGGAACTCCTGCCCCAGCCGGATCGGGGTGGCGTCCTGCAGGTGCGTCCTCCCGGTCTTGACCACGTCGTCGAACTCGACGGCCTTATCTCCGAGGGCATCGCGCAGCTTGTGGAGCGCGGGCAGGAGGTCGCGCTCGATGGAGATGAGGGCCGCGAGGTGGATGGCGGTCGGGATCACGTCGTTCGAGGACTGGCCCCGGTTGACGTGGTCGTTGGGGTGGACGGGGTCCTTCGAGCCGAGCTCCCCGCCCAGGGTCTGGACGGCCCTGTTCGAGATCACCTCGTTCGCGTTCATGTTCGTCGAGGTCCCGGACCCCGTCTGGAAGATATCCAGGACAAAGTGTTTATCCAGGGTCCCGTCGACGACCTCTTCAGCCGCGGCGACGATGGCGTCCCTGAGATGCTCGTCGAGGCCGCCGAGCTCGTGGTTTACGTTGGCGGCTTCGAGCTTGATGGCGCCGAGGGCCTCTATAAAGCGGCGGGGGAACCGGATGCCGCTGATGGGAAAGTTGTCCAGGGCCCTCCGGGTCTGGGCGCCGAAGAGGGCGTCGCGGGGGACCTCGACCTCGCCCATCGAGTCGCGCTCTACGCGGTGCGGGGTGTCGTGCGAGCTCTCGTGCTGGGTCATGTGAAGCCTCCTGTCGAAGCGGGAACGCCCGCGTCATATAATCCCATTGCAACTTTGACGGTCGCATTATACGAGAGGTGGTCTTTTGGATTCGCTGCGCCACACGCTGAAGGAGTGGGCCGTAACCGTCGAGGCGCTGGAGCGGGGTGCGACGGCCCTTGTGGTCCGCAAGGGCGGCATCAGGGAGAAGGCCTTCGCCGTGCCCAAGACGCGCTTCTTGCTGCTGCCGGGATACGAGCACCAGAGGCCCGAGCTCATCAAGCCCGATTTTAGACCCATCATGGACGAGATCCCGGACCTCACGGACGACGGTCCTTTACGTTTCTCTTGTTTCGCCGAGGTCGAGGGGGCGTTCGAGATCTCCGAGGCGGAGGATCTGGCGGCCCTGAACGAGCATCACATGTGGACGCACGAGTACGCCGAGAGCCGCTTCAAGTGGCGTCCGAAGAAGCCTTTGACGGTGCTCGTCTTGAGGACTTACGTGCTGCCGGAGACCGTTGAGCTTCCTTACCGGGAGGGCTACGGCGGGTGCAAGTCCTGGATCGAGTTAGAAGAATCAGTCTCCGTCGGGGCGGCGCGTCCGGCGCTCTCGGACGGGGAGTTCGACGAGCTGGTCTCGCCGGCGCTCGGGGTTTTGCGGGGGCTGGAGCCGGCGCCCGTGGGTTCGTAGGGAGGGAAGGCGTTGGGTTCCGGAGCCGTTCCGGTAGTTTTGATCTTCTTGATCGTCGTCTTTAGCGGGGTGACGATCTACTCGGCGAACCGCGACCTCGCCCGGGCGGAGGCCTGGGGCGACCTCACGCGGCGGTTCCTGCCCTTCGTGGTGCTGGCGCTCATGGCGATCAGCCTCTACTTCGTGCGGGCTTTCGCCGAGGGCTGGGTGCTGTTCGCGTGGATGATCCTGTTCGGCGTTCTCATCATCGTCTCGAGCCTCTTCTCCGTCCCGGCCCTGGAGCGTCGCGCGAACGGCGTCTTTCGCCGCGGCGACTATCCCCAGGCCGCCGAGCTCTACGGCAAGCTGGCCGAGGAGAGGCCGCTGGCCCGCAACCACGCCTTCAAGGGCGCGGCCCTCGGCGCCTCGGAGCGCTACGACGAGTCCATCAACGCCTCCACAAAGGCCATAGACGCGGACCCCGAGTACGGCCTCGCCTACTACAACCGCGCCCTCGTCCTCCGCCGGATGGGCAGGAAGACCAGGGCCGTCAAGGACCTGAACAAGGCGCTAGAAGCGGATATGCCGCGGCGGTTCCGGTCGGCGGCCAGGAAGTTGCTCGAAGAGCTCAAATGAGGCTCCTCTATCCCACGCTCGGGGCGCTCGTGATCCTGGCGGTCTTTACCGTCCTGATCTGGCGCCAGAACCGCGACCTCCTTCGCGTGGACGCCTACAGGGAGTTCTTTCTGCGAATGATCCCACCCCTCTCGACCGGCGTCTTCGTCGCGGGCCTCCCCTTCGTCATGGACCTCGCCACGGTCGATAACTACCTCCCCGTCCTACTGGTCTACCTGGGCGGCGCCGCCCTCCTCACGGCCCTCATGACCCGCGCCGTCACCCCGGAGGAACGCCGCGCGGGCGCCGCCTTCCGGAGCGGCGACTACGAGAAGGCCGCCCGCCTCTACGACGACCTCACCGGCCGCCGCCCCCTCCCCCGCTACTACTCGGCCCTCGCCGCGAGCCTCGACGCCTCGGGCAACCCCGAGACCGCCGTCGAAGCCGCCGACCACGCCATAAAACGAGACCCCAAGCTCGGCATCGCCTACTACAACCGCGCCTCGGCCCTCGCCGCCACAGGCGAGCGGGCGAAAGCCCGCGGAGACCTGCAGAAAGTGTTCCAAGTCGACTCGAACCGCGCCCTGCGCCGCGCCGCTGGCGAGGCGATGGAGAGCCTGGAGAAGTAGCTAGGAGGCATCAGGCTACAGGCTTCAGGCTTCGGGTGATTGTCGCGGATCTCTTCGGGTTTGCCTGCCGTTGCGGCGCGTTGGGACCGCAAGACGCGTCCGGGTATGGTCCCAGACGTCCGTCCTACCTGAGACCTGATGCCTGTAGCCTGATACCTAAGTAATCTTCTCCTGTATGTTCTCCTCGACGGCCTTCACCTCGATCCTGCCCTCCCTCACCCTCGTCTCGTAGCCGGACTGGGGGAAGACGGCGGGGCCGTTTATGGCCTTGCCGCTGCACAGGTCGAAGCGGGAGAGGTGCCAGGGGCAGACAACGGTGTCGCCCTCGCGGTCGCCCTTCTCCAGCGGGCCGCCCATGTGGTTGCAGGTGGCGGCTATGGCGCAGACGCGGCCGTCTTTCTCCGAGCGGCTGAGGAGGACGTCCGCACCGTCGACCTCGATGCGGCGCATCTCGCCTGCGGAGAGATCGGCCTCGTCGAGGACGGGGACGTAGTCGCCGGGGCCGGTCTCTTCGAAAGCGTTGCGGTTAACGCGGAGGCCGTACTTGTACGAGAGCTCGCCGCCGAGGTGGGCGCCCATCCCGTTGAGCGAGTACCCCGCGAGGAAGGCCAGCCTTCCGGCGTTGCGGCGTCCCGTGGCGCGCAGCAGGAGGGAGGCGGTGTTGAGGAGGAGCCCGGCGGAGTTGAGCACGGCGTGGGACATCCCCATCCTACGGGATCCCCCCGAGAGGTAGCGCCAGTCCGAGAAACCGACCGCCGCCGCGACGAACCCGCCGGCGACCCCGACCGTGAGCGAGGCGTCGGCCGCGTTGCGCATGGCCGTCCTGCCGCTCACGAGGTCGAGGCCGTCGAAGACGAGCGCCGCCGTCCACGAGCCTATCGGGACGTCCGTGAGCACCGGGTGGAGCGGCACCTCGAACCAGACGCCGTCGAGGACGTACCGCGCCGTCGCCCCGCCCGCGTCTACCAGCTCCTGCACTTTAGGCTGGACGGCGTCGGATGCCCTGTCCAGGAAAGGCATCGCATCCACTATTCGCTCGCCGATGGTCTTCTCCACGTCTCTGCGCCTCGCTTCCGGTGTCGGGGGGATTCCTCTTACGAAGGATTATGCCCCGATGGCCGGAACTCTAAGTGTCTCCCCTTACCCCGCCTTCGCGGGTTCCGGCGTCTCCGGCCTCACGGCGAGGAGGAGCAGGAGCCAGTGCGCCAGCAGGACGTAGAGGTAGAGCGTGAGCGCGAACGTGGCGCCGACGGTCCCCTGCTCGTTCCACAGCAGCGGCCACTGCGCCGGGATGGCCTGCAGGGCGAGCAGGAAGAGCGCCGGCGCGATCCGGCCCCTCGCCAGCAGGAGCAAGACCCCCGGGGCGAGCAGGACCAGATAGTTGTGCCAGGCGATGGGCGAGGCGAGCAAGGAGGCAGCCACGAGCGCCCACAGCCCGGCCTCCCCCCCACCCCGTATCCTCGCGGCGGTGAGAACCACGACCGAGATCCCGATCGCGTACCCCACGTAGACCATCCACGGCCAGGTCGCCGCGTTCTGCCCGTAGGGATGCTCGGTAAAGAACCTAGCGGCTGCCGCGGGTATGGAGGCGTTGTCCCAGTAGGCGTTCGCCGACCCCTCGTTGAGCACCCCGACGTAGCGCCAGGTAGCCGCGGGCCCCGCCACGACGAGGCCAACGAGCGTCGCCGCCAGCCCGGAGACGCACGCCGCCGCGAAGGCGCCCCAGTGCCTTCGCACGAGCGGCCACAGCAGGACCGGCGCCAGCGACGGCTTCAGGGCGACCACGAGCCCCAGGGTGGCGCCGGAGAGCCGCCGGTTCTCCCTACGGTCCAGGATCCAGGCCGCCACCAGCCCCAGAGCCAGCACCGGGTACACCTGCCCGAGGGCCAGCGTCGAGATCAGAGGTGAGGACAGCAGCAACAACCCGGCCCCCACGACCGCCCACACCGGCCGCAGCCCCAGCTCCTCCGCCGTCCAGGCCAGATACCCGAGGACGACCAGCACGCAGACCAGCACGAAGAGCCGGTACGCGTCTATGGCCTCCATAAGCCCTAAAGGGGACATGAGCACGGTCCACACCGGCGGGTTCAGGTTGACGAGCCGCGCCCCCGCGTCGTAGATGTCCCCGCCCTCCAGCAGGGCCCCCGCCGAGCGCCAGAAGGAGTCGAAGTCCACGTGGACCCTCATGGAGTCCGTCGAGATCCTACCCAGGGCCCCGCCCAGATACCAAACGTCCATCCACAGAGCCGCCACGAATACCCAGAACGCCGCCGTATAAAGAACAGCGTCCAAGGACCGCGAGCTGCCCCGCACCGCTAACCGACCTGTCGATGGAACGAACTCACAGCCGGATATGATACGCCGTCGGAGCGGCCAACACGCTCCAGCCTTCGGCTTCCGCTTTCATCCTCCCGAAGCCCAACCAGGTAGGGTTTACGTAGCCACTCAGATATCGTGGGGCGCAACGCACGCAGACAACTGGCTGAAAGGCGCGAAGCGCCGTGCTGACAAGCGGAAGGCCGCGGACCCGAAGCGTGCGCGACGATCGAAGGTAGGGGGGCCTGCCGGTGCGGAGAGGGGGGGATTCGAACCCCCGATGCCGGGATTACCGACATAACGGTTTTCGAGACCGCCGCATTCAACCGCTCTGCCACCTCTCCGCGAGGGAGTTTATCTAGTGAGCCCCGCCCCTTCAACCACCTCTGTCCCCGACTCCTGCCGCCGCAGATACACTAAACCTGTGGTTTCAGGTTGATACCGAGCATCAAGCTTCGTCGTCGGGCCGGAATCCCTCGGCCCTGCGATGTTCTATCTCAGGTAAAGATGCTGTAAAAGCGTATATTCTGGGCAGGATCGGGTCGGGGGCGGGGAACGTTCAATCAGGCTGGGGCAGACACAAATGTAACCTTGTGGTTCATGGTGATATAGCAATCTCGGCTCGTCGGGGAGGTTGGGGGTGTGATCCGGGCCTCCCCGCGTGGTAGGTATAGGGGCTCGTTGGCGTGTTTTCCCGGGCCGGTTGCCCGGAGGGGAGTTGGCTGGGGTTCGTGGCGACGTTGGCTATGGAGGCTTCGGGGGTCTCTTTTGGAGAAAGGTCTTGACGGTGGTCGGACGGTCCACACGGTTCTACGCGGTGGTGTCCATCGTGGCGGCGGTGGTCACCATCGGGCTCAAGTTCGGGGCCTACCTGTTGACGGGGTCCGTCGGGTTGTTCTCGGATGCTGCGGAGTCTGTGGTCAACCTGGTGGCGGCGGTCACGGCGCTGTGGGCGCTCACGCTCGCGGCGAGGCCGCCGGACGAGGAGCACGCCTTCGGGCACAACAAGGCCGAGTACTTCTCGAGCGGGCTGGAGAGCGCCCTCATACTCATCGCGGCCGGTTGGATCGCGGCTACGGCGGTGCCCCGGCTGTTCGAGCCCGAGCCGTTGCAGAACGTCGGGATCGGTCTGGCGGTCACGCTCGTAGCCGCGGCGATCAACGGCGGGGTGGCCCTCGTTATCCTGCGCGCCGGCCGCCGCCTGCGCTCCATTAGCCTCGAAGCCGATGCCAGGCACCTGTTAACTGATGTCTGGACTTCGGTGGGCGTAGTGCTCAGCATCGTGCTCGTGGGCCTGACGGGCTGGCTCGTCCTGGACCCTTTGATCGCCCTGCTCGTCGCCGCCAACATCGTCTGGACCGGCATCCGGCTCCTGCGCGACACCGGCCAGGGGCTCCTGGACCGGGCATTGCCGGCGGAGGATCAGGCCAAGATCCAGAAGATCCTCCGCCGCTACGAGGAGAGGGGCACCCGCTTCCACGCCGTCCGCACCCGCTCGGCCGGCCAGCGCCGCTTCATCTCCATGCACGTGCTCGTGCCGGGCGACTGGACCGTGAAGCGGGGCCACGACCTCGCCGAGGAGATAGAGGGCGACATCGCCCAGCAACTCCCCCAGAGCACCTTCTTCGTCCACGTCGAGCCCTCAGAAGACCCGGCCTCCTTCGCCGACCAGGCACTCGACCGCGAAAGATCCGACGGAGAGACGGGGACGCAGAAAGAGGGGCGGACCGGGTAGGTCCGCCCCTCTAAAGCCGCTTGAGCTAAGGGTTCTAGCTACACTTCGAGTAGCCGCAGGAGTGGCAGACCACACAGCCCTCCTGGCGGGTCAGGCCGCTCGCGCAGTCCGGGCAGGCCCCAATGATGGGGAGCTCGCGGGTGTCGGGGAGGGTGTCCTCGATCAGGTAGTGCTCGCTCATCGCCTTCGCAACACCATCGGGGACCGAGAGCGTCGCGTTCGGGCCGACGCCGGCCGGGTGGCCGTCCTGGATGCCGCGCAACTGGTGGACCAGCTCGGCAGGCGTCGCGCCGTGGGTCATGGCCAGCGAGATCATGCGCCCCAGGGCGTCCGAGAAGGCCGCCGCCGTGCCGCCCGGCTTGCCGAGGATCACGAAGCACTCCCTCGGGCCGAACTCGTCATCGTTCATCGTGACGTAGAGCGGGCCGTGGCCGGTCTGGATCTTCTTGGTGACGCCCGTCAGGGTCCGCGGCCTGCCGTTCCTCGCCTCGGCCAGCGAGTTGAACCGCGGCCCGTTGTCCGGCGTCGCCGCGGGCGGCGTAACGGCCGGGGAGGTCGGGGCCTCGGGGGAGGCGGGCGTCATCGTCGGCGCCTCGCCGGCGGTCTTGCCGGTGGAGAGGACCTGGGCGTCGCGGGAGCCGTCGCGGTACACGGCGATACCCTTGCAGTTGGTGGCGAAGGCCTGCATGTAGGCGTCCTCGACGTCCTCGACCGAGGCGTCGTTCGGGAGGTTGATGGTCTTGGATATCCCCATCGAGGTGTACTTCTGGAACGCCGCCTGCATCCTGACGTGCCACCCGCTGCTTATGTCGTGCGAGGTGACCCACACGCTCCTGAGGTCGGCCGGCACCTCCTCGACGTCGCGCACGGAGCCGTGCTCGGCGACCTTCTTCATCAGGTCCTCGGAGTAGAAGCCGCGCTCCTT
>CADCUT010000157.1 GCA_902805975.1 uncultured Rubrobacteraceae bacterium | reverse complement strand
CGTTTCTTTGGCGCGTGGTTGGAGACGGATGGCGAGACAACATCGATGCCAAGGAGAGCCTTGGTGGTTAAGGAGAAACCGTTGGTTAAGGTCAAGCACCGCACCGTGAACGTCGACGGCGTCGACGTGTTCTACCGCGAGGCCGGCGACCCGGCCGACCCGACGCTGCTCTTGCTGCACGGGTTCCCTACCTCCTCGCACATGTTCCGCAACCTCATCCCGGCGCTCGCCGACGGGTTCCACCTCGTCGCCCCCGACTACCCGGGCTTCGGCAACAGCGACTTCCCACCCCGAGAAGAGTTCGAGTACACCTTCGATCACCTCGCCGAGGTGGTCGAGGCTTTCATCGGCGCTTTGGGCCTGGAGAAGTTCAGCCTGTACATCCAGGACTACGGCGCCCCCATAGGACTGAGGATCGCCACGGCAAACCCCGAGCGGGTGGAGGCCCTGATCGTCCAGAGCGGCAACGCCTACGAGGAGGGCTTCGTCATGCCTTTCTGGGAGCCGATCTTCGCCTACGCCGAGGAGCGCTCGCCGGAGAACGAGGCGGCCCTGCGCGGGGCACTCGAGATAGACGCCCATCGCTGGCAGTACACCCACGGCGTAAGGGACGCCGAGGCGATCAGCCCCGACAACTGGAACCTCGACCAGCGGTTCCTCGACCGGCCCGGCAACAAGGAGGTCCAACTCGACCTCTTCTACGACTACCAGTTCAACATCCCCAGGTACCCGGCCTTCCAGGAGTACTTCAGAGCCCACCGGCCGCCGACCCTCATCACGTGGGGCAAAAACGACGAGATCTTCGGGGTCGCCGGCGCCGAGGCCTACAAGCGCGACCTGCCAGACGCCGAGTTGCACCTGCTTGACACCGGCCACTTCGCGCTGGAAGAGGACCTCGACGCGATCGCCGGGCACATCAGGCGATTCCTGGGCGAGCATCTCTCCGGAAAACGGGCTGCTCGGGACAGTCACCCCGAGTCCGCCTGACCCAGAAGCGACAGGACGGACGGGGACGGCCCGCCGCCGGCCCGACGCGCTGGAGGTTCGGCGGGCCACTCCATCCGCCTCGTTCTGGCGCAAAAGGAGCAATAGGTGGAAAGCCTGGTATCGCTCAACGTCGGCATGCCCCAGCCGCTGAACCCCCGGGGCCAGGTCGTGCCAAGCGGGATCTTCAAGACGCCGGTGGCGGGTACCAGACATCGCCATGAAAGGTTCACACATGTCTGTACACGGAACCGGCCGCAGCAGCGGCTCTTCGCGTTGGACGCCCTGGGCGAGGACGGGTGGCTGAAGGCTTTGAGGCTAGACGCCTACGCTCCGCAGCGGCCGGCCCGCCACGCCGCAAGTTCTCCAGGGCGCGCTGTTGCCGTACCAAGAGGACCGAGGCCGAGAAAGCTAGCTCCGTGGCCGTCAGACTGATCTGTAAAGTCGTGGACGCATGGCTGTGACAAAGCTGACGGGAGATCGGCTTGCGGGATATGATGGAAAGAGGTCGTTGGGTGTTAGAGGAGGATCGTCGTGACCATAGACTCGGACAAGGATCTTCAAGGGCTGCGCAGGGTGGGGCGTGTCGTGGCCCTGGCCAGGGACGAGATGAGGCGGGCCGTCGAGCCCGGGATGACCACCCGGGAGCTCGACCGGATCGGGGCCGGCGTCTTCGAGAGGCACGGGGCGCGCTCCGCCCCCAACCTGGTCTACGGCTTCCCGGGCACCAACTGCATCAGCCTGAACGACGAAGCCGTCCACGGCATCCCGAGCCCGGAGCGCACGATCCGACCCGGAGACCTTGTCAAGATCGATGTCACCGCCGAGCTCGGCGGCTACATGGCCGATTCGGCGGTGACGGTCGCCCTGCCGGGGGGAGATGAGGTGAATGGGCGCCTAGTCCGATGCGTGGAGTCCGCTTATGGCAAGGCTGCCGCCGTGGCGAGGGCGGGCCGGCCCATCAACAAGATCGGGCGGGCGATCGAGACGGCCGCCAAGGGGGAAGGCTTCTCCGTCTTGCGCGAGCTCAACAGCCACGGGATAGGCAGGAGCATCCATGAGGAACCGTCGTACCCGCAGTACTACGACCGGCGTTTCGGCGCCCCGCTCACGAAGGGGCTGGTCATCACCATAGAACCCATCCTCTCGGCCGGTTCGGGCTGGGTCAGGGAAGGGGGCGACGGGTTCACCCTGAGCACGGCGGACGGTAGTCCTTCGGCGCATCACGAGCACACCATCGTCATCACGCGCGGCACCCCGATCACCGTCACCGAAGCCCCGTGTTCCGAGGTGGCTTAAGCTTCGGGGTGTCAAGCAAACCCCAGGAGAAGCAAGAGCCGTATCGCTTTCGGTGGGGTGTGCAGCTACCCGCAACCGTGCACCGGGAACATCTGGCGACCGGCCCCGGGAGGATTTTCCCGTCAGCTTTGCGACGGCCATGCGTCCACGACTTTACGGGTCGGTCCGTGGCCGCCTAGAGCGGCGGGTCGTAGTCGTCGTAGATGCGCGCGGCAACTAGTTTGTCGCCGTCGCCGAGCGGGTGGTCGAGTTCCGGGTCGACAAGGTCGTGGAGATCGAGGACGCCCTGCCGCTGCGTTGGCGCTTCGCGGGCTACTCGCCGTTCAACCTGGTCTACCCTACCGGGGGCGGACGGTGCGAAGCGGCATCGTCAAGACGCCGGCGAAGTACCCGTTGCGGCTGGACCACGCCGGCCCCGAGGGCGCCGCCAGGGCGGACCTCGTCGGCCACGGCGGTCCCGACGGGAGGGCATGCGCCTATCCCACGGAGCACCGCCCGTACTGGGCCGAGAGGACCGGCCACCCGCTGGGGCACGGGGCTTTCGGGAGAACTTCCCTACCGAGGGGCTCCTCGAGTCGGAGGTGGTCGTCGGTGACGTCTGCCGGGTGGGGGTTCCCGGCCGGGGCGCGGTCGTGCAGGTCAGCCAGCCCAGGACACTGTGCTACAAGCTCGCCGCTCGCCCCGGGGTCAAAGAGCTGGCCGCCTGGTTCGCCGAGGCCGGCATCACCGGCTTCTACCTGCGCCTCGTCGACCCCGGGGAGGTGCGGCCGGGCGACCCCCTCGCCCTGTTCGGCCGCCCGGCGCACGAGGTGACCGTCCTCGAGACCAACCGCGTGATGTACCGCGACCGGCACGACGAGGCCGGCCTCGAACGCGTACTCGCGGTACCCGAGTGTCCGGCCCGTGGCTGGAGACCTTCGAGGAGCGGCTCGCCGAGGTCTCCCGAAGGCCGATCGGGAAGGGGTAGGGACGGGGAGGAGCGTAACGCCTCCGGCTCGCTCCGCGGTGGACGCGCCGCCCGATCGCCGTTGGCCCGGGACGGGTTCCTACGCAGGGTACTCGAGAGTTGGCGTAGGGTCGCCGCCGGCCGTGATGAGGGAAAGCCCTGGGGCAACATCCGCCAGGCGCAGCCTCCCCCTGATGACGTGAAAGGTGGCGTCCACGCTCTCTCTTGCGGGATGTTTACATCCCGCCCGTCTCGTCTTCGAGCATGATCCTCAGGTGCAAAGTCACCCAGGTACGGTAAGGTCGCCAGCCTTCGGATATCTCGCCAACTTCCTCGGGGGTGGGCGTTTCCTCCAGACCGTAGGCCTTGGCAACCGCCTCGGCGAGCCGGGACTCGTGGGTCGGGCACCGGTCGGGTTCGCCGGCACCGCGCAGGAGGATCAACTCCGCGGAGAAGTCGCCAATGCCGGGAAGTTCCTTTAACCTAGCGAGGGCCTCTGTAGTGGACAGCGAGCGCAGGTAGGACGCTTCGAGCTTGCCCGCCAGGGCTGCACGGGACAGCTCCCGCAGATACTCTGCTTTACGCCCGGAGAGTCCGGGAAATCTGTTCAGGTGCAGTAGGCGCGAGGGACCGGGGAAGGCTTGTACTTTCTTTCCGCGTAGCTCCACCGGCTCTCCGAGCTCCTCGGACATCCGAGCCTTTGCCTTTGCGGCTTGTACGATCCGGATCCGGTTGCCGATGATGGCCCAGGCGGCGGCCTCGTACGGAGAATAGAAGCACACGGGCCTCAAACCCGGGTACCGTTCCTGGAGCCCACGCACCACGGGATCGCGCTCCCCGATTTCCAGGAATCTGCCCCCGTCCACGTCTAGCGAGAGGACGCGTTCGGTCTGGTCCCGCACCGTCTCGGGCGCGGCCTCGCCGTAGGTCTCCACGACAACCTTCTCGCCTGCGGGGTACGCGTACGCCCCCGCCACCTGCTCGCCGCGATCCAGGCCGTCCGCGACAAAGGCGAAACGCAGGTGCTCCGATCCGCCTCCCTCGTAGTGGGCCGGAGCGAACCCCTCCAGGAACCTCGCGCTCGCCGAGATCGAGTACGGACCCACAGGGGCGAGCTCGAACCGTCCGGTACCCCTCGCCGCCTCAGCCGCCATCGTGAGCCGTCACCACATAGCCGTCCGGGTCGACGAGCGAGAAGGTCCTGCCAAACGGCCCGTTGAAGGGCTCTTGGGCGATCTCCACCCCGGCCCCTTCGAGCGAGTCATGCAGCGCCTGCGCGTCGTCGCACCGCATCCACAGCGCCACCCCCCAACCCAGCCTCTCCACCGCGTCGAGGTCCACCGTCGGCTCCCTCACCGCGAACGCTATCGGCTCGGTGGCGAACACCACCGCGTTCGGCGGCCCCCCCACAGCCCGCTCCAGCCCGAGCCGCTCCTCGTAGAACCGCGCCGAGAGTTCCATGTCTCGCACCTGAAGCGCCACGAAATCCGGTCCCATGATCCTGGCCATCATCCACCCCTTCCATTAGACTTATCAGGACACGTATATAATATCAGTATGCTGAGAACGGTCAAGGAGTTTTCTATGGGGTCTTCGTCAAAGCCCGTTCGAGAAGGGTCGGGGCGGTTGGAGAGCAGTGTCGGCTACGAGCTCAAGAAGGTACAGCACGACCTGAGGCTCAACATGGATGGGGTGCTCAGGGAGCTTAGCGTAACCACGCCGCAGTATGCCGCCTTGAGCGTGCTCGCCGAAGAGCCGGGGCTATCGAACGCCACGCTCGCCAGGCGCTCTTTCGTCACGCCTCAGACAATGAATCAGATCCTGGTCCGGCTAGAGGCGTCTGGGCTCGTCGAGCGACATGCGCACCCCGAACACGGCCGGGTGCTCCAGGCTTACCTGACCGAGGAGGGTGAGAGGCTCCGCCGGAAGTGCGTAGAGCGAGTCGACGTTATTGAAGCGTTGATGGTGTCCGGGCTTTCGAACGAAGAGAGGTCGGATCTTCTGGGTTTGCTTCGGCGGTGCTCTGCGGCCCTTCGACGAGAGGGCAGCGGTTAAGGTTCGGTACTCCGGTACCTCCGGAATGTCCTTCGATCTAATTCTCACACGCCCTCTGAGAAACCGTTTCGCAATGGAGACCTCGCCACAGAAACGTTACACATTCCCGTATCGCTAGCGGAGGGCGCCCCACCAGCTACTCCTTGCGGCCCCGATGTGGCCGCTGGTCGTTCCAGGCGGCGCGATCGAGAGCTTGAGCCGGGCCTGGGCGCTAGTTGGCGGCCCTCGTCATGTACCCCGCTACCAGCGCCGCGCGACGCCGGCTCAGCAACCGGCCTGCGTTCGCCATCAGGCGGTTTGTCCGGCCGGAGATGTCGCTGGGCGGCGGCCAGCCGATCCGCTACCGGCCGAGCGATGCCACGCTAGGCCATGCCCGCGGCGCGCTGCTCCGCGGTGCCTCCCATCAGCCGGGCGACCAACCTCCCCCCCTCGCCCAGGGTCTGCCACGTCTGAGCCAGATCGTGCCAGACGTAGTCGGTATCGAAAAGGCCGATCGAGACATCGCCGCGTTCACGACGTGCCCGCCGCCCCAGTGGTGGCCGACCAGGTCGACCGGCCCGTCGAAGGCCTCGAGCCGGCCGACCAGCCAGTCCCGGTACTCGCCCACCGTGGCGCCGAAGCCGGGTGCGGGGCCCCCGAAGCCCGGCGGGGGCAGGCACACGACGTCGTCGCGGCCCAGTTCGGCGAGCAGCGGGTCCCGCACCGAGTCGGTCTCCGGGTTGCCGTGCACCAGCACTGCCGGTGCGCGTTCGCTCATGCGGTTCACCTCGCCGGGTGCCGATCGTCGGTTGCGTGCCTGCGGAGCGCCGCAGTGCTCCGGATGTCGCCGATGGTGATGGCGCCGAACGCAGCGGCCACCGCGCGTGGGAAACGGGGGCGCTCCGCGTCGCGCGCCAAGGCGAGCAGATGGCCGGCGATGACGAGGTTCAGGACCGCGCGTCCGGCCAGCCACGGCCACTGGTGACGGCCAACGACCAACCCGGGCACCAAAGCCAGGTCGGCCAGGCCGATCAGCCGCGTTGCCGTCGGATTCGTCAATGCCATCACGGGTCCGACGCGCGCCGGCGCGGCGACCAGCGCGCCACCCACCACGGCGGTGACGAGACCCACGATTCTCGTGAACCGCTTTGTGCCCTCGGCGGAGGAGGGACGGACCGTACTGCCGCCCGGGGCACCGGCGGCGCCGGATATGGCGGGCTTGTTGGTGAGACGGCTCATGGTGGTGCTCCTTTGCATGGGAACGATCCCGGTATCGTGGATACAGCTTGGCCCGGGAAGACCACGTCGGAGAGGCGCCGCTTGAGGCACCTCAGCGCCTCCCTCCTGGACTTGCCCTCGGCCAGCTTGCGACGGTAGAAGTCGCCTCCCTCTCCGCCGTAGCGGACCTGGCAAACGGCGACGATGTGCAGCGCGGCGTTCAGCTGGCGGTCGCCGGCCCGAGACAATCGGTGCCTGACGAGATTACCGCTGGAGGCTTCTATGGGCGCGGTGCCGGTGTAGGGGGCGAAACGCGCCTTGGTGGGGAAGCGGCTCACGCTGCCCACCCGGCCTACGATCTTCGCCGCCAGCAGAGGCCGGAGCGCGAGTAGCAGACGCACAGGATCTTACGCTAACGCCGGGCGCATCATGACGGCGATTCGTCGGATTCGGTCGCCAGGAAAGCGTACTCGTCGGGCTCTCGACGAACGACCAGGACAACGACCGCCAGGAGCGTAACCTGCTGGAGTACGCCGCACACCGACTCTTGATGTCTGCGACGCATGGGTGGAGATGGCTTGACAGGAAAAGACGGCCGCGTGCCTTCGGTCGACCCTATTCCTAAGCCGTTCTTGGGTCGCAGAGCACGATTTCGGGAGGCATTTTCCTGTCAGCGTTGCTCCGGCTATAGGTCGCACACATTGCTAGCAGGTCTGTCCAGGCGTTCCTCGAAAGACGCCCGCCATCCGGGCGAGAGGGCCGGAACACGCAGCACGCGCTCCGCTCCCCGCAGGTTGTCGGGGTCGAAGAAGAGCAGGTCGCTCGTCTCGCGCACGGTTACCCGTTCGGGATGCGCCTCGACGCGCTCGAAGGC
>CADCUT010000156.1 GCA_902805975.1 uncultured Rubrobacteraceae bacterium | reverse complement strand
CGACGACCGCGAGCGGGTCGTGTCGGGCATCGAGGGGATCCTGCGGGGCGACGGGGAGACCTGGTCGGACGAGTACCGCTTCAGGCGCGCGGACGGGGACTACGCCACGGTCGTGGACCGGGGGTACGTCGTGCGCGGGGCGGGGGGCGATCCTATGAGGGTCGTCGGCTCCATGATGGACGTCACCGAGCGCCGCCGGGCGGAAGAGGCATCGAGGGCTTCTGAGGCCGAGCTGCGGGCGCTCTTCGCGGCGATGAGCGATCTCATCCTCGTGCTCGACGCGGAGGGGCGCTACGTCAGGATCGCGCCTACCAACCCCTCGCTGCTCTACAGGCCCTCAGAAGACCTGATCGGCCGCTCGGTGGGAGAGGTCTTTGAGGAGGAGGCCGCAGACGCCTTTCTCGGGCACATCCGGCGGGCGCTGGAGGAGGGACATCCGGTCAACACGGAGTACGCCCTCCAGATAGAAGGCAAGGAGGTGTGGTTCGCCGGCACCGTCTCGCCCGTGAGCGAGGATCGGGTCCTCTACGTGGCCCGCGACATCACCGAGCGCAAGAGGGCCGAGGAGCGGCTGCGCGAGAGCGAGGAGCGTTACCGGCTCGTTGCCAGGGCGACCAACGAGGTGATCTGGGACAACGACTTCACGACCAACGGCCAGGTCTGGGACGGGGCCACGGAGGCCATGTTCGGCTACTCGCCGGAGGAGATGGGAAAGACCGGCGACTGGTGGGAGGATCGCCTCCACCCCGAGGACAGAGATCGCGTGCTGGCCAGCGTCGAGGAGATGCTCGCCAACGGTCACGAGACCTGGGTCGACGAGTACCGTTTCCGGCGCGCCGACGGTGCCTACGTGATGCTGGTGGACCGCACCTTCGTGGTGCGCGACGCGGAGGGCCGTCCTCTCCGGCTGCTCGGTTCCATGATGGACGTCACCGAGCGCAAGAAGGCCGAGGAGGAGGTGCTGCAGAAATCCAGGACGCTCGACGCCTTCAGCTCCGACCTGCGCGAGCTGCACCGTCTCAGCACCGACAGGCACGAGGACACCGAGGCGCTCTTCGCGGACTATCTGGCCGCGGGACGCGAGATCTTCGGCCTCACCACCGGCATGATCAGCCAGGTAGACGGCGGCGATTACATCGTCCGCGCCATCGAGACCCCGGAGCTGGACCTCAAGGCCGGGGACGTGAGGTCGCTGGATAGCACCTACTGCTCTGCGGTGTTGGAGAAGGGCGGGACGATCTCCTACGACCGGGTCGGCGAGATACCAGGCATGGACCATCACATCCTCTACGAAGAGATGGGGATCGAGTCGTACATCGGCGCGCCCATACGCGTCGAGGACGAGGTCTACGGGGTGCTGCTGTTCTGCTCCACGCGGGCGCGGGAAGGCGGCTTCCAGGCGTTCGAGCGCGAGATCATCGAGCTCATGGCCCAGGGCGTCGGGCGCGCCATCGCGGCCGACCGGGCGCAGGCGGACCTCAGGGAGAACGAGGAGAGGTTCCGGGCCATCGTAGAGAACACCCAGGAGTGGCTCTGGGCCCAGGACATAGAAGGCGTCATCACCTTCAGCAACCCGGCCATCGAGAGCATGCTCGGCTACACGGTGGAGGAGATCCTCGGCACCAGCATCTCCTCGTTTATTCACCCGGACGACTACGGTGGGTTCATGGATCGCATATCAGACTTTGTCACCGAGAAGCGCGGCTGGACCGGGCTCGTGGTGCGATGGCGCCACAAGACCGGCGAGTACCGCCACGTCGAGAGCAGCGCCACCCCCATCCTTGATGCGGACGGCGAGGTCGCGGGCTTCCGGGGGGCCGATAGGGACATCACCGAGCGTATCCGGGCGCAGGGGGAGCTCAGGGAGAGCGAGGAGCGCTACCGAATCCTGACCGAGACCGTCCAGGAGGGCCTCGCCTACATCGCCCCCGAGGGCGGCGTCGTCACCTTCTGCAACCGGGCCTACGCGGAGATCCTGGGTTTCTCTTCCCCCGAGGAGATCGTGGGCCGGTCCTTCTTCGACTTCGTCAAACCAGAGGACCTGCAGAGGGTCCTGCACCAGAGGGAGATGCGCGCGCGGGGGGTGAGCTCCGCCTACGAGACGACCGTGACGGCCGCCGACGGGACGGAGAAGGTCCTCTCCGCGACGGGCGCCCCTCTGCTCAGGGCGGACGGCTCCTACGGCGGGGCGGTACAGACCATCGTGGATACCACCGGGCGCAAGCGCTACGAGCAGGGCCTGGAGCAGGCCAGGATCGCCGCCGAGCAGGCCAACCAGGCCAAGAGCGACTTTCTGGCCAACATGTCCCACGAGATCCGCACCCCCATGAACGGCGTTATCGGCATGACCGACCTCCTGATCGACACGGACCTCTCCGACGAGCAGCGCGAGTACGCGGAGATCGTGCGCCGCTCGGGCGAGAACCTGCTGGCGATCATCAACGACATCCTGGACTTCTCCAAGGTCGAGGCCGGCCAGATGCGCGTCGAGACCCTCGACTTCGACCTGCGGACGACCGTGGAGGATACGGTCTCCCTTCTGGCCGAGAAGGCCCAGGCGAAGGGTCTGGAGCTCGCGAGCTTCGTCGAGCCCGACCTCCCGACCGCCCTGCGCGGGGACCCGGGGCGCGTCCGCCAGGTCCTCACCAACCTCCTCGGCAACGCCGTCAAGTTCACCGAAGCGGGCGAGGTCGTCCTGCGCGTCGGGCTGGAGGCGGACGATCCGGAGACGGCCGTGATGCGCTTTGAGGTTACGGATACGGGCATAGGCATGACCGAAGCGCAGATGGGTGGCCTGTTCCGCTCCTTCACCCAGGCCGACGCCTCGACCACCCGCCGCTACGGGGGGACGGGCCTGGGGTTGGCGATCAGCAAACGGCTGGTGGAGCTCATGGGCGGGGAGATAGGTGTGAGCAGCGAGCCGGGCGTCGGATCGACCTTCTGGTTCACCCTGCCCATGTCCAAACAGGCGGAGCCGCGGGAGATGCCGCGCCCGATGACGGACCTGCGGGGTTTGAGGGTGCTGGTGGTGGACGACAACGCCACCAACCGCCGCATCCTGCGCGAGCAGCTCTCCTCGTGGGAGATGGAGAACCGCGAGGCGGAGGACGGGGTGCGGGGGCTGCAAATGGCGCGGGAGGCGGCCGGGGAGGGCCGGCCCTACGACCTCGCCATCCTCGACATGCAGATGCCGGAGATGGACGGCATACAGCTCGCCAGGGAGCTTCGGGCCGACAAGGTCACGGCGGGGACGCGCCTGATCCTGCTCACCTCCATGGGCTACCGCGGCGAGGACGACGAGGCCCGGCGCTCCGGGATCGATGCCTACCTCACCAAGCCCGTCCGCCAGTCGGAGCTCTATGACGTGCTCTCGACCGTTGTGGGAACGTCGACGGAGGAGAGCCCAGACCTGATCACGCGCCACACCCTGCGCGAGCGGGGCACCCGGACCACGCCGAGCCTTCTCCTGGCCGAGGACAACCCCGTCAACCAGAAGGTGGCCGTGAGGATGTTGCAAAGGCTCGGCTACCGCGTGGATATCGCCGACGACGGCCGCCAGGCGATCGAGTCGCTCCTGCGCCGCGACTACGCGGCCGTGCTGATGGACGTGCAGATGCCGGGCATGGATGGCTACGAGGCGACGGCCGAGATAAGACGCCGCGAGCGGGAGGCCGGGGACGGTAGGCACGTACCAATAATCGCCATGACCGCCAACGCCATGCAGGGCGACCGCGAGAAGGCCTTAGAAGCCGGCATGGACGACTACCTGACCAAACCCGTCAAGCTCTCCGACCTGACCGAAGCCCTGGCCCGCTGGACGACGCCAGCGGACGCGAGGCCGAACCCGGAGACGACCTCTGGGACGACCCCTGGAATGCCCCCTGGGATGCCCCCTGGGACGGACGACGTCCCGCCCGTCGACCCGACGGTCCTCGAGAACCTTCGCGAGCTCGGGGACGAGCCGGGCATGCTGGACGATCTGGTCGGGCTCTTTGTCGGGGACACTGAGGACCGTCTCTCGGATCTTTGGGGGGCCATCGCTGACGCGGACGCCGACGCGGTGCGGCGGACGGCGCACACCGTAAAGGGCAGCTCGGGCAACATGGGGGCCCGGCGGCTGGGGGAGCTCTCCGGGACCCTTGAGAAGGCCGGGGCCGCGGGGGACCTCGAACGCGCATCGGGGCTCCTCGGCCGGGTCGAAGCGGAGTTCGCCCGCGTGCGCCGGGCGCTTGAAGAGGAGACGGGAGAGCCGCGGGCTTGAGGGTGCTCGTCGCAGAGGACGACGCGGTCTCGCGCACGATCCTGCAGCGCGCGGTCCAGAAGCTCGGCCACGAGGTCCTGGCGGCCGAGGACGGCGGCAGGGCGTGGGACCTCTACTGCGCCAACCCGGACGTGGACGTCGTCATAAGCGACTGGATGATGCCGGGGGTGGACGGCCTTGAGCTGTGCCGCAGGGTGCGCGCCGAGGAGCGCGGCGACGACCGCGGGTACACCTACTTCATCTTCCTGACCGCGCTCGGGGACCGCGAGCACCTGCTGCAGGGCCTGGAGGCCGGCGCCGACGACTACCTCTCAAAGCCCCTCGACCGCGACGAGCTCGAGATGCGCCTGACCTCGGCCCTGCGGGTCACGGACCTCCACCGGCGCCTCGCCTTCCAAAACCGCGAGCTCGAAGAGCTGAACCGGATGCTCTTTGAGCAGTCCCGCGCCGACCCGCTGACGCTCCTGGGCAACCGCCTTCGCCTGCGGGAGGACCTCGAGGTCCTGCACGGCAGGGCGAAGCGCTACGGCCACAACTACGCCGTCGTGCTCTGCGACCTGGACCACTTCAAGGCGTACAACGACCACTACGGCCACCTCGCCGGCGACGACGCGCTCCGGCGGGTCGCGCAGGCCATCTCAACCGGCCTGCGCGGCGGGGACGCCGCCTACCGCTACGGCGGGGAGGAGTTCCTGCTGGTGCTCCCCGAACAGGACGTCGGGATGGCGGCCGAGATCGCGGACCGCCTGCGCCGGTCGGTAGAGGCACTCGGGATACCGCACGAGGCGAACGCGCCCGGGGGCGTCGTGACCATCAGCGCCGGCGTGGCGGTCCTTGCGGGATCGGGGGACGCGGACGACCTGCTCAGGGAGGCCGACGCTGCCCTCTACGAGGCAAAGGAGGCCGGCAGGAACACCGTGAGGGCCCGCGGCGGAGAGACAGACGGGGGGTGAAAACTCGCTGGAGGACATCCTGGAGCGCGTGATCCGCTACGTCAGGGAGCAACGGTCGAACGCGGCCGTCGCCCGGTAATAGGAGAACTTTGAAGGCGTCGCCCCAGGGACGCCCCCTCTCATTGATCCTCTTCGGGCCCGGGGTCTTGCTGGCCTTCGCCCGGCGGACGGGGTCGTCTTTCCGGGCGAGGCGGCCACGTCTTTGAGGCGCCTCAAAGACGTGGCCGAGCACTAGAGGTTCGAGGTTTTAGGCTCGAAGTGTCGGGAGGCTGCGCGTATGCAGATCCCTAAGTACGGGGCCACCGGGGCGGCGAAGTCAGGCTCCAGGCCGCGCAACGCGCCCCTTATACCTAGAGCCTGGAACCTAAGAACTACTTCTTCACCCAGTTGCCGTTCCCGTCCTTCTCGTACTTCTGCTCGACGGCGCCCCAGGCCACGCGGTGGGCGCGGCTCTCCTCGCCGTACTGCTCCTCGGCGGAGTTGAAGGCCTCTTTGTAGATCTCCTGCGCGTGCTTGGGCAGGTTGTTCTTTACGCCGTCCGGTAGCTGCGTGATCATCTTGTACGGCACACCGTCCTCCTCGCACTCGCTCCTCCTTCATCCATACCCGAAAGCGCGACGGAGAATCAAGCGCGCAAGTTGAAAGCCTCCGAAGGAGGTGTGCTAACTAAAGTGGTCCCAGCCGGAGAGTTCCTCGACCACGTCTCCCCCGCGCCGGAAGTCGATACCGGCCCCGGTAACCTCCCCTACTACCGTTACGGGCAACCCGGCTGTCTCGGCGAGGGCGTCGAGGACGTGTTCGGGGGCTGAGACGAGGAGCTCGTAATCTTCCCCGCCGGTCGCGGCGAGCACCCCGGGGTCGCGGCCCAGGGACGCCGCGAGCCTGCGCGCGTCTTCCGAGACGGGAAGCGCGTCGAGGTCCACCCTGCAACCGACCTCGCTCCTCTCGCAGACGTGGCGGACGTCTGAGGCGAGGCCGTCTGAGAGGTCGATCATGGCCCCCACCCCCAGCCGCGCCGCCGCCCGGCCGGTCCCGACCCTCGGACGGGGCCGCAGGTGCCTGGCTTTCAGCCTCTCGAAACCCTCCCTCCCCTCCTCCAGCGCGAGCAGCCCGGCCGCCGAGGCGCCGAGCTCTCCGGTGACGGCGAGCAGGTCGCCGGGCCTGGCCCCGGAGCGCAAGACGGGGACGCCCTCGATCTCGCCGAGGATGGCGACGTCCACCGTGAGGGCGTCGGCGCCTGTGGTGTCGCCCCCGAGCGGGTAGACGCCGAACTCCCCGCACGCCTCCGCCACCCCCTCGAAGACGCCGAGCGCCGTCTCGGGGTCGGGCGCCGCGCCGGAGACCAGGATGAACCGCGGGGTCCCCCCCATCGCCGCCACGTCAGAGACGTTGACGGCCACCGCCTTGTACCCGACGTCCGCGGGGTCAGCCCACCCCTTGAAGTGGCGCCCCGAGACGAGCATGTCCGAGGCGGCGGCCCAGGTACCGCCTCCGAGCCGCAAGACGGCGCAATCGTCGCCTATCGGCACCAGGACCTCGGGGGGCGCCGGCGGCAAGAGGCCGGAGAGCTTGCGGATCACGTCGAACTCGTTCAATCCCGCCCTCCGAAGAGCCGCCGCGGGTCCAGCCGCCCCCGGTAGCGGCGGAACACCTCCCGCCCGAGCAGGACGGCCGAGGCCCAGAACGCCAACTCCCCCGCCACGAGCAGCGCGGAAGTCGTCCAAACCTTCCGCCCGCCCGGGAGGGGTAAGAGCAACACGACCGGGACCGCGACCCACATCAGGACCGCGAAGACCATCAGCGCGATTGCGAAGAACCGCGCCCGGTCGGCCTTCCCGCCGACGGGAGGTTCCTCCTCCCCCCTCTTCTGGCTTGGAGATCCGTTTATCGGCGCAACTCCCGGATCTCGGCCCACAACCGGTCTGAGTCGTGCTCCGTGTACCACGTGGGCAAGCCCCGCCACTCATCCTCCGTGGCCCACATATAAGCGTCGTGGGCGCGGTCTTCAAGCTCGACCTCGCCGCCCGGATGGCGCGCGAGGAAGCCCACCCCGGCGTACAGCTCGGGGTCGTCAGGGGCCTTCCAGGGCTCGACCCGCGTCCACCAGGCCCGCAGGGGGCCTTCGATCTTGAGGCCCGTCTCCTCCCGCGCCTCGCGCCGGGCGCAGGCTTCGAAATCCTCGCCGGGCTCGAGCACCCCGCCCGGGTTCTCCCAGAGCCCCACGGGCGGCTTCCGGCGCCGCATGAGGAGGGCGCGCGGCTCGGGGCCTTCGGGGTTCGCGAGCACCACCCCCGCGCCCAGGATGGCGTTGACGACGTGGTCCTGGGTCCCCCCGTCCACCGGAAGTACCGGTTCTGGCAGGGACGCTTCGCGAAGCGTCCCTACGGGGCCCGCTACGCGTCGGATGTTCTCCGGGCTCCACCAGCTCGGCAACGCGAGCCACTCGTCCAGGGTGACCCATCTGTGATCGAGGTGCTCCTCAGAGAGCTTCACCTCCCCCACCGCGGCCCGCCCGACAAAAGTCACGGCGGCCAGGGCACCCCCGCTCGGGGCCTCCCCGACCCAGGTCGCGAGTATGCGCTGCGGCGCGACGAGCATCCCGGTCTCCTCGTATAGCTCCCGCACCGCGCCCGACTCGAAGGCCTCCCCCGGACGCAGACGCCCCGCGGGCGGCTCCCAGGTCCCCGCCGGCCGCTGGAGCAACAACATGCGCCCGTCCGGGCGCACCGGCAGGATGCCCGAGACGAGATCCGCCCTCACGGGACGAGGATTTTCGGGACCACGGCCATCGGGGGAGTATAGCTTTCGGTTTAGGTTCTACGCTTTGAGGAGGTTCTACCGTCCCCATAGACCTCGTGCCTTGAGCCTCAGAACCTCATGCCTCTACTCCAAAAGCGAGCGCAGTTGGCGGGCGGCGGCCTCCGGGTCATCGGCGTCCAGGATGGCGCGGACGACGGCGAAACCGGGGGCGCCGGCTTCGACGATCGAGGGGGCGGTTTCGAGGGTTACGCCGCCTATCGCGAACCACGGGACGGGGACGTCTTCGCGGGCGAGGGCCCGTATCGGGGCCAGCCCGGCCACCTCCCCTTCCGGCTTTGTCGGGGTGGCGTAGACCGTCCCGACGCCGAGGTAGTCAGCGCCCTGCCGGACGGCCTCCAGGGCCTGCGCCACGCCCCCGGCGGAGCGTCCGACCACGACGTCGGGGCCGAGAACTCCGCGGGCGTGCGCCGTGGTGTCGTCGTCCTCCCCGAGATGCACGCCGTCCGCCCCGACGAGGCGGGCGAGCTCCACGTCGTCGTTGATGGTGAACACGGCGCCGTCGCGCCCGCAAGCATCCTTGATCTCCCAAGCGAGGTGGATCAAATCCTCCCTCGGGGCACTCTTGTCTCGCAGTTGGACTATATCGACCCCACCGCGGACGCCGGCCCTCACGCGGGCGACGAGGTCGGGGCGCGGGTCCGTGACCAGGAGGAGCCTGGCGCTGGTGATCTTCACGGCTCAAGCCTCTTCGGCGGCCAGGCGAGCACGCCGAGCCGCTCCGAGAAGTGCAGGAGCGGCGGCGTATCGGGCAGGTCTACCCCGATCTGCCCGGTCATCCTGAGCGTCTCGACCTCCGCCTCCGCGGGTCGCAGGGGCCAGAGCTGGTGGTGGATCTCCCCCCTCCGGACTCTGCCTTTCCCGTCCGCGGCATAGAGGCAGTAGCGCTCCGTCAGGAACCTCTCCAACGACCCCGGCCGGCTCTCGAAAGGCCCGCCCACAGGCCGGTAGCTTCCTGCGAACTCCGCCGATGGTGCGCCCCGGTGCGTGCGGATGCTCCGGTAGGAGATCCCATCACCCTCCTTCCGGGATGACATCCTGGCGTCGAAGTACGGCAGGTGGAAGGTGGCCCGCGCGAGGCGGACGGCCACGGGGTTGTGGGCGTCCAGGGAGAAGAACCAGATGCCGGGCCTTCCGCCGGCGCTGACGTACGTGCGGAGGTTCAACTCGGGAAATCCGGAGAGTCCCGGCACGGCCGGCAGGAGGCGCGGCCTGACGCCGCTCATACGAAACGGTACGACCCCGAGCCAGGCGTCGCCGTCAAAGGTGTCGAGGTTCAGGGCTGGAGGTATGAGAGGGCGCAGCTCGTCCGCGGGGACGGGCCAGTGCATGAAGAGCAGGTCGTGCCAGCTCATACTCAGGGCCCAGGGCCCGGCGGGCACCGGGTAGGCGCGGTGGTCAGAGTTGTTCAGGATCTCGCGCGCGCCGGGCGTTCGACTCATAATCTGAAGATACGTCCTTCCACCCTCCCTTTCAGTGAACGGCGTCCCCGCCGTTGGGTTTCGCACCGTTCTCATCCCTTCTGACCTGTTCTTCTCAAGGCTTTGAGGGCCAGGTAGCCTATAAAGGCGCCGGGGATGCTGGAGAGGGCGAAGGCTATCATCAGGGCGATCAGGCCCCCGCCCGCCACCCCGAGGAAGGGCGAGATCACGACCGCCCCGAGCGTCGCCCCGACGAGCACGGTGCCGACCGGCTCGAACAACGCGGCCTCGTCCCTGCGCAGCAACCGGTAGGCGACGCCGACCGCGAGCGCCCCGAAAGGGCTGCCGGGAAAAGCAAAGAGGCTCCCCGTGCCCGCGGAGAACCTCAGGGTCGCGGTGACGAGCGCCGATCCCGCGGCCCACCACGGCCCCAGCAAGACCCCGGCTACCGCGTTTATGGTGTGCTGGAAGGGGAAGACGCGCGAGGCGCCGACGGGTACCGCGAACGAGGATAGCAGGACGCCAAGCCCCGCGAAGAGCGCGGCGAGCACGAGCTTACGCGTGGCGTTGCGCAAGGGGCAGTTCTTCGATCACGAGGCGCCCGTCGAGGCCGCCCGGGTCGGCGGCGAGGGCGGCCATAGCGTCGAGCAGGCGGGGCTCGAAGGTGCCGGGGCCTCCGGCCCCTCTTGCCGCAACCTCCCCGGCCCTGCCGAAGTAGGCCAGGGCTCCGGAGACCGTCTCCGCACCACCTCCTCCGACGGCGGCGAAGCACCCGATCACGGCCGTCGAGGCGCAGCCGCTCCCGACGATGCGGCCCATCAGGGGGTGGCCGTTTTTCACGGCGAAGAGGCGTTCTCCGTCGCACACGTGATCCACCCTGCCGGTCGCGGCCACGGTCGTGCCGAGGCGGCGGGCGGCCTCCTCCACGGCCTCGCGGGCGTTGCCGCCGATGCTCTCCACGCCGCGCACCTCGGCGGCGAGGCCTGCGAGCGTCGAGATCTCACCGGCGTTCCCGCACACGGCGGCGAAGCTTATCTCCGAGAGGAGCCTCTCCGGCGTCTCGGTTCGAAAGCGCGTGGCACCCGCGCCGACGGGGTCGAGGACTACGGGGATGCCGCGGCGGTTCGCCTCCCTGCCGGCCAGGATCATGGCCTCCACCCAGGCCCCGTCCAGCGTCCCCATGTTGATGACGAGCGCAGACGCGGTCGCCGCCATCTCCTCAACCTCCTCGACGGCGTTCGCCATAACCGGCAAGGCTCCCGTGGCGAGCGTCGCGTTGGCGACGAGGTTGACGGTTACGTAGTTGGTAAGGTGGTGAACGAGCGGCCGCTCCTCCCCGAGCCTCCGCAACACCTCAAGAGCGTTCATCGTCCCTCCCTTTCCAAAAGACCGCCGAGCGCGTGCACCGGGCCCGCGCCGGCCCCGATCTCCCCTAGCCCGTACTCGACCGCCTCGGCTGCGACCGCCCGGGCCCGCCGGGCCGCCTCCACCAGACCGAAGCCCCGCGCCAGGAAGCTCGCCAGCGCCGAGGAATGCGTGCAACCCGACCCGTGGGTGTTCACCGATGGATGCAAGGGACCCCCTATCCTCTCGAACCTCTCGCCGTCGTAGAGCAGGTCCGTGCCCGTTGACGTGTGCCCGCCGGTGATGAGCACCGCGTCCGGTCCGAGCTCGTAGAGCGCCGCCGCGCCCTCCTCGATCTTCCCCTCATCCACGGGCTCGCCCAGGATCGCAAACGCCTCGTTCACGTTCGGCGTCAATACTCGCGCGAGCGGGAATAGCTCGCTCCTGTAGGTCTCCACGGCCTCGGGCTCCAGCAGGGTCGCCCCGCTCTCGGCGACCATAACGGGGTCGACGACGAGGTTCGGCAACCCCAGGCGACGCACCGCCCCGGCGACGGCGGAGATGATGCCGGCGTTGAACAACATCCCGGTCTTCACGGCGTCCGCCCCTATGTCCTCGACGACGGCCTCGATCTGCTTTACTGCGACCTCCGGCGGGAACGGAAATATGTCCTTCACGCCGACGGTGTTCTGGGCGGTCGTGGCGACGACGGCGGTCGTCCCGTAGACGCCGCATCGCAAAAACGCCTTCAGGTCCGCCTGAACTCCGGCCCCCGCCCCCGAATCACTCGTCGCTATGCTCATAACCCGGTTCAAAGTCCCTCCATAAAGCCGACAGCTGAAACCTGATTCCCGAAGCCTCTAAGCCATCACCAACCCACCGTCGCAGGTGATGTACTGGCCGGTGACGAAGCCCGACCAGGGCGAGGCAAACATCAGGACGGCCCGCGCCAGGTCCTCCGGGGTGCCGAGGCGCCGCAGGGGCGTGGAGCCGGCGACCAGTTGGCGGACCTCCTCGGTGGTGGGCGCGCTCGCGTCCGTCTCGTTTACGAGGCCGCCGGCGACCATGTTGACCGTTATGTTGTGGGGACCTAGCTCCGCGGCGAGGTTGCGAGAGAAGCCGAGGAGGGCGCTCTTGGCGGTTGTGTAGTCGTGGTAGGCGACGACGGGGTTGTTAATCAGGTTGGAGAGGATGCTGATAATCCTGCCCCCACCCCCCTCCACCATCCCCGGCACCACGGCCTGCGAACAGTGCAAGGCGCCCCTGAGTCCCCCGAGCTGCTGCAAGTAGTCCTCCCACCCGACGCTCCCGAAGTCCTTGCGCCCGACGGGGTCGAACCTGTAGTCGGGGAGCGCGTTGTTCACGAGCACGTCCACCGGCCCGAACTCCCCGGCCGCCCTCTCGACCATCTCCTTTACGGCTTCTTCGTCGGTCACGTCCGCCCGATGGGCGACGGCCCTGCCGCCGCGCTCGCGGATGCCGGCGGCGACCCGTTCGGCGAGCCCTTCGCTCTTCAGGTAGTTGACGACGACGGCCGCGCCCTCGTCGGCCAGCACGTTGGCTATCGCGGCCCCAACGCCCCGGCTGGCGCCGGTGACGAGGGCGACCCTTCCCTCAAGAACGCTCAAATCGCTTCCCCTCCCCCGCCCGGCAACATCCGGGCCCCGTCCCTCTCGGACTCGTGGATCACGAACAAAGCACCACTCCTCACGGCCACCCTGGCCTCCTCTCCGGCCAGCTCGTTGTGGAACCCCAAAGTGTCGCCCGCCTCGATCCTGGCCCCCTCCAGCGGGTACTCGAAACCCTCCAGCGTGACGCCCTCCGCAGCACCCGAGACCGGAAACACGGAGACGCTCTCGCCCGCCCCACCACCCATGATCCGGGAGCCGTCCTCCACCACGAACATCTCCCCCCACCGGGCGATGACGGTCGCCCGGACCCCCATCTGCTCCGCCGCCAGCAAGAGGTGCGGCAGGGCGAAGACGGCGTCTGGCCGCCCGCCCGTGGCGCAGAGGAGGTCAAGCTCCGTAGCGCCCCTCGCGCGGGCCGCGAGGACGGCGAGGTGCCCGTCCATCTTGTCCTTTCTGGCCGGATGGCGCTCCAGGGAAGACCCCCGTTCCTCGACCCGCCGCGTTCCCTCCTCCCCGAGCGAATCCATGTCGCCGACGACGAGGTCGGGCACGACGCCGGCGGCGAGCGCGTGCAGCGCCCCCCCGTCGGCGGCGACCACGAGGTCGGCCCGCCCGGCGACGCGGCGCATCAGGCCCGGCGGGTCCGGCGACCCGTTCAGGAAGACGGCGGCGCGCAAGCTAGTGGACGGTGGAGCGCCGGTACCGGACCTGGCGCGGCGACGGTTGCGCCCCTTCGAGCGCCCGCAACAGCACGACCACGACCACGAGGGCTATGGCGAGGCTTGGTACGAGGTAGGCCGCGTTGTACGCGCCCGAGTAGACGTAGGGGTTCCAGCCCTCCGGCGCGTAGGAGGCGAAAAAGACCACGCCGGAGACGAAGTGGCAGGCGAGACGCGCCAGGACGGCGACCGTGGCCCCGATAACGGCCCCCCGCACGGTCGGACGGAAGAAGCCCGCGAGGCCCAGGACGCCGAAGGCCAGCGGGTAGTCGAAGAGGACCTGGACGGGATGGAAGACCTGTGGATCGGAGAGAAGGTTCAAAAAGCTGTAGACGACGCCCGAGACTATCCCGACCCACGGCCCCTGGCGCAGGGCCAGCAGGATCAGGGGCACCATCTCAAGGGATATGGAGCCCCCGTAGGGCATCTTGAAGACCTTGATCAGGCCGAGCACGAACGCGAGCGCGATGGCGAGCGCCGCCTCGGTCAAGACCCTCGTGTCCCTGAAAGCGTTCAAAGGCGCATCCTCCTTGCGGTAAGCGGGGACGCGCCGACGAGATTATCTTATCTCCCTGCGCCGGCATTACCCGGATCAGGTTCAGCGGGTCGGCTCCAGACCTCTCGGTCTCTTTGCCCTCTCAGCCTCGCGGCTCCCCGGTTGTTTGTCTCCTAGTCTACTACTAGTCTACCGAAAGGGCGCCTCCCGCGCCAAGCCCCGCCTCCCACAACAGCCCGAGCGCCGTCGCAGCGTCCGAGATGCGCCCATCCCGAACCATCTTTAGCGCCTCCCCGAACGGCACCTCCACCACCCGGATAAACTCCGTCGGCTCCGGCGCAGGCCCGCGCCCGTCCCTGACCGCCCGGCACCGGAAGACGTGCCCGACCTCCGTGCTCCGCCCCGTGCTCGTGTGGACGCTCGTCAGCCGCTCCAGCCCCTCGGCCTGGTACCCGGCCTCCTCTAAAAGCTCCCGCCGAGCCGCCTCCCCGGCCTCCTCCCCCACCTCGACCCCACCGCTCGGCAACTCCAGCGTGAACGCACCGAGCGGCTGCCGCCACTGCCGCACAAGCACCACCTCGTTCTCCCCCGTTACGGCGACCACCGCCGCGAACCCGCCGCTCTCGAGCACCCCGTACTCGATCGCCTGCCCCCCCGGCAACTCCACCCCGTCCACCCGGAACGCGCACCACGGGCTCCGGTAGACGTACTCCCGCCCAAGCGTCCGCCAACTCCCGTCGTCCATGCGCCGGAGTATATCCCCGTCGCCTGTATAATCTTGCTACATGGACGTATCAACATCGAACAAGACGAGGGAGACGGCGCTGGCGGCGGCCGTCTTCGCGCCGGTCGCGCCGGAGGACTTCTACGAGGCGGTCCTCGACGTGCGCGGCTTCCCGGCGTGGGCGCCGGGCGTGCGGCGGGTCGAGGTTTTGTCCGGGGAGGGAGGGGCCGGGATGCTCTCCGAGTGGGAGGTCTCGTTTCTCGGCTTCAGGAAGAGGGTCTCAAGCAGGCTGGAGGAGGCGGAGGCCCCGTACCGGCTGCGCTGGACGTACGCCGGGCCGGTCGAGGGCTGGGGCGGGTGCTCCATAGAGGCCGCTGGAGATGGGACGCTTGCCTCGTTCGGGACCGCGCTCGCGCCGACGGACCCGCTCCTGGCGTCCCTGGCCCGCGGCGGCCCCGCAAAGGACGCGGCCCGTGGCCAACTAAAGCGCGCCCTCTCCAGGCTCGGCTGGATGGTGGCGGGCGACGACGCGCGGGTACTGGTGGGACCGGTGAGCGGGGCCGTGCGGGGGGTGCGGGAGGCCTAGAGGCCGGCGCAGTTCTCGGTCAGGCCTCCCAGCCAGCCGTCCGAGGTACGGAAGTAGTGGGCGTTCGCGACCACCTCGCCGTCGCGCACCACGCGCACCGTCATCTCGTCCCGGTTCTGCGTGTTGCCCGCGATCTCGACGATGTCATCCCTTCTCAGAGCGCCCGACAGCTCGCGGCGGAGGAGGGCCGTCGGGTCCCCCCTCCTGGGCCTTCATCTCTTCTTCCGTGTAAGGTTTCATGCCGCCGGCCAGCTTTCCCCTGGGGCATTCGAGCTTGGGAGATCTGTAGCCGGAGTCGCCCGCGATAACCCGCATGTTCTCGGCCCCCATCGCGAAGAGCTTGTCTCTCCCCCAGGAGCGGCTAGAGCAGTCGATCTCTATCCTGCCAGGCGGGACGTTGGCGACGCGCCGGCTCTCTCCAGAAGGCACGCTCCAGCCCATCCCACCCTCGGGATGGCTGACAGAGAGGTCAGCCATCCCATCCAGGCGGTTCTCTATAGCGAGGTGTACGCCGTCGGGCCGCGACTCGAGCTCCGGGGTGAGCACGTTAACCCCGCCAGTATCGCAGACGACGCGGGCCGTGGTGGGGTTCCTCCCCGCGCCGGCGGCGTGCGACCGCTCGGGAGAAGATGGCTGCCGTTCCCCGGTCCGGGCCCCACAGCCTGCCAGGATCACGCAGAGCAGCGAGAGGTAGAGAAGAACCAACGATCCTCTCACGAGTGCCGCGTTCCGGACAAACAAAAAGAGGGGCCCGAAGGCCCCTCCCCCGTCACGTTGTTCGGGCCGTCTCTACTCGAAGTAGTTGGCGGCCTTGGCGATGTAGCTCTCCTGGTCGTCCGGGACCTCGTCCTCGGGGTAGATCGCCTCGACCGGGCACTCCGGCTCGCAGGCGCCGCAGTCGATGCACTCTTCGGGGTTGATCATGAAGTGGTCGCCCGCGTCGTAGATGCAGTCCACCGGGCAGACCTCGACGCAAGACTGGTCCTTCGTGCCGATACACGGCTCCGTGATCACATAGGTCATCTGGCTTCTCCTCTCGTAAAACTCTCGTCCTGGCGGCTTTATAACAGCCGCGAAGTGACCAGACTACCCGCCGTTGACGACCGTCATCGCCGCCCATGACCGGGATCATCGCACTATGTGATCTGGATCAAAAACCCCGCAAAATCGCACCTTTTCGGGAACGATTCTCAAGTTCTCAGGCTCGAGGTTCTAGGCTCCAGGGTAGGGAGGTCGGGGCGATGTCCCGACATTCAGACCCCAGAGCCTCCGAAGGAGGCGAACTCGAGCCTAGAACCTAGGTTCTCGAGCGGAGCTCGGCGGGCTTGAGGATGGTGATGGTCTTGCCGTCGAGGTCCAGGATGTCTTCCTGGGCGAGACGGGAGAGGGCCCGGGAGAGGGCCTCGCGCGAGATGCCGGTCGCCTCCGCCATCTCCTGGCGGGAGAGCGAGGGCTCGAAGACGACGCCCCGCTTGGTGACGCGGCCCTCCTCGGTAGCCAAATTCAGGAGCATGCGGGCTACTCTTTGCGGGGCGCTGCGGAAGACGAGGTCGCCGACGAGGTCTTCGAGCTCGCGGGCGCGGGCGGCGAGGACGCGGTTCAGGCGGACGGCGCCGGCCGGGAAGCGGCCCATGACGTCGAAGAGGTCGTCGCGGAAGACGGCGTAGAGCACGCAGTCGGTGAGCGCCGTCGCGCCCTGGCTCTGCGTGCGGCCTTCGAGGGCGGCGCCGAGGCCGAGAACCGAGCCGTCGCCGACGACGCCGAGGATCTGGTCCCGCGCCTTCGGCCCTCCGATAGAACGGTACAGCTTCACCCGCCCCTCGTGCATAAAGTACACCGCCCCGGAAGGTTCGCCCTCCCGGTAGAGCGCCGTGCCGGCGCCGAGCTCGAGCACCTCGGCCGAGATCGCGAGCGCCTGGAAGAACCCCTCGTCGAGCCCCTCGAGAAGCTCGAACTCCTTGAGCCCTTCGAGCTTGGTCAGGTGCTCCACGGCCCGGCACCGCGCCCCCGGCAGCCGCGCCCAGGACGGCGGCGCGTTCTCACCGTACACGGTAAGTGACCCTCTCTATATATCGCCTCTTCACGATACCTTTATACGCTACGTGGCGAAGGATTGCATTGAACTGTTCGGTTTCGGGCTCTTGCGCACCGTGCCGGGTCGGATCCCGATTCGTGCTGCTAGACTCGAGTTCGTAGCATGGGTGTCGGACGAGATCTGGGGATGAGACGGGGTATTCTGCTGGCCCTGGCGTGCGCTGCTGCTGCCGCGCTCTCGGCCGGCTGTTCGTCGGAGGAGCCCTTCGGACAAGCTTCTTACAGCTGGCAAGACCTTGTAAGGTTTGACGGCGTCACCTATGCGGTGCTCGAAAGCCGGGAGGCCGGACGGCCCCTGCACGAGGACGACCTCGGCCCGAAGTTCGCCGAGGTGCAGCACAACGTGTCCGACGAGGGAACCGGCTACCGGGTCCAGGATGGGGACGCCGCCTACCTCAAGCCCGGCACGCCGGTCTACGAGCTGGCGGGCTACGACCCCGCCTTCCGCCTGGCCGCCCGGCAGGGGGGTGATCTGACCCTGTACGAGGCCGTCTCCAACCCGCGGGCCAGGGTTGGTGGGGACCTCCTCGACATCGAAGGCAAGGTGAGCAGCATAAGCGTCACCCACCCGGAAGACGTTGGAAAGGTGCTGGCCATCTTCAGGGACCCCGAAACAGTGGGGTCGCTCGTGCGGGGGCTGATGGAGGCGCCGACGCGGCGGATAGATCCAGACCATTTCGGGCTCAGGGATACGTATCTTGTCGTCTTCAGCCTCGCCGACGGTACGGCGGCGGCCCGCGAGTACAGGACCGACACAGGGCAACTGGGCTCCAACGGCACGAGCGCGATCGCGACGCCGGAAGGTTTCCGGAAAGGCATAAGGGCCTCTCTGGAAGGATATTTGAAAGAGCGGGAAGCTCTACGGGAGGCTTCGGTGATGGAGGAGTTCAGCAGGGTCCGTGCCTGCGAAGACACCCCGGAGACGGACGGCACCCGGACCATAGACCGGGGCGTCCCCTACACGACGAACGACGCGCCCGACGGTGGTTCGTCGGGCGTGCTGAACGGCACGGAAGGGCCCGACAGGCTCGCGGGCGAAGACGGCGAGGACGAGGTGCGAGGCGGGGACGGCGACGATATTGTGGAGGGCGGGTTGTGCGACGACGAGGCGTACGGCGGTCCGGGCGACGACGAGGTGATGGGCGCGGGGGCCATGGAGACCGACGAAGAGGGCGACGACGTGCTCCACGGCGGACCTGGTGAGGACCAGATCGGCGGCGATAAGGGCGATGATGTGATCTACGGGGACGACGGTGATGACATCTGGCTCCAAGGCGGCGGTGGCGAGGACTCGCTCTACGGCGGCAAGGGGGACGATCTTCTCGATGCGGAGAGAGACGGTCACAAAGACGAACTCCACTGCGGCGACGGACGCGATTCCTACATCGCCGATGAGATCGACCTCGTGGCCGACGACTGCGAAGTCAAAACAAAGATGATGGTCCAGGGGAGTTCGTAGTAGGGAAGAAGCGCGGTCGGTGGGCTCCACCTGATCTCCCGTATCCCACCCCTCCTACCTACACCCCACCCTGTAAACGTTTAAGCTGATGGGCCGAAACCAGAGAGTTAAGAACCGGAGGTTCGTACATGCTGGAAGGCAAAGTTGCCCTGATCACCGGGGCGAGCCAGGGCCTCGGGAGGGCGCTCGCGCTCGCCTACGCGAAAGAGGGAGCCAGGCTGGTCATAAACTCCCGCAGCGAGGAGGGCATCCGACCCGTCGCCAGGGAGGTCGAGGGTCTCGGCGCGGAGGTGCTCGCCGTCGCGGCGGACGTATCGAAGGGCGAGGACGCGCGGAGGCTCGTGGAGGAGGCGGTCGGGAGGTTCGGCGGGATCGACGTTCTCATCAACAACGCCGGCGTGCTCGGACCCAGGGTCGCCATCGAGGAGTACCCGGAGGACGAGTGGCGGAGGGTGATCGATGCGAACCTCACCGGCCCCTACCTCGTCTCGAGGGCTG
Organism: uncultured Rubrobacteraceae bacterium; assembly: GCA_902805975.1. GTDB lineage: Bacteria > Actinomycetota > Rubrobacteria > Rubrobacterales > Rubrobacteraceae > Rubrobacter_D. The sequence goes on along the minus strand of CADCUT010000156.1, from coordinate 9,108 downwards.
CCGTCCCCCACCTGCGCGAGGGCGGCTCCATAATAAACGTCGTCAGCGGGGTCAGCGTCGAGGGCCGCGCCGAGTGGGGCGCGTACTCCGTCAGCAAGTTCGGGATGGAGGGCCTCTCCCAGATCCTGGCCGCCGAGCTAGAAGGCCGCGGCGTCCGCTCCAACGCCGTGGACCCCGGCGGCATGCGCACCGACATGCGCGCCGCAGCCTACCCCGAAGAAGACCCCCGGACCCGCATCACCCCGGAAGAGAACACGGCCGTCTTCCTGTACCTCGCCTCGGACGAGTCAGAAGGTGTAACAGGCCAGCGCTTCAAGGCGCAGGCGTTCACCTGGCCGCAAAGTTCCTAGGGCGCCGTCCGGGCCAGAGACTCGCCGAAGCCGTAGAGCAGATGCCTCTCCTTCGTGCGCATGACGGAGAGACGCCATCCCAGGTCGGCGAGCCGCCTTTCGAGGGTGGCGGGGTCGTAGAAGATCTTGACGATCCGAAACTCCCGCCCGTCGTTGAGCCAGCGGGTGGTCGTGTGGTCCTGCGGGCCTCGCGAGCGCCGCTCCCTCTCGTCTGGGGTCTCCGGACCCACCGAATCCACGAAGAAGACGCGTCCGCCGGGTTTTAGCGCGTGCCGGACGAGATCCCAGAATGCCTCGAAGCGTTCCGGCGGTACGTGTGAGAGCCAGAACCCGAAGAAGACCGTGTCGTAGGCAGCGTCCGGCCGCCAATCGAAGAGGTCGGCCTCGACGTAGCGAACGGAGGTTTCGTGGCCGGCTTTCCGGAGCCTGGCGCGGTTGATCTCGAGCACCTCCGGCGAGGCGTCGACGGCGGTCACCCCGGCCGCGTGGCGGGCGAGATCCAACGTCCACAGCCCCGTGCCGCACGCGAGCTCCAGAACCCGCCCCGTCGGACCGAAGCGGCCGAGCTCCCGGTGGACCTCCTCAAGCTCCGCGAACCAGCGACGGTTCCACTCGGGACCGCGATCGTAGCGTCCCTGGCGGAGAAACCACTCGTCGTACTCTTCTGCACGTGCCTTGTAGTAGGCGAGTTGCCCTTCGAGAAGCTCCCCGTCCAAAGCGTCCGGCCCTTAAGCCGCCTTCTCCGAGGTGTCCGTGAGCTCGGCCTGGATGATCAGGCGCTGTGAGTAGTCCGGCAGCGTGCAGGTCTGGAGGGTGAGGATGTTCTTGCCGGGTTCGGTGCTGGTGACGGAGGTGTCTGAGGGGCCTACGGTGAACTCCTTGAAGACCTTGTAGGTGTACTCCGTGCCGTCGGCGTCGGTGACGTAGACCTCGTCGCCCACGTTGACCTTGTTCATATCCCAGAAGGTTAGCCAGCTCTCGGTGTTGGGGAAGCCGAGGCGGTGGCCGGCGATGTAGACGTTTGCCTCCTCCTGCCACGGGAAGCCGGTGCCTTCGAGGTGGATGGCAGCGTACTCCTTGAGCTTGGCCTCGTCGTCGCCCGCGGTGGAGGGGATCTCGTCGTCCTCTATGCGGCTCATCGCCGGGACGGTCAGCTTGAGGGTCTTGTCCTCGGGGCCCGCGGCCTCTGAGGTCTCCTCGTTGCCCTGGGTCGTCTCCAGACGGGGTACGTTGAAGCCGCCGGGGTCCTCGCTGTTGGTCGCCGTGCTATCCAGACGGCCCGCGAGGAAGAAGGAGGCGACGAGCGCGATCCCTGCCAGCAGCATGACCGGGCTGAGCACCCAGAGTATGATCTTTTGTGCTTGGGATCTCTGCATAGCCGCACGGGATTGTAGCATCGAGCCGTCAGCTTTCAGGCGTTTGGCCGTCTGCCGTCAGCTTTCAGCCGTCTGCCACCCCGTACCCTAAAGCTCTCTGCCGCGCGAAACCAGGTCAGCCCCCCACGTTGGACCACACCCCACAAGGCAACTGCGGACGAACAAGAAGCCTTTAGCTGACCGCCGAAAGCCGGGGGCCCGGTTCTCCGGGCGAACCGCCTCAGCGCTCCGCCGGAAGGTCCTCCCGCACGCCCCACTCGTTCCACGACCCGTCGTAGTTGGAGAGGTTCCTGTAGCCGAGCCGGTGCAACGCGAAGAGCGGCACGGTCGCCGCCACCCCGCCGTTGCAGTAGGCGACCACGGGCGCCTCCCTGTCCTCCGGCACCCCGGCCCCCCGCAGCCTCTCTTCGAGATCCCCGTCAGAGAGAAACGTCCCGTCCGGCCCGAACAGGCCGTCGGCGTGCAGGTGCCTCGCCCCGGGGACGTGCCCGGGCCGCCCCTCGCCCCTCGTCACAGCACCCGTATACTGCCCCTCGTCCCTGGCGTCGAGCACGAGGGCGTCGCCAGTCCGGCTCGCGGAGAGCACCTCTTCGGCCCCCTTGCGCCAGCCGTCCCTGGTCTTCGGGGTGAACGTCGCGGGCGCGGGGGTCGGGACCTCGTCGGTGGTCGGGAGGTTCTCCGAGGTCCACCCTTTCCAGCCGCCGTCGAGGACGGAGACGCGGTCGTGTCCGTAATAGGTGAGCGCCCACCACAGGCGGGTGGCGAACTGGCCGCCGGCGTGGTCGTAGACGACGACGTGGGTCTCGTCACCGATGCCTAGAGAGCCCATGAGGTCGGCGAAGCGGTCGGGCGGAGCTACTTGGGCGGGGACCGAAGCGTCAGGGTCGGTTATGTCGCGGGTCCAGTCCACGAAGACGGCGCCGGGGATGTGGGCCTCGTCGTACTCCTCGCGGGCGGGGAGGTACTCGGCCCTCTGGCGGCCTTCGCCGAGGTCGGTTTTCTTGACGTAGCCGCGGATGTCCACGACGCGCAGGTGGGGGTCTTCTAGGTGGTCGTGCAGCCAGCCGGTCCGGGCCAGGGGGTCGAAGGTCTCCAAAGGTTACTCCTCTCCGAAGAGGTCGTGTTCGCGGGCGAAGGACTCGGCCAGCTCGCGGGCGCGGTCGCGGTCATCCTTGGCGAGCCGGCCCTCGATCACCTCGCCCTGGAGGTAGTCTTTCAGGGGTTTGATCCAACGCCCCGGAGGCCGGCCGAAGACGCGCATGAGGTCGTTACCGTTCAGCGGGCTCTCCAGCCTCTCGATGGCGTCCTCGGATCTCACCTCGTCCACGCGGTCGCGCAGGCTCTCCCAGGAGGCCACGGCGACCTGACGCCTCCTCGGGGCGCTGCCGGTTATATCCGCGCGGGCGAGCTTGAGAAGCAGGTCCACGTCGGCCAGCACCCGGCCGCCCCGCTCGAGGTAGGTGTCCCTGACAAAGCGCCTGACGGCCGAGTCGCTCCACGGGTCGCGCCCCACCGCATAGCCCATCGGGCGCATATGGTGGGCGACGAGGTGGGCGACGGCGTCGATGTCGTCCTTCGGGTACGCCAGGCGCTTCATGGCCCGGCGTGCGATGGCGGCGCCGACGTTCTCGTGGCCGTAGAAGTGGATCTTCCGCGGGATGGTGCGCCCGCCGCAGACCTCGCACTCGCCCTCCTCGGGTGTCTTCTTCGTGCTCTTGGCGCCGCAGTAGGTGCAGCGGTGCTCGTAGACGAGCGTGCGGGGCTTGCCGATGTCGTGGAAAAAGGCCGCCTTGCGCAAGATGGGATCGGGGGCGACGCTGGAGACCACGATCAACGTGTGCTCGAAGACGTCCTTGTGGTGGAACTCGGCCTCCTGCTCGACCTCAACGGTCTCCATGAACTCCGGCACGATAAACGGCATGAGCCCGAGGCGCACGAGCGACCGCAGGCCCGCCGAGACGTTCTCAGAACGCAAGACCTTCTCGAACTCGTCCCTGATGCGCTCGGCGCTTATGCTCCCCAACCAGTGGGCGTTCTCCCGGATCGCCGCTTCAAGGTCCGTCGTAAGCGCGAAGGGCCTCTCGGGCCTCGTAAGGGTCGTCTCAAAGCGGACCGCGCGCAGCATCCGCAAGGGGTCGTCGCGCATCCGGTCCAGCGGCTCCCCCACAGCCCGGATCACACCGTTCTCGAGGTCCTTGCGGCCGTCGAACGGGTCCAGGATAGCGCCGGTCAGAGCGTCGGCCGCAACGGCGTTTATCGTGAAGTCGCGCCGGGCCAGGTCCTCCTCAAGGCTATCCCCGAAACGGACGTCGGGATGCCGGCTCCCCTCCGTGTACAGGTCGCTGCGGTACGTGGTGACCTCGACCTCGAAGCCGCCGACCACGGCCCCTATCGTTCCGAACCGTTCCCCGACGTCCCACAGATGCCCCGCGTGGGGCCTGAGCAGGCGTTTGATCTCCTTCGGCCTCGCCCCCGTCGTCGCGTCCGCGTCAGGCTTCGCCCATTCGTCACCGCCAAGCAATTTGTCCCGCACGTACCCGCCGACCAGGTACAGCTCGTGCCCGGCCTCCCGGAACGCCTCGCCGAGGCGCCCGATGGGCCCCGGGATCTCCAGTTTTTTCACGTCAGCCATCATCGTCATAGGATTCTAGTACGCGGGGGGAACAGGATCACGGCCGCCGGGACGCTAGACGGCGTCGGCTCTCAGGCGGAGATGGCGGCTTCGCGGGAGTTGAAGACCTCGAAGAAGTCTTTGAAGCCGGTAACGGAGAAGATGCGGTCGACGGCGTCCGAGGGGGCGGCGAGGCGTAGAGAGACGCCACGTTTTTGGAGGGCGTCTTTGGAGCGGACGAGGGCTGAGAGGGCGGTCGAGTCCATGAAGGCCACGCCGCTCATGTCCACGACGACGGCTCCCACGCCGTTGTTCTCAGAGGCGCGTTCGATGGCACCCTGTACCTTGGGGGAGGTGTGCAGGTCCATCTCGCCGCGGACGGCGACGACGGAGTATGCGTCGGCGTGTTCATCTATGCTGACCTCAAAGTCCGCGCCGATCCCCTCCTCTCTTGTCCGGATCCCGTAAGGCCTACGGATATTAACCTAGTTACCCCGCAGGGTAAACCGCCATTTCCGGGCGGGCGGCGGGTATTTTTCTGCTACTATGCGCGCGATGGAGGGGAGGGATCAGAGCTCGCGCGTGGCGGTCTTCGTGGACGGGGCGAACCTCTACCACGCCATCAAGAGCTACTACAAGGGTGTGCTGGACTACTCCCGCCTCCTGGACGCGGCCGTCGGCGACCGCAAGCTCCTGCGCGCCACCTTCTACATCGTCGAGAAGCAGGAGGCCGACGACGCCCAGAACACCCCCTCGGCCCGCTCTTTCGTCTACAACCTCAACAAGTTCGGCTACAAGGTCCGCTCCAAGCCGCTCCAGGTCCACGAGACCACTACCCCCGACGGCGAGAGGACCGTCTCCCACAAGGGAGACTGGGACGTGGGCATAGTCGTTGACATGATGCGTCTCGCCGCCCACGCCGACGCTTACGTCCTCGTCTCCGGCGACGGCGACTACGTCGAGGCCGTCGAGTACCTCCAGAGCGAGAAGGGCCTTCGCGTCGAGGTCATAAGCGCCGCCCAGTGCACCTCCCAGGCCCTCCTCGACGTCTGCGATAGGCACACGGATCTCGCGGACATACCCGAGTTGTTCCGGCGTCCGGGACCGCCGAAACAGGCGGTCAGCTCTCAGCCTTCAGCCATAGGCTAGGTAGTCCCCGGCGAGGACGCACCTGTTCGGGAAGGTATCGGGCTTCAGCCGTCGAGTTGACCACGCCCGGCGCATCGGGTTCCGCGTTGGGTGCCTGAAACCTGGTGCCTGAAACCTCTAAGCTACGGCTCCCCGATCACCCGCACCTCGGATTCCAACTCCACCCCGAGCTTCTCGCGCACCGTCGTTCGGACCAGATCCATGAGCTCGAGCGCGTCCTCAGCGGTCCCACCGCCGAGGTTCACGAAGTAGTTGGCGTGAACGGGCGAGACTTCGATGTCGCCCACCCTCGTGCCCTTGAGGCCGGCGGCCTCGATGACGCGGCCGGGGAAGTCGCCGGGGGGACGCTTGAACGTCGATCCGCAACTCGGCTTGTTGGGCGAGCCGTTCATGCGCTGCGCCCTGAACTCTTTGATGCGGGCCTTGAGGGTCCCCGCGTCTCCGGGTTCGAGCGCGTAGCCGGCCCGCAGGACGAGCCAGTCGGGGCGCTCGTGGAGGATGCTGTGGCGGTAGGAGAGATCCAACTCTTCGTTTCTCATCCTGACAACCTCGCCCGTTTCGGCGCGGAAGACGTCGGCCCAAACGAGAACCTCCCTCGTCTCGGAGTTGTAGGCGCCGGCGTTCATGTAGACCGCGCCGCCGACGGTGCCGGGGATACCGGTGGCGAACTCCAGGCCGGCGAGGCCCGATGCCGCGGTCGTGTTGGCGAGGACCGGGTAGAGGACACCGGCGTCGGCGGCGACGGAGGTCCCCTCCACTTCGACGTTCGTGAGGGACTTGGCGAGGCGGATGGTGAGGCCCCGGATGCCGCCGTCGCGCACGAGCACGTTCGTGCCGCCGCCGAGCACCGTGACGGGGACACCGTTCTCGCGCGCCTCGCGGACGGCGGCCACCAGATCGTCCACGCTCTTCGGTTCCAGGAGGGCGTCGGCGGGGCCCCCGATCTTCCAGGCCGTGTAGCGCCTCAAGGGTTCGTCGAACTTGGCCGAGGGGAAGAGCCGGTGTAAAGTGCCGTCGTGCACGGGGATGAATATAGAGCACGGAAGAGAGACCTGCAGCCGGGCCCGACGGAACGAGGACAGAGAATGACGGACGGAAGATGAAGGCCATGGCGTTAGCCGCGGGCAAGGGCACCCGCCTCTTCCCCCTGACCGGTGAGATACCAAAGCCCCTCGCCCCCGTCGTTGATACCCCGATCATCGGCCACATCTTCGGCCTCCTCGCAAAGCACGGCGTCGACGAGGTGCACGTCAACATCCACTACCTCGCGGACGCCCTCCTCGAAGCGTACGGTGAGGAGTCCCGAGTAGCCGATATGAAGGTCAACCTGAACAGGGAGGACGAGCTCCTCGGCACCGCCGGCGGCGTAAAGCGTCTGGCGGGCCGCTTCGCAGACACCTTCGTGGTCGTCTCCGGCGACGCCCTCACGGACATAGACATCGGGGCGCTGGTTGCCTTCCACAGGGAGAAGGGGGCGCTCGCCACCGTAGCGCTGCGCCGGGTCTACGACACCTCCGAGTTCGGGGTGGTCGAGATAGACGAGGACGGCGCCATCCTCGGCTTCCAGGAGAAGCCGAACCCTGAGGAGGCAATAAGCACCCTCGCCAACACCGGCATCTACGTCCTGGAGCCGCGGGCCCTCGACTATATCCCCGAGGACACCTTCTTCGACTTCGCCAAGGACGTGTTCCCGAAGTTTCTCGAGAACGGGGAGCGTTTCGTCGGGTACCAGGGGGACTTTTACTGGTCGGACATAGGGACGCTCGAGGCGTACCGGCAGGCCCAGTACGACGTGCTCTCGGGGAAAGTGGGCGTCGAGATCCCCGGCGAGAAGCGCGGCGAGGGCCTGTGGGTCGGGGATCACGCCCAGATCCACCCCGCCGCCAACATCGAGGGCAGCGTCCTCGTCGGCCGGGACGCCGTCGTCGGGCGCGGCGTCACCCTCTCCGGCGACGTAACGGTCGGCACCGACTGCTGGGTAAGACCCAACGCCACCATCAAACGCAGCATCCTCCTCCCCGGCTCCATGGTCGGCGACGGGGCTTACCTCGAAGACTGCATCGTCGGCCACGGCTACAACGTCAGGCCCGGCGAGACGATCCGGGGCGGGGCGCTTATCCGGAAGGCTTGAATTTGGGTTTCAGGTTTTAGGTTTCAGGGGTGGCTGTCGGGTTTCTGCGCGTTGATCGGTACGCCGCCTGGCACGACCCGGACGCCACGTAACCGTCGGTGAGGTTCGAATGCGCGGACCTGAAACCTGTAGCCTGACGCCTAACCGCTCGGCCTGACGAGGCGGTACCCGAACCCCCTCACCGTCTCTATGAGCTTCGGCTCGTTCGGGTTGTCGTCGAGCTTGTTGCGCAGGCGCTGGACGTAGACGTTGACGGTGCGTTCGTCTATGAACTCGTCCTCGCCCCAGACCTGGCGGAGCAGGGCGGTGCGCGGGAAGACGCGGCCCGGGCTGCGGGCGAGGGTGTGCAGAAGCTTGAACTCGCGGGGGGAGAGCGCTATCTCCCTGTCGCCCTTACGGACGAGGACCTGATCCGGGTCTATCTCGAGGTCCCCGACGAAGAGCCTGCCGGAGTCCTCATCGCCGCCCCGCTCGCGCTTGCGGAAGATCTGCTTCACGCGCGCTACCAGCTCCCTCGGGTTGACCGGGGAGCGCATGTAGTAGTCCGCGCCGAGCTCGATGCCGACGATGCGGTCCATCGTGTCCTCGTCCCTGAGGAGCGCCACGGTGGAGACGTTCGGTTTCTGGACGGCGGAGATGACCTGAAAGCCGCGTTCGTCCGGCAGGCGGTTGTCCACGACGGCTATCTCGAAGTCTTCGCGGCTCGCCATCTGGCGGGCCTGGTTGCCCGAGCCGGCCGGGATCACACGCCACCCCTCCCCTGACAGGGCCCGCCTCAGATGCAACCTCTCCTCGTCATCCCCTATGACCAGCAGAACCGACCCGCTCAATACCCCGCCTTCGACCGCTCTACCACAACCACCCCGCAAGTATATCCACAAAACCGCGCCGTCGAGACGCCCGCCTTGAGAGATACCCAACGCGGCGGTATCATTGGCCTTCCGATGCGCTCGTAGCTCAGCCGGATAGAGCGCCTGACTACGAATCAGGAGGTCGCAGGTTCGAGTCCTGCCGAGCGCGCCCCGGAATTACCTGCAAAAGGCAGGAAAAGCAAAGGCCCCCGGTGACGACACCGGGGGCCTTTGGCAGCAGTAGAAGGTTCGGCGTCTATATTCCGTGGATAATCCGCTACGCAGACGGCGAGTAACCCAAGCTCATGTACCCCGGTTTGTCGGACTTCGCTCTACTTGGTTGCGGTGAACTTCGGCTTGAGGGGGTTCTCGGAAGTCCGCTTAGCCGCTCTACCTGGGTGTAACCACCCTTGCCTTCCTTGTGTCTCAAGGCGATACGGGCCCGCGCTACTCGAGCGATGCTGACTGACGTGAAAGCTCTCCTCGGAGGCCACGGGCCCGCATTTTGCATTTTATCCAACACCCGGAGCCGGGGACAAGAGGAGCAAGACCGGCGGGGCTGTTAGGCTACGCCCGAATCTGCGGGGGGCTGCGTGAGCGTGACCGCGGTCCCCCGCAGATTCTCTCTGGCCGGGTTGGA
>CADCUT010000155.1 GCA_902805975.1 uncultured Rubrobacteraceae bacterium | reverse complement strand
TTTCTGCCTTACCTCTTCGACACCGCCTTCACCCTCCTCCGGCGCCTGCGAAGCGGGGCCGGAAAGAGCATTTTCCTCGCCCACCGCGAGCACATCTACCAGCGCATAACCCCAACCGTCGCCCTACACCGCCGCACCAGCAACCTCTACTACGGCGCGAGCGTCGCCGCCGGCCTCGCCGCGCTCCTCGTGGCCGAGGGCGGGGTCGGGTTGCTCCTCGGCTTCAGCGTAGCGGTCGCGCTCTGCGTTGCGCTCGCCCTGCTGCCGAAGGTGGTTGGGTAGGTCTCAGGCGTCAGGTTTCAGGCATCAGGAAAAGCAGCCCGGTTCGTAGCCCGCTGAAAGGCCACAACACCGCCCGAAAATAGCATCTGCGCAACGAGGTGAGGTGGATGACGGTGTCAGGATACGGGGCGCGCCAAGAACCTGAAAGCTGAAGCCTGATACCTGAAACCCAAAGAAAATTAGTCACACGCGCCAATAGAAGTTAAAATGCAACCCTATGTGGCTTATGCGGAGGGCGGGAGAGCGACTACTGGGCGCGGTGGACCGGCTTCAGCGTGCCTTCCACGGCTCGCCGCCGGCCTTCCGGCGCGGGGCGGCGATGCTGGTCGACGCCTTCATCGTCATCGAGTCCTTCGCCGTGGTGCTTATCGTCCGGGTCTCTGGAGACCCGCAGAGCTCGCAGAGCCAGGAGCAGTTCTGGCCCTTCTTCTGGCCCTTCGCGGTCTTTTCGGCGCTCGCGTTCGTGCTTCTTCTAAACGAGAGCGGGGTCTACAGGAGCATCCTCCGGTACACGGGTATCTATCAGGGTGTGCAGGTGTTGAGTGCGACGGCCATCGCGGCCGGCGGGCTGTTTCTCGCCGTCTTCTGCGTCGGGCCTTACGGGTTCGGGATCATGGACCCGAACCCCGTCCCGCTCTCCGTGCCGCTCGTCGGGTCGGTCCTGGCCTACGTGCAGCTCGTCGCGGTGAGGCTCTACCCGCGGGTCTTCTACGAGCTGTCGCTGCGGGAGGTCGGGCGCAGGACGCGCGTCGCGATCGTGGGCACGGGCGAGCCGGGGGTGGCGCTCGCCGGGCACATCTGGCGAACGGCGGCGACCGAGACGCAGGTCGTCGGCTTCGTCAGCGAATCGCGCGCGCAGGTCGGGCGGCAGATAGAGGGCGCCTCGGTGTTGGGTACCGTCGACGACCTCGAGGGGCTGATCTCCCAGCACGGCATAGACCAGGTCATCATCGCCATGCCGCAGGCGGGCCGGGAGGAGATGGACCTGATCTGGCGCACCTCCACCCGCGCCTCGGCGACGGTGAAGGTGATGCCGGACCTCGGCGAGTTCCTCTCCGAGGGAACCATCAAGCTGCGCGAGCTCCAGATAGAGGACCTTCTCGGGCGCGAGCCGGTGGATATAGACCTCGACGCCCTCTCCGGCTACATCAACGGCAAGCGGGTGCTCGTTACCGGGGCCGCCGGCTCCATCGGCAGCGAGCTCTCCCGCCAGATCTCACGCCTGGGGCCTGCCAAGCTGGTCCTGCTCGACCGGGACGAGAGCGGCCTCTACTACCTGAACACGGAGCTTCGCCGGGAGGACTTCTTTGACGCCGAGGTCTTCGTCGGCGACGTGACCCACCCCGAGCGCGTGAGCTTTATCTTCGAGCGCTACAGGCCGCAGCTGGTCTTCCACGCCGCCGCCTACAAGCACGTCCCGATGATGGAGCTGCAGGCGACCGAGTGCATCACCAACAACGTCTTCGGCACCCTCAACGTGGCCCGGGCCGCCGGCGCCTACGGGGCGAGCAAGTTTGTCAACGTCTCCACGGACAAGGCCGTCCACCCGGTAAACGTGATGGGGGCGACCAAGCGCCTCTCCGAGATGGTCGTGAAGAGCCTCTCCGGCGAGTACCCCGAGACCGTCTTCGCCTCGGTCCGCTTCGGGAACGTTTTGGGGAGCCGCGGCTCGGTGGTGCCCACCTTCCGCCAGCAGATAGAGGCCGGCGGTCCCGTCACGGTGACGCACCCGGACATGATCCGGTACTTCATGACCATCCCCGAGGCGGTCTCCCTGATACTCCAGGCGGGCGCCATGGCCGAGGACTACGGCACCTACGTCCTCGAGATGGGCCGCCCCGTCGCCATCACCGACCTCGCCCGTAAGATGATCGAGATAATGGGTGCTGCCAACGTGAGCATAAAGTTCGTGGGCCTGCGCCCCGGCGAGAAACTAAAGGAGGAGCTGTTCGAGGAGGGCGAGGAGCGGGTCTCCACCGGCCACCAGATGGTCTTCAAGCTCTCCACAGAGAACATGACCCCGCCCGAGGGCGCCGACCTCACGGAGCTCTTGGACGGCATGATCTACCACGCGAGAAGCCAGGAGGCCTCCCGCTCCCTGGAGTTTCTCCGCCGCGCCGTCCCGAACTACTCGGCCGCCGACCTGCCGGAGGCCCGCGAGAGCCGCCTCGACCACCCGCTGTAACGTCCTACGGCCCGCCGTAGGCCCGGTGCCGCGTACGGATCAAGCCCGCCGCGTGGCCCTCCGGCCCCTGATCCCCAGGTAGGCCAGGTAGACGCCTATGGCGAGACCAATGACGACGAGTGAGAAGTGGACGCCGGGCGCGACGAGCGTCCCGGCGCGGAACTCGCTCAGAAAGGTAAAGACCCGCGTACCCCACGTTAGAAGCATGTAGACGCCTATCACCAAAAGGATGGTCGCGCTGCGCCTGGAGAGCTTCATACCTACTCCCGAGTCTACCAGAACGGGGTCGCCCGAACTAGCAACATAAAGGCGCAAAGGTTATACTAAGTGCCATAGTTAGGTGGATATTGCAACTATAAGCACCTGGTACGGAAAGCGTTCGGAGGGAAAGAGTTTTGGCTGAATTGCAGCAGCGCACGCTCGACGAGGTAAAGGCGCTAAGCGGGGAAGACGCGGTCGAGTTGATGCGCCAGGCCGGCATCGTGGGGGCCGGCGGTGGCGGGTTTCCGACGTACTTCAAGTGGAAGAACCCGCAGTCGAGCCTGATCGTCAACTGCACGGAGTCCGAGCCCGGGTACTGGGGCGACAAGATGCTCCACCAGGAGTATTACGATGAGTTTCTAGAGCTCTTCGAGGCGATGAAGGAGATCTTCGGGATCGAGAAGATCATACTGGGCGTCCACTTCAAGGACGAGGAGTGGTTCTCGCGCTATCTGGAGAACGCGAACGGCCTCTACGGCTACTCCCTCGTGCCGGACAAGTACTCGATGGGCGAGGAGAAGACGCTCATCAAGAACATCTTTAACGAGGACAAGGACCGGTGGGTCCCGCGCCGGGTCGAGATGCCCGACGGCTCCAAGCGCCCCGGGCGTCCCTACGACGCCGGGCATATCGTCCAGAACACCGAGACGCTGCTCAACATCTACAACGCCTTCTTCCTCGGCAAGCCGGTGACGACCAAGTTCGTCAACGTCTTCGGCCCCGACGTGGAGCTCAAGCTCTACGAGGCGCCGCTCGGGTCTTCGGCCACGGAGCTGTTGAGGCTCTCCGGCGTGGACGTGGAGGCGGAGGCGGGCAACCTCTCTGTCATAGACGGTGGGCCCTACCTCAACGAGATGGGCATAGAGTCTCTGGGCGAGGGCGACGCCTTCGTGCGCCGCACCACCAACGGTTTCCTCGTCATCCCCAAGGGCGTGGCCTCCAAGGAGTACGCCGACATAAAGACCAAGCGTCCCGAGCAGGTCGAGTCGCTGGTGGGCAAGGTCAGCAGCGTCGCCCTGCCGCTCGGCGGGCGCATCCTCAAGCCCGCGACCGCCCTCGTCGGCGAGGGTGATGAGGTCTCCTACGGTCAGAAGCTCGGCGAGCCGGTCGCCGACGGCCTCTCCGTCGGCGTCTGGTCGAGCATGGACGGCACCGTCTCGAGCATTGAGGACGAGGTCGTGGCGATAAGCGCCGGCGAGGACTTCGTGGCGCGGGCCGAGGCCGAGGCGGAGGCCGAAGCGGCCAGGTAAGCTCCGGGTAGCTGGTTTCAGGAAGGGCCGGGGGGTGTCTCCCTGGCCCTTCTTCGTGCGTGGCGCCCCGGGCTCTAGCCGGCCGCGGTGAGGGGGGAGGACTTCCCTTCGGGCGTCGGGTTGATCCTTCTCTCCGGCGCGTTCGCTTTCGTGATACCCGGGGGCGTAGGAGGACTTAAGGGCGTCCGGTCCGCCACTCTTCGGCCAGGATGGCGTAGATCTCGTGGTCCACGAAGTGGTCGTAGAGCCACTCGGCCTGTCGGTGGATGCCCTCGCGCCGGAAGCCAAGCCTCTCCGGTATGGCGCGGCTCTTGCCGTTCCCGGTCGCGCACGCGATGACGACCCGGTTCAGATTCATCTCTTCGAAGGCGTGGTCCACCAGCGCCCGGCACGCGGTGGTCACGATCCCCCGTCCCTCGAACTCCTCGCCGAGCCAGTAGCCCAGGGAGGTGGCGCGGTTCTCCCAGTCGATGCCGTGGTGGCCCACGACCCCCGCCAGGCGGCCTCCGTGCCAGATGCCGGCCTGAAACCCGTTGTTCTCCGCGAACTGCTTGAGGGCGCCCCTGATGAAGTTCCTGCGGTCCTCGACCGTTCGGTTGGCGTCCAACCAGGGCATCCACGCCCGCAGGTGTTCCCGGTCGCGGTCCGTGAGGTCGGTCAACTCCTCGGCGTGCCGCGCCTCCAACAACCGCAGTTCCGTGTCCTCGCCCAGCGTATGCGTAAACAAACTACTCCTTGGGGACCCGTCCTGCGTCCGTTCCCAGGGGGAGGTTCGGGATCGCCGTGTCCGGGTCCATGCGGGGTCCCGAAGAGACGCCGATCGGGGGTTACTCCTCTTTCCGAAGCAGGTTCTGGGCCTGCTGCGGCAGGCGGGCGCGCAGGTCCTCGAAGGTGACGCCCTTGAGCGACGGAAGCTCGAAGTCCTTGAGCATGCGGGTCAGGACGCCGCCGCCGCCGAGCTCGACCCATTCTTCGACGCGCATCTTCGCCAGGGTCTCGACGACCTTGACCCAGCGGACGGGGGCGACCATCTGGTTCTTGAGGGCGTCGCGGGCGGCCTCGGCGGTCGTGTGGACGCTGCCGTCTATGGCGCTGACGATGGGGACCTCCGGCGTCCGGAACTCCACGGCATCGAGGACACCGCGCATCTTCTCGCCCGCGGCGGCCACGTAGGGAGAGTGGGCGGCGAACGCGACGTTCAACGGGATCTTCCGCCCTCGGATCCTGGAGACGGCGTCGCCCAGAGCGCCGCGCAGGCCTGAGATGACGGTCTGGCGCGGGGTGTTGTAGTTGGCGATCACCGACCCCTCCGACTCTCCGAGGGCCTCTTCGACCTCCTGGGGGTCGGCCTTGAGGATCGCGACCATCCCACCCGGTGTCTCCTCGGCGGCCTCCGCCAGGAAACGGTCCCTCTCGGCGACGAGCCAGAGGCCGGTCTCGTAGTCGAAGCACCCCGCCGCGTAGGCGGCGCCGTACTCGCCGAGCGAGTGACCGGCCACCACGTCGGGGCGCACCTTGAGGTTGCGGCTCTCGTCGGCGTCCCGCGCCGCGCGGGCGAACATCTTTACCTGATCCGGGATACGCTCCCCTACGACGCGCCGGATCTGCGGCAGAAGCTCCGCCGCCGGCTCCACGACCCCGCCGCCCTGTCCCGGAAACACGAACGCTCTCATCTCTTCTCCGAACCTCTACGATACTTCGCCTGAATGCCGCCCCCACCCCAAAGGGTGAAGGGAAGCTTTTTACCACAGGGACGCCATTTTTATAGCTTCCGAAGGGTTATACGCGCCGGCGGCTAGGGGGTTTCGAGCCGCGCGCGCACCCGCTCGTACTCTTCGGCCCCTATCTCACCCCCGGCGTAGCGGGCATCCAGGATCTCCCGCGCGCCGCTCCGGCGGCCGTGACTCCCCTCCTGCCCGCGTCGACGCCGCCAGCGACCACGGCCCACCTCACGACGAGATACAGCACGAAGAGCGTCGGCGTGAGGTACGGCAGATAGAAGAGCAACCCGCCGGCACCAGCGCCTGATACGGACGCGACGATGACGATCACCGCGAAAGCGATGGCGCCTGTCACGACGTTCCTCGACGCAAACCTCAGCATGGTCTCCTCTCCTGATCCCCAACAAATGCATTCTATGCTACGGTGCGATGACCCGCAGCGCCCCCGGCAGCACCCGCGCCCGGAACTTCGTGGTGGGGGAGAGCACCTCCCCGTCCACGTGCGCCGGAACGGATTCGGACATCTGCACCTCGACCTCTTCCGCCCGGGCCACGTGTACCTTTTTCCTGTCGGTGAGCGTCCCCCACAGAGCCGACGGGATGAGCCCGAGCACCTCCGTCCTGCTCACCTCCTCGGACCACACCACGTCGAAGAGGCCGTCGTCGAGCACCGCGCCGGGCGCGAGCCTGAACATCGAGCCGTAGGTGGTGCCGAGCGCCACCGCCACGAGTATGGTCTTAGACTCGACGACGGTCTCCCCGCCGAGCCGCAGGGTCGCGCCGTGACATCGGAAGCCCCAGAAGAGGCGCGCCACGCTCCAGGCGTACCTCCCCGGGCCGCCCAGGTACGAGGGGGCCCTCTCCACCCCCTCGGCCACCTCGGCGTCGAACCCGATGCCCAACCCGTTGTTGAACGGGACCCCGTTGACCTCACCGGCGTCCACCACGCGTACCCTGCCATCTAGCAGCACCCCGAGCGCCAGCCCGAGGTCGTCCCCGATCCCGAGCGCCTTGACGTAATCGTTGCCGGTCCCGAGCGGCAGGATCCCCATAATTCGTCCCGTACCAACGCACGCGGCCGCGACCTCATGCACCGTCCCATCCCCGCCCACGGCGACCGCCGGCATCCCGTCCGGCAACCCGCGAACTATCTCGTAAGCATCCCCGCTCCTCTTCGTGACGTGCCAGACGGGCCGCACGCCACCCCCCTCCAGAACCTCCGTGATCTGCGCGCGCCGCCGCCCCGACCGCCCACTATCCGCGGCCGGGTTGAGCACCAGGTGCGCCTCCCTCTCCCCGTACAACACACGCGGAACATACCAGAACCCCAACCCCGCGACCTCCGGCCCGATACCTTCAACCTGCGTGCAAGGTGCAGGCTACGCCGAACGCCACCGTCCGCGAGGTCCCCAGATACAAGCCCGCTTCCCGGACCCGAACGACGAACCCCTACCTGCCGATGCCCCGAACAGAGACCGGGAACGCCGGTACGAGAGGCCCTCGCGGGTAATCGTCTCCTCCCGGACGGAGAACCCGCGCGCGAGCACGCACCCGGGAGAGATAGTTAAATAAAGCTAAAGTACAGGTCCAGGACGTTCCCTCTCGTCGGGGGAGGGTCGCGCAGGGTGAGGAAAAGAGTACAATGGGCGTCTACATGGTGGAAGGGACCAAAAATTGCCTGCATCTGGAAGGCTTACGGGCTGCGTCGGGGGGCAGTTACCGGTGCCCGGTGTGCGGGGAGAGCCTGGACGGCGGAGGCGTTGCGGAATGGGTTCGCGAGGCCGAGGAGGCCAGGGACGAGGCTTACTCTCTCGATAAGGGTGACAGGTTTGCGGAGATAGCGCGGCAAGAGGCGCAGCGGGAAGTCTACCGGCGACGGAGGATAATGTACGAGCTTGAGAACGTGCCCCGGGTGGTTACGACGAGGCCGGAGATGATCCTGATCATCCACGACGCCGAGGCGGCGACTTACGGATGCCGTATCTTCTACAAGGAGCCGCGGCAGGCCGGAAGCGTGGAGCAGGTCAGCGTGGCGGCGGTGCTCGAGACCATCCTGGAGTTGCGTTCCGACCCCGATCCCATCGTACGGCTCATAGCGGAGAAGGTCGAGGAGTTCCACGCCGTCCGCGAGAAGCTCACCGGGGAAGGGGAGACCGCGCCGGGCCGCCGGGTCTTCTACGCCAACGAGCTCAGGGCCGTCGGTTGAGGGGCATCTGCAAGGTCGTGCCGGAGCCGCTAGAATTGACCCGCCGATGATAGACCGTTCCAAACCTCTAGAGAGCCCGAGCCTATGAGCGGAACCAACTTTATAGCCGTGGTCGTCATGATCCTGATCCTGCTGTTCATCATCATGTCGATCGGGCCCCTGATCTCGGCGTTCTAGCGCGACGCTTTCGGCGTCTTTCAGCACGCCCCGGCTTCGCTTTCAGCTTGTTTGTTCTGAACCCGCGTGGTCGAAGGCCGCAGCGGGGGACCTTCGCCCCTAACCCTTTTATCCTCGCTGGGAATTGACGGCTCTCTAGAGAAGGTACTCCGCCAGCACCGGGTACGTGAGTCCTGAGTCGCCCTGCCGGCTCTCGACGAGGTCGATCTTCCGAACGGCGAAGCCCAGGCTCGAATGGTCTGCCCCGCCGGGGTCGAAGGGGACGGGCTGCCGTGTCCGTCCGAGGGTCAGGTGGGGCATGAAGGGTCTCTCTTCCCGGGCGAAGCCCTCCGGTTCGAGGAGGCTCTCGGCGGCGCGGGAGAGGGCGCGAAACTCTTCGTACCCCTGGCCGATGCCGGCCCACAGGATCCTGGCGCGGCGGGCGGAGGGGAACGCGCCGAGGCCCGAGGTGGCCGCGTCGAACGGTTCGTCGTAGCGCGTTATCCGTTCCAGCGCCGAGGTCACGCGGGGGAGGTCTTCGGGCGGGACCTCGCCGAGAAACTTCAGGGTCAGGTGGACGCGTTCGGGGGCGGTGAGCCGGAAGGCTTCCGTCGGGAGGGCGCGGGCGACTTGGACGAGGGCTTCTTGAACCTCCGGTGGCGGGAAGACCGCTACAAAGACGCGCACGAGGTCGTACCGGGCTAGCGGGAAGGTTCGCGGCTGGCGGCGCGGTTGGCGATGAGGGCGGCCGTGGCGCCGGCGCCGACGCCGTTGTCCACGTTCACCACCGAGAGGCCCGGGGAGCACGTCTGGAGCATCCCGAGGATGGCGGCGGTCCCGTCGCCGCCGAGGCCGTAGCCCGTGGAAGTGGGGAGCCCTATCACCGGGACGGAGACGAGGCCCGAGACCACGCTCGGCAGGGCGCCCTCCATCCCGGCGGCCACGACGATGCAGTCAGGGTCGAAGTCCCGGAGTTGTTGGAGGGGGCCAGAGAGGCGGTGGATGCCAGCCACCCCGACGTCGTGGAAGGTGAGGGCTTCGACGCCCATCTCGCGGGCCACGGCCAGGGCCTCCTCCAGGATCGGAAGGTCCGAGGTGCCGGCGCTGAGCGCCCCGATCCGTCCGCCCGTGGGCTCGGGTTCGCCGCTCCCGAGCACGAGGGAGCGCCCGGCCTGGCGTACCGGCGTCCCGGGGAGGGTCTCACGGACCGCCGCTTCGTGTTCGGGGTTTGGGGCGCTCAGGATGACGCGCGGCGTCCTCTCGAGGACGGCGGCGCAGATCTTCGCGACCTGCTCCGGGCTCTTGGCGCGGGCGTAGACCACCTCGGGCACGCCCTTGCGTTCGGCGCGTCCGAGGTCCAGTGCGGCGAACTCGTCCAGGTAGCGGACCTCGCCCTCCTTCAGGCGCTCGGCGGCGCGGGCGGGTGAGAGGTCCCCGCCCGCGACGGCGGCGAGAATTTTGTCGAGATCGTTCATGTTCTTCCGATCTGGGTATAGTACCGGGCAGAGAATCTAACACGTAGCTCTCACAGGCGACCGCAGGAGGGGCGCATGTCGATAATCGAGTTGATCCTCTCCCTGGCAGCCATCCTCGGCGCGGCGGTGATCTTCACCAACGCGGTCGAGATTCTGGGTGACCGACTCGGCCTGGGGCACGGGGCCGTTGGAAGTATCCTCGCCGCCGTCGGGACGGCGCTTCCCGAGACCATGATCCCCATCGTCGCCATCCTGGGCGCCGTGATAGTCGGCTCGGGGGGTGCCGCCGCCGGGGAGATAGGCATCGGCGCGATCCTGGGCGCCCCGTTCCTGCTCGCCACGCTCGCGCTGTTTATCGTCGGGCTGGCGACCATCGGCTACAAGGGTCGCAGGGGCTCGGGGAGCGAGATCGTGGTGAACCGCCAGGTCACCATCCCGGACATGGCGTTCTTTCTCGTGTGCTTCACCCTGGCCGCGGGGGCCGGACTGATTAGCCTCCCGCTGGTGCTGAAGATCGGCCTCGCCGTATTCCTGATCCTCGCGTACGTCGCGTACGTGATCCGGACGATAAGGACGGGGGACGACTCCACCGAGGGCGAGCCGCCCGACAGCCTCACCCTCTGGCCCTTCCGCTCGGCGGCGCCGACGTGGGCCGTCACCGCTCAGGTCGTCGGTTCGGTGGCTGTGATGGGCTTCGGCGCCCACATCTTCGTGGACGCGGTGGGACACATCTCCACGGCCATCGGCATCCCGGCGGGCCTCATCGCGCTGGTGCTAGCGCCGCTCGCCACAGAGCTGCCCGAGAAGTTCAACTCCGTGATCTGGCTGCGCGACAACAAGGACACTCTGGCCCTCGGCAACATAACGGGGGCGATGGTCTTCCAGAGCACCATACCCGTCTCCGTGGGCATCCTTTTCACTCCGTGGGACCTCGGCTTCTTGAGCATGCTCTCGGCCGTGTTCGCCCTCGTATCCGGCTTCGTGTTTATAGGGTTCCTCTTGCGCAAGGGCCCCATACACGGGTTCTACCTGCTCGGCGCGGGCTCCCTGTACCTCGTCTTTCTCGTCGCCGCCGTGGTAACGGTCGTCGGCGCGTAAGCCCGCTTCTGACGGGAAACCGTACCCCGTGCCGGTTGCTGCTCTTCTGGGATGATCGTCCCCCCGGTAGGTCATTCGCCGGAGGACGGGCGGAGGTGGGGACAGAATCCTGAGACCGAGGTTGGCCCGCCGGGTATCGACGGTCGCCCGGTCCCGGGGCCAGAGTTCTAGGTGATGCTCGTCTGGCGGCGGCGGTTGACGAGGAGGGCGATGGCCGTGAAGATCGCGGCGACGGCGACGGCCGCGATCCTGTGGTACCCCTCCGTCGCGTGTGCGAAGGACTGCACCACGCCGAGCCTATCGTCGAACATGAGCTCGACGGCGACGTAGACCAGGAGGGCCGCGCCGGCGTAGACGATCACCGGGAAACGGTCCATAAGGTCGCTCAGGATAGTGGCGCCGTACATAATAATCGGGATTGTTAGCACGATCCCCAGGGCCACGAGCCACACCCGCGGCTCACCCTCGGAGTTTCGTGAGATGGCGACCAGGGCGATCACGTTGTCGAGCGACATGACCGCGTCCGCCACGGCGATGATCCTTATGGACTGCCACAGCCCAGAACCGGCTTCGACTTCCTTCTCCTCTTCCTCGGGCTTGACGAGTTGCCACGAGATGTAGATGAGCAACAACCCGCCCACGACCTGCAGGAGCGGTATCTGAACGAGGAAAGAGACGAGGAAGGCGAAGATAATCCTGAGCCCGATCGCCGCCGCGACACCCAGCTGGATGGCCCGCCGGCGCACGTTGCCCTCCAGGTTGCGCACCGCCAGCGCGATCACGACGGCGTTGTCCCCGGATAGGATGAGATCTATAAAGAGGACACCGATAAATGCCCCCACCACTTCCAGACTGAAAATGCTCTCCACGAAGCCCCTTTTTGCCGTTGTCCGCCGCTATCGGTCATCGAGCAGCCCGGACGATTATACGCAACGGCGCGAAAGTGTCCGGCCACGTCCACCCCGACCTTGGCCGGGACGGGCCCGTCCCCAACGCCTCCTGAGATGGGCCCGCCAGCAGTCTAGGGAACCGGGCCGACGCCACGACCGCACCGCAAGACGGCCCTGACACGGGATTTCACGACCACCGCCTCTCGGCCGCGACGGCAACAGAGTACGAGCTTTTTCATCAGGGTCGCGTCGCGGCTAACTCCTTGGGGCATCGGCCTGGCCTGCGGGTGCCACCGGTTCCCTACCGGTTCAGGAACCGGCCTAGGAGCCTTCTGTTCCTGAGACGGTTGAGCTCGGATGTGCTCTCCTCGAGATCCCGCTCCAGCCGGGCCATCTGCTCCACGCGCTCCATCAGCATCAGGCGCTCCTCCGCCGCCGCCCGGAGATCCAGCACCTCGTCGGTCAGCCGGCGCCGCTCGTCGGTCGAGGCCCTGATCTCCTTCTGGAGCCGCGCGTTGGAGGCGCGGACCTCCTTTAGTTGACCCGAGAGCCTGCCGACCTCTTCCCTGGCGCGCGCTAGCTCCATCGCGACGACGTCCGCGCCGAGCCGGTCGCGGACCGCCTCCAGGGGGACCCGCCCCCCGGCCCCAGCGAGCCCCCTGGCCTCGTCCTCCGGGATCTGCAGGAAGTGGGCGGCCTCCTCCACGGAGACGGAGGGGGCCGGATCAGTCAACTTCGGGGTCCGCGCCGGGCGAAGGCTCGACGTCGTGGCCGGCCTCCTCCATGGCGCCCTCTATCTTCTCCAACTCAGCCTCACCGCCGTCGTAGGAGACGGCAACCAGCCCTTTCTCCGAATCCACGTTGGCGAGGTTCACGAACTCCAGGCGCGTGAGGGCCCGCTCTAGCCTCTCGGCGTCCCCCGCATCCGAGACATCCTTCACCACGAACGCCACGTCAGGCATCGCGCTCCTCCCTTCGGTCGTCGCAGTACGCTCCGGCCCGCTTCGCGAGCCTCCGCTTTTGGCACGCTGCGCCCATGCCGGCTCCGCTTGTCAGCACGGCGCTTCGCGCCTTTCAGCACGCTCCAGCCTTCGGCGGCCGGTTGTCAGGCGTCCGAGCCACCGGTTTGCGGTCTAAGTTTGGGCCATCCCGGGCTCGTTGTCATCCCCGCGGTTCTCCAACCGCAAGACGATGGCTAGAATCGGAGCCTCCGAGGGCGTAGCGTGCTGCGAAGCTCTACTCTTGCTCGCGGGGCCGCACGGTGAGCGCAAGTTCCTTGCCGTGCCTCAGCACCTTGAGCTCCATGTCGCGGCCTATGGCGGACTCGTCCAGGAGGGCGAGAAGGTCGCTGTTGGACCGGACGGGCTGGTTGGCGAGGCCCACGATCACGTCCCCCGGCCTGACGCCGGCCCTCCGGGCTGGGCCGTTGGGGGGGACCTCGCGGACGCCGGCACCCCCGCCGACGCCGCCGCGCGCCGGCTGGGTCGCGACGACGACGCCGAGGCGGGCGCGTCTCACGCGCCCCTCGGTCACGAGCGAGAAGATGACGCGCCTGAAAGCGCCCGAGACCGGCACGGCGAAGCCTATGCCCTGGGCCCCGCCGATTATGGCGGTGTTGATGCCGACGACCCGGCCCGAGGCCTCGGCCAGAGGCCCGCCGGAGTTACCGGGGTTGATGGCAGCGTCGGTCTGGATGACGTTCTCGATCGGGCGCCCCTCCTGGCCCCGGATGGAGCGCCCGAGCGCGCTGACCACCCCCGCCGTCACCGTGCTCTGGAAACCCAGAGGGCTCCCGATGGCGACGACGAGTTGCCCGACGACCAGGTTCTCCGCCTCGCCGAGTGCTGCCACCGTTGGTTCTTCCTCCGGCGTGAAGCGGACCACCCCGAGGTCGCTCGGCGGGTCGTCGCCGAGCACCTCAGCCGGGACCGACGCACCGTTCGAGAACGTGACGCGCATCCCGCCGCCGTTGCCCCCTCGTCCGCCGGCGCTGCCAGCGGCGTTGCCCAGGCCGCGCACGACGTGGCTGTTGGTGACGGCGGTGGCCGTGGTCCCGTCCGTGCCGAGGACCACGCCGCTCCCGCCGCCGCGGCCGTCGGGGAGGCCGAGCGAGATCACGGCGGGCTCAAGCGTCTCCGTTACGTCCCGCACCGCCCGCGAGTAGGCGTCGAGCGCGGGTCTCTCCAGCCTGGAACTGGCCGACAGGTTCTCGAAGATCTCCATATCGCAGTTTCTACCGCGCCACCCGGCCCACGCCACCCGGAAGAACGGCCAGGTTGCCCGCCGCGAGCTTGAGCGCCCGCGTGAATGCCTGTAACCTCTCCCGCGACCACGCTTCGCACCGGAGGTAGCGATTGGCCCGCCGCGCCAGATCCCCGGACGCCCTGATCCTGCTGTCGAGCGTCGCGGCATTGATCCTGCTCGTACCGCTGCGACCGGTCGCCGAAGCCGCGCCCCCGGCCGCCTTCGTCGCCACCCTCCTGCTCTTCGTCGCACCCGGAGCGCTCGTAACGCACTGGTTCTTCCGGGACGCCATCTCGGGTGCGGCCGTGGCGCCCGTCGCGTTCGCCGTCAGCACCGGCGTTTTCGGCCTCCTCGGGGTGCCCTTCCTGATCCTGCACGGGAGCATCGAATCTTACGTCTGGACCTCGGGAGCGGTGCTTGTGGTCTCCCTGGGGATGGCAGGATTGAGGGTCCTGCGGGCGTCTCCGCCCACGCCGGAGAGCAGGACCGGCGTAGATGGGTATGGGGCGTACGGGCCTCCGGCCGGCTGGCTATGGGCGCCCCTGGTTGTGCTGGGCGGGGGCCTGGCCCTGGTGGCCACGAGGAGGGTGCCGAGCAACTACGACGACGCGTGGGTCTACCTGTCGTGGGTGAGAGACTTTATGCAAGCGGAGAGGCTCGCGCTGCGCGACCCGTACTTTGGGGAGGGGACCGCCGAGCTGTCGCGGGTAAAGGTGAACGGGTGGCTGCTGGAGCAGGCCGCCCTCTCACGCGTTTCCGGCCTGAACCCCATAGAGATGGTGCTCAGGTACCTGACCCCAACGCTGGTCGTCGTGGCCTTGCTGGCCGTCTACGCCCTGGCCCTGGCCCTTCTGAAGAGCGAACGGGCGGCGGTCCTCTCGGCCGCCGTCTACGCCCTCTTCCACGTGGTGTTCATCGAGCCTTCGGTCCACAACCTCGGGGTTGAGCTAGCCGCCCGCATAGCGGAGGACAAGCACGCCGCCAGGTTCCTCGTCCTGCCCGTGGCGCTCCTCTCTGCCGCGCTCTTCGTGGAGGGCCGCAAGCTACGCTATCTTGGCCTCTTCGCCTTCCTGTGCTGGACGACGGTGGCCGTCCACCCGTCTGTGCTCGCACCCCTCGGGCTGTGCATGCTCGGCTTCGGGCTGGCGCACGTGGCGGCCGACCCGCGACGTAGAGCGGCCTGGACAGGGATGGCGGCCCTGGCGCTCGCGCTGTGGAGCGTGATCATCGGCCCCCTGCTCCTGCTCTTCGTGGGAAGATCTCCCGCCGCCGTGCTCTTCTCCGCGGACATCAACGCGACCCCCCCTGCGGTACTCGAGTACACCGTGTTCATCACGGAGAGCTGGCGGCACATCTACGAGTTCGGGGACGGCTCGTATATGATGCACCCCTGGCTGCTGCTGAACCCGGTGATCCTCGCGGCCTACGTGCTCGGTGTCCCTTTCTTGTTGCGGCGGGCGAGGCGCAGCACCGCCGCACAGTTCCTCCTCGGCGGGCTGGTGGTGGTCACCGTCGCGGTCTACGTGCCGCCGGTCGCCACTTTCGTCGGGGAGGAGGTGATCGTGCCCGGCCTGCTGTGGCGTCTGGCATGGCCGATCCCCCTCCTCGGCCTGCTGACGGCCGGCTGGATGGCGTGGGAAGCGCTTGGCTACGCGGAGGCCCGGCTGGGAAGGCTCGGGATCGGCCGCGGCGCGGTCCGGGCGTTACCGCTGGCGCTCGTGGCGGTTCTGATGGCGGTCGCAGCACCCCCCGCGGTGGCGAAGGCCGTGGGCCTCTACCGCGAGTACGAGGTCGCCCGCACCCCGAACTACCACCCCGACCCCATCTTTCCGTGGATCCGGGACGACATGGAGGGCCGCGGCGTCCTGCTCGCGCGCGACAGCGCGAACAACGTCATCCCCGCCTACTCGGCCTCGTTGGACGTCGTGAGCCAGCGGGGCGAGGGCATGATCCGGGACCGCGAGGAGCTGGCGCGGAGGGCCGACTCGGCTCTGGGCATCCCCCGCCGCTACTGGGATGTCCACCGCTTCTTTTTCGGCCCCACCCTGGACGAAGAGGCCCACGAGATACTGCGCCGCTACGGGGTGGACTACCTGATGGTCTACGCCGGGGGCCCGCTCGACCGGCGACTAAAAACCCTGCCCGGTTTCTCCGCCGTGGAAGGCGCCCCCCGTCAGAAGTACGCCCTCTACGCGGTGGACCTCCAAAAGCTCGGCCCGCCCGCGCAAGGGTCCGACCGGCCCCGCGACGTCGCCCCGTCGGCGGCTACCGGGTCGTGAAGGCGCGGCTTGGTGCTGTGGCGGCCGAGACGGGCTCGGGCAAGAGCCCTCCGGGTCTCTCGCAAGGCGCGTGGCACGGCCCCCGGAAAAGGGCTTCTAAGGAGTCCGGCTACGACGGACGGGCCAACCCGGCCTCAACGACCGTCACGTGCTCGGGCATCTCTACCCCCGCCTCGCTCATAGCCTTCTCAAGGCGTTCCTCGTCGTTCACGTAGATCTCTACCCGGTTCTTCCGGATGTCTATGCCGGAGTCCGCGTGGATGCCGAGCTCCTCGGTGACGATGCGGTATGCTTCCTCCTGGGCGGCCTCGAGCTCCGCGATGGACGCCTCGAAGGTTCTGATTTCGACGAAGCCCGCAAGCGGCGTGCACCTGACGTAGGGGCGGACGGTCTCCTCCCCGTCCTCGGTGAAGTAGACGACGACACGGAGCTCCGGCTTGTCGACGATCTCGAGGGATCCGTAGGTCTCCCGCTCGTTTCTGTTCAGCGCCACCGCGAGCTTCCCCGCGTGCTCCGAGAGGGCCGAGTGCCTCTGGACCTCTCCGACGGGGACGCCGAGCTCCCTGGCGATCGCCCTCTCGTCCGGATGCGCCTGGCGGTCGACCTGCAGCCGGGTCTGCTCGGCGGAGCACGGGGAGGGTTGTGCGGAGCCGGACCCGCGCCCGGCGTCCACGATCGGCGGCGGACCGCACGCCGCCAGGACGAGTATCCCGAAGGCCAGCACGGCGACGATCCAGGAGCGCAACATCTCCCAATCATCTTAGGCTATTCACCCGAGTGCGTGGAAGGCGTTCACCGAAGTTCGCCCGGTTGCCCGATCACCCCGGGTGGCGGGGACTCCGGACCGACCAACGTTCAGATATGGGACTACGGTACCTATGTTCCCGGGTGCGCGGCTGTTAGGGTGGGCGCGTTTTAAGGAAGTCGACCCGCGCCCGAGCGCGCGGCCAACGAGGGGGACAGGCATGAAGAAGAACGCGATCTTGGGCGTCCTGGCGGGGGCTTTGCTCCTCCTGACGGCGGGCGGGGCGGCGCTGGCGGCCAACCAGATACAGTGCCCCAACCGCGATGGCGGGCTGTGCGTCGGGACCGGGCACGCCGACGAGATGACCGGCACCCGCCGCGCCGACGAGATGAGGGGTCTACGGGGCAACGACACCCTGAAGGCCGACCTGGGCAACGATACGCTGCGCGGCGGAGGGGGCGACGACAACCTCGACGCGGGCTCTTGCTACCGCGACGTGGTGCGGGCGGGCCGGGGCGACGACAGGATAAGCGTAGGAGAGGGCTGCTACAGCATCCCCCCGGGCTCACAGGTAGACGGCCCCGACGAGGTCAGCTGCGGTCCCGGCCGCGACGTGGTGCGCGGGGTCGGCGGCCGGGACGTGATCGCCGACGATTGCGAGCGCGTCCTCGAGGACGGGTCTTGACCCCACCCGCGTGCGTCTAGCGGCGGCGGCGATCGGGGGCGCGGGGGCCGCGCTGGGCGCGCTTCTCTACCTTTCGGCCGTCGCCCTGTGGGTCGCCATCGCGGCGCTCTCCGGCCACTTTGCGCCTAACCCCGTGGACCTCGCCTTCGTCGGCACCGAAGCCGCGGGGATCCTCATCTGTGGCGCGGGCGGGGTGGGGGCGTGGCTGGCCCTCCGTGCCTCGCCGCGTCCCGGCGCCCTGCTCATGCTCCTCTCCGCTGTGGGCATCGTGGCCGTCTTCGCCGCCCAGCCCCTACTGGTGGGGGCGGCCGGCGAGTACGGCGTGCCGGAGGGGCTGCGGGCCGACACCGGGACCCCGCCTGGGAGCTACTACCGTGCCGCCTTCGCCCCCGCCGTCCCCCTCCTGCTGGGGGCCGCACTCGCCTTCCTGGCCTCCGGGCGGGTAGCCGCGACAGACGCGGAGAGCGGGGAGCGGCACGGCCGATGTGGGGACGGGAACGACGCGCCTTGACCCGGGACGCGGAGCGGGGTCTCCGGTTCGTCGTGGGAATGATCGCCGTCCTGTGCGCGGCCTGCGGCCTCGCCGCGCTCTTCGGCGTCCCCGCCGCGGGCGGGATCTTCTTCAACCTTGCAGGCGTGCTGCTGGGGATCGGCGCGGCACGGGCGCTCCTGCCACGCAGGGACTGGGGGCTTGCGGGCAAGACGGTTCTGATGTTCGTGGCGATCGGGGGGATCTTCGCCGGCTACCGCTTCTCGGTCCTGGACTTCGCGACGGTCCGGGGCCTGTTTTTCTGGGGCCTGTACCTCGGCTTCTGGCCCGTGGCCGTCTCCAGGCTCACGAACCCGGTGAGCCCCGAGCGTCCGGGATGATGGAGCGACCGAGGCCTCTCGGCGGCGGCAGCGCGGGGGCGCGCTGCCGCCGCCGAGGTGAAACCCGGCGGTGCTAGGCGGGGCCGCGAGCAGGGAGGGCGGGGTGCTCGTCGTGAGAACGAGCGTCGGCCCTATAATCCTCAGGGCCCTCTTTTCGGCGTTCGCCCTGGCGATGGGCGCTTACCTGTGCGCGGCCGGCCTCGGCCTTGTCGCGGTCGCCAACCCTCCGTCCTCCGCCTCCGCCCGGCTTCTCGTCCTCGCCGTGGGGGCGTTCAACCTGCTCTTCTTCGGCTTTTGCCTCGCCTTCTACCTCGGCCGGATCGCACGCTTCCGGCGCCCGATCTTCGAGGTGGGCTCTGGAGGGATCCTCGACCGCGCCTCGGCGCTGGACGCGGGGTTCGTGCCGTGGGGGGAGGTGGAGAGGGCTTGGGTGCGGTCGTTTCTTGGGCAACGCCTCCTCGCGGTAGAGGTGACGGACGAACGGGCGCTGCTGGCGCGCCAGGGACCTGCGAAGCGCCTCCTCATGGGCGTCAACCGGAGAATAGCCGGGACGCCGGTTCTGGTGCCCCTCGGCCTCCTAGCTGTCCGGGAGGACACGCTGCTGCGGGAGATCGAGAAGCACCTCTCGCGTTCGCCGGGGTCGGGGGGCCCGGGTCGGGTTGAGTGACGACGGCAGGGGCGGAGCACAGAGCGCTCGACCCGCGTCCCCTTCGGGCGGCCGTCTCCGAATTCACGGACTCCGCGTCCCAGATTCACGGACCCCGCGTCCCAGAGGAGGCCGGTGAGTGAAGACCGGCAGGTCCGGACCACGTCGCCTTACCGTCACCCTCGCGGCGCGCGGGCACCATGGGGTTCATGTCCTAGTTTGCGGCGTGCCGCCGGTAGGGCCTATTCACCCTAGTGCGTGGAAGGGACGGTCTCGGAGGTGCAGATACGGCGGTCTGCATAGATGTTTGCGTGAGATTGGATAGTATCCTGGGGATCTTCGCGCGAGGTCTTCGCCATGGCAGCGGACTTTTCGGGGTGCTAGAACCGCAGCCGACAAGGCGAGGTGTCCGGAGCCCGCAAGGTCGAGGGTCCGGTCAAAGAGGGTTCGTGCGCAGGGCCTTGCGCGGGTCCATATAATCCGCCCCATGAGCCCGGTCCTAGATCCCCGCCTCCTCGCCGCGATAGGTGCCGCGCGGGCGGCGCAGCTCGCGAGCCGGAGGCTCGGCAGGGGCGGGGGATCAACCATCCCCGGCGTCGTCGCCCGCAGGGTCGACCCTGGCGTTCTCGCTAAGCTCTCCCGGCGGCTCCCGCTCGGGTCGGCGGCGGTCACGGGCACCAACGGCAAGACGACCACGACCGCCATGATCCAGAAGATACTCGCCACCGCGGGCAGGCGGGCCGTCAACAACGGGACGGGCGCGAACCTCGTGACCGGCGTGACCGCGGCCCTCGTCGCGGACTCGTCCCTTCTGGGCAGGCCCTCCTCGCAGATGGGGCTTTTCGAGGTGGACGAGGCGAGCGTCCCGAGGGTCGCGGCGGAGGCGGAGCTCAAGATACTCGCGGTCCTCAACCTCTTTCGCGACCAGCTCGACCGTTACGGGGAGCTCGCCTACACCGGCAAGGTCATAGCCTCGGCCTTCGCCGACCTGCCCCGCGACGGCGCGGTCGTCCTGAACGCCGACGACCCGCTGGTGGCGAGCCTCGGAGACTCCTCTGCGAATCCCGTCTTCTACGGGGTGGACGCCCCCGACCTCGACACCGGAAGCCTCCAGCACGTCGCCGACTCCAAGGACTGCCCGGTCTGCGGCACGCCGCTGGACTACTCGGCCGTCTATATGGGCCACATCGGCGTCTACCGCTGCCCGAAGGGCGACTTCTCGCGTCCCGGGCTCGCGTACCGGGCGAGCCGGGTCCGGCTCGAGGGCGCGCGCGGCTCCTCCTTCCTGCTCACGACGCCGAAGGGCGAGGTCGAGGCGAGGATATCCCTTCCTGGCCTCTACAACGTCTACAACGCGCTCGCCGCCGCCGCCGTCGCGGGGGAGGCGGGCGTGGGACTAGAGCACATCATCCGGGGCATCGGCGAGTTCGGAGGGGCGTTCGGGAGGGTCGAGAGGATCGAAGCGGGGGACAGGGAGGCCTTTCTGCTCCTCATCAAGAACCCCGTGGGGTTCAACGAGATCCTGCGCACCTTCGTCACCGGGGCCGACGCCAAAAACGTCCTCATAGCCATAAACGACAACGACGCCGACGGCCGCGACGTCTCCTGGCTGTGGGACGTGGACTTCGAGATGCTCGCCGGGGCCCGCGCCGAAGGTGTTACGGACGCCGCCCCCTTCACCGTCAGCGGCACCAGGGCCGGCGACATGGCCGTCCGCCTCAAGTACGCTGAGCTGCCGGTTGGCCCCGTCATCCCCGACCGCCGGGAGGCCATCAAGGCGGCGCTGCGATCCACGCCGCCGGGCGAGACCCTCTACGTCCTCCCGACCTACACCGCGATGCTCGAGATCCGCAAATCACTCGGCGATATGGGCTACACGCACCAGTTCTGGGAAGAATAGGGCTGTCAGCCATCAGCGGCCAGCGAGAACGGCGCCCGGCCCATCCTGGTACGATTCGGCCGAACCCCGCGAGGAGACGAGGACAAGATGGGCCGACCCAAAGACCCTCGGGGATCGTCCGAAAAAGCCTGATAGCGTCGACCGAAGGGAGGCACGTGCTC
Source organism: uncultured Rubrobacteraceae bacterium (assembly GCA_902805975.1). GTDB lineage: Bacteria > Actinomycetota > Rubrobacteria > Rubrobacterales > Rubrobacteraceae > Rubrobacter_D. The sequence goes on along the minus strand of CADCUT010000155.1, from coordinate 7,357 downwards.
ACCATCCACCATCTCTACGCCGACATGATGAACCTCTACGGGGACCGGGGGAACGTCATCTCCATAAAGAAGCGCTGCGAGTGGCGCGGTATCCCGGTCGAGGTGGTGGACGTGGGGCTCGGGGAGAGGGTGAGGCCGACGGGCCGCGATGTCTTCCTCTTCGGCGGGGGGCAGGACCGGGAGCAGGGCTTGCTGGCCGACGACCTCTCGGGATCCAAGGGCGCCGACCTCAGGGCCATCGTGGAGGACGGCGGCGTGATCCTAGGGGTCTGCGGCGGGTACCAGCTGATGGGCCACCACTACGAGACCCCCGAGGGTGAGAAGCTCCCCGGCGTCGGCATCTTCGACCTCCACACCGAGCCGCGCGGGCCCGACGAGGGGCGCCTGATCGGGAACGTCCTGGTGGACGTCCCGGCCCCCGAGACCCGTGAGGAACGCCGCATCGTCGGCTTCGAGAACCACGGAGGCCGCACCTACCTCGGCGACTGCGAGCCCCTGGGCAGGGTAGTCGCCGGCTTCGGCAACAACGGCACGGACGGCACGGAGGGCGCCCGCCGCCTCAACGCCTACGGCACCTACCTCCACGGCTCCCTGCTGCCCAAAAACCCCTGGCTCACCGACGAGCTCATCCTCAACGCCCTGCGCCGCGCCGACGACTCCTTCGAGTTAGAGCCGCTGGACGATGCGGTGGAGAACGGCGCCTTCGCGTCCGTGGCGGACAGGGTGCGGCGCGGTTAGGAGCCATCCCCTCTCCGGCCCACGCGTTGGGGGGCGGGCGGAGGGGAGATCGCCCGGTCCAATGAATTTGCCCAACTTCCAAAGATAGCCCATTTGAGGGATACATTAACGTACTCCCGTTAGTAGGCTGCCCGCCATACAGGACGAGCATCCGGACCTTGTGGCCGGCTCGTCGGCAGGTTAGAGATGGTTGCGAGGCCCCGTTCAGAGTCCCTATCTGGATAGGAGAGCCCCGCCAGGGAGGCAGTTATGGGCGCGAGACCGCAGGCTTCGGACGAGGGACGGGGCATGAGGCGCGCGAGGACCTGGTGGATCCTGCTCTTCTGCCTCTCGCTCGTGTGCGCCGGCGGCGCCTCGGCCTCCGTCACAGAGGCCGAGGCCCAAGGGACCAACGCCCCCCCGGTGGCCAAGGACAACGAACATAGGGTCATGAAGGGCGGCACGCTCAAGATCCCGAGCCCCGGCGTGCTGAGGAACGACCTTGACCCCGACGGGGACCAGCTCACCGCGGCGCGGGTCTCCTCTCCCAGGCACGGCAGGCTGACCCTCAGGGGCGGTGGCTCGTACGTCTACAAGCCGGACGAGGGCTATCGTGGGAAGGATTCCTTTACCTACAGGGCCACGGACCCCTCGGGCGCCAGCGACACGGCCACCGTCGAGATCACCGTGTGGTCGCCGGACCGCCTCCCGCTCGCCAGGAACAACGTCTACGCGGTCGGGGAAGACGGCACCCTGACGGTCCCGGCCCCGGGCGTGCTGAAGAACGACGCCGAAGCGGACGGCAGGCGCCTCTCCGCGACGAAGGTCACCGACCCCGGCCACGGAGGCCTTAGCCTGAACCGCGACGGCTCCTTCGCCTACACGCCCGAGAAGGACTTCAGCGGCGAGGACTCCTTCGTCTACAGGGCCACGGACAACAGGGGCCGGAACGACGAGGGCACCGTCACGATCGCCGTGGGAGCGGTCAACGACGCGCCCGTCTTTACCGGCGCCGCGGCCAACACCTCCCAGACGATAGACGAGGGCGCCGATATGGCCGCCTTGGAAGCGACGGACGCCGACGGGGACACCCTGACGTTCGAGCTCACGGGCGGCTCGCTGCCCCCCGGCATCACGCTCGGCGGCGACGGTCGCTTCGCCGGCGCCGCGGGCGGCAGGGCCGCGGGCAGCTACACGGCTAACATCAAAGTCTCCGACGGCGACGGCGAGACCGACACCACGGATCTGGCGGTCACGGTGAATCCCGTCGAGGAAGCCTCGCTCGTGGACGACTCCGACGTCGCCACCGACGAGGACGTCGCCAAGACGATCACACTCACCGCCACCGACGCGGACACCGACAGCCTGACGTTCTCCGTCGGCGAGCCCGGCCACGGCTCCCTCGGGACGGCCTCGGCCCCGGACTGCGCGACGTCCGCGGGGACCACTACGTGCACGGCGACGGTCCTCTACACCCCGGACGCCGACTTTAACGGCCCCGACTCCTTTACCTACACCGCCGGCGACTCCGCACCGGCGACGGTGAGCATCACGGTGAACCCCGTCAACGACGCCCCCGCGGTTGCCTTCGACAACACGCCGTCGGGCGCGGACGAGGGCGAGACGAAGACCTTCGCCTTCGACGTGACCGACCCTGATGCCGGTGATTCGTTCACCGTCAACGGGGCCGCCGGCTTCCCCGATTGCGGGACGGGCGGCACGCAGGCCGGACAGACCTCCACGAACGCCGGCGGCGGCAGCTTCGAGTGCCGCTTCCCGGACGGCCCGGCGAGCCCGAACGTTCGGGTGCAGGTTACCGACTCGCAGGACGTCGACAGCAGCGTGGCCGAGCAGCCCGTCGCGGTCGCCAACGTGAAGCCCTCGATCTCGCTCTCCGGCCCGAATGAGGCCAACGAAGGGGAGACGAAGACTTACGATTTCACCGTCACCGACCCCGGCGACGACACCCATACCACCACCGCTGTTTGCGGGGACGACGGAGACAAGGTCCAGAACTCCGACCAGTACGACCAGCAGACGAAGACGGGCAGCTTCCGCTGCCTCTTCCCTGAAGGCCCGGCGACGACCAACGTCACCGCCGCGGCCACCGACTCTGACGGGGCCGCGGACACCGACGGCCGGCGCGTCGAGGTAACCGTGGACAACGTCCCGCCGACGGCGACGCTCGGCAACGACGGGCCGAAGGACGAGGGTTCCCCGGTAACGGTTTCCTTCACGGATCAGAACGACCCCTCGGGGGCGGACGCGGGCGCCGGCTTCCGCTACGCATACAACTGCGACGGCTCGGAGTTCGGAACGGTCCGGAACTACGCCGACCTCGCGGGCAGCGCGGCCTCGACTACCTGCACCTACGACGATGGCGAGCACACCGTCCGCGCCCTCATCATGGACAGGGACGGTGACTACACCGAGTACACGACCACCTTCCAGGTAAACAACGTCGCGCCCACGGCTGACGCCCAGTCCATCCAGAGCGATGAGGACGAGACGAAGCTCATCACGCTGACCGGCGACGACGTGGCCGCCGACGAGCCGCTCACGTTCAAGGTCGCGAGCCTCCCGGCGAACGGCAAACTCTACGAGGGCAACGGCACGGCGGTGGCGGATGAGATCTCCACCGTCCCTGCCACCCTGACCGGCGACCGGGTCACCTACGAGCCGGACGCGAACTACAACGGCTCCGACTCCTTCACCTACACGACCAATGACGGCACGGTGGACAGTAGCACGGCGACCGTCTCGATCCAGGTCGCATCGATCAACGACTCGCCGGCGGTCGAGACGGAATCGGGCTCCGCCCCCTACACCGAGGCCGGCGACGCGGCCGAGGTCAGCCCGCTTCTGACCGTGGACGACCCCGACACCGCTAACCTCACTGGCGCGACCGTCTCGATCACCACCGGTCGGCTGAGCGGTGACACGCTCTCCTTCGACACCCAGAACGGCATCACCGGCAACTACGACAGCGGTACCGGCGTGCTGACGCTGAGTGGTCCTTCGAGCGTGGAAAACTACCAGACAGCGCTGCGCTCCGTCCGATACTCCTCGACGAGCAACGCGCCGGGCACCTCGCGCACGGTCTCCTTCCAGGTGAACGACGGAGAGGCCGCCAACAACCTCAGCAACACAGCCACGCGCGACGTCTCGATCACCGAGGTCAACAGTCGGCCCGAAGTCACCACGAGCAGCGGGGCGACCCCCTTCACAGAGAACGATCCGGCGGTAGCGGTCGATAACGCACTCACCGTGGCCGACTCCGACTCCGGTAATCTCGTCGGGGCGACGGTCGAGATAACATCAGGCTACGCCAGCGGCGAGGACAATCTGCTGTTCACGGACCAGAACGGGATCACGGGCAGCGTAAGCGGCGACACCCTGACTCTGAGTGGCACCTCCAGCGTGCCCAACTACCAGACGGCGCTGAGGTCGGTCAAGTACAACAACACGAGCGACACGCCGAACACCGCCCAGCGGACCGTCTCGTTCCAGGTCAACGACGGCTCGTCTGTGAGCAACCTCTCCAATACCGCGACGAAGAGCGTCTCTGTCGCGGCTGCGAACGATGTCCCCCGGATCGACCTCAACGGCGCCGGCGCGGGCACCGGACACTCGGCCCCGTTCACCGAGGACGGCCCTGCGGTCTCCATCGTAGATAGCGCCAACCTTGCCGTCACCGACGCCGATGACGCAAACATAGATACGGCCACCGTGAAGATAACCAACCTTAAGAACGGCGCCGCCGAGTCCCTGGACGCCGACGTCGGCACCACCGGGATCACGAAGACCTACACCTCCACGACGGGCGAGCTGAAGCTCACCGGCTCGAAGAGCAAGGCCGACTACCAGCAGGTGTTGCGCACGGTCACGTACAACAATACCTCCCAGAACCCCGGCTCCACTGACCGCAGCGTTACCTTCGTCATCAACGACGGCGTAGACGACTCCAGTACGGCTACAAGCAGCGTCACCGTCAACGGGATCAACGACGCGCCGGTGCTCGCCACGACCTCGGGCGCGCTCACCTACACCGAGAACGACGCTGCGACGGCGATAGACAGCGGTCTCACTTTGAGCGACGTGGACTCGGCGAACATGAACGGTGCCACGGTCAGGATCACCTCCGGCCACGCGAGCGGCGAGGACGTGCTCTCGTTCACGAACCAGAACGGGATCACCGGGACCGTCAGCGGCGACACGCTGACGCTCAGCGGCTCCTCCAGCGTGGCCAACTACCAGGCTGCGCTGAGGTCGGTCAAGTACAGCAACACCAGCGAGAACCCGAGCGCGACCCAGCGCGTCGTTACCTTCAGGGCCGACGACGGCGGCGCGGCGAACAACCTCTCCAACACCCCGACCAGGTCCATCGACGTCATCCCGGTCAACGACGCCCCGCTCGCCGACAACGAGAGCTTCAACGGCGCCAGCGGCGCCATCGGCAACACGTCTCTGGTCGTAGACGATCCCGACGACGGGGCACCTTCCGTCAACGGCCCGAAGAAGTCGATCACAGGTGACCTGCTTACCGGCGACACCGACGTGGACGGCCCGGGGCCGCTCACCATCACGCCGGGCACCTTCGCTACGAACGACGGCGGCTCGGTCACCATCGAGTCAGACGGCGACTTCACCTACGTCAACGACCCCGCCGACACCTGCTCCGACACCTCCGACTTCTTCGACTACACGGTCTCGGACCAGAACCCCGGCACGGCGGGCACGGCAACAGGGCGCGTGACCGTCTCGGTCGCGGGCTGCGTCTGGTACGTCAGCAACAACGCCGCCGGTGACAGCGGTACCTCCAATGCTCCGTTCGACACGATGGCCCAGGCCGAGAGCGCCTCGGGCAACGGCAACACCGTCTTCGTCTTCGACGGCGACAACATGTCGACGGGGTACAACACCGGTTTCGCGATGAACGCGAGTGAGCGGCTCATCGGTGAGCACGAGGGCCTTGCGGTCGATCCTGACGGTGGCGGCGCCCTCGGCACCGACAACCTCTACCCCGCCAACCCGGGTGCGCACCCGACGCTGACCGACAACAACGCGGACGTGGTCGAGATAGACGACTCCAACGAGATCCGCGGCTTCAACATCGACCCGCAGGGCACGGGCGGCGGCATAGCCGGCGGCACGGGAGATACGGGCGGCGCCACGATCGACGACGTCAACATCGTGGACGCCGGCACGGCGGGCAGCCAGGCGGGTCTCGAGCTCAACGGCACCACCGGCACGTTCAACGTCTCGAACCTCGTCGTCAACAATAAGGCCACCGGTGTCCTGCTCAACAACCCGGGCACTACCGACTTCGGCTCGACGACGATCACCAGCAACGGCGGCCCCGGCCTGTCGGCAACGGGCGCGAACATGGGCACCAGCTCGTTCGACCAGATCACGGTCACGAACTCCGGGACCGGCGGCGTCGTCCTCACCAACCTTACCGGCGCGACTAACCTCGGCGATGGCTCCGGCGCCGACCTCAGCCTGACGACGACCTCCGGGGCGACCGCGGCCTTCAAGGCCGACAACGTCACCGGCCTGAGCGTCGGCTCGAACGGCACCGACGACGTCAACGCCACGGGCGGCCCGGCCGTCGACGTGGTCACCGCGCCGGGCGCCGTGCTCGACTTCGACCAGCTCCAGTCCACGAACAGCGCGACCGACGGCGTCAACCTCGACTATGGGCTGGGGACCGGCTCGTTCGGCGCGAGCCCGACCAGCGTCATCTCCGGTGCCGCGGGCATCGCCTTCGACCTCAACGGCGGCAGCGGCGCGATCTCCTACCCGGGCAGCCTCAACAACGGCACCGGCAGCACCGCGGAGATCACCAACCGCACCGGCGGCGCCGTCACCTTCGCCGGCGCGATCAACGACAACAACGACACCAGCGGCGGCATCAGCCTGACCGGGAACACCGGCGGCTCGACAACCTTCAGCAACGCCGTCAAGACGCTAAACACCGGCGCCTCCGACGCCATCGTCTTCAACAACAGCGACGGCCACACGCTGAACCTTACCGGCGGCGGCCTCGACATCGACGCGACGAGCGGCAGGGGCCTCGCGGCCACCACGAGCGGCACGCTGAACGTGACCGGCAGCGGCAACACCATCGACACCGGCTCCGGCAAGGCGCTCAACGTCACGAACACCGACATCGGCTCCGGCAGCCCGCTCGCGTTCCAGCGGATTTCCTCGAACGGCGCGAGCGGCGGCATCGTGCTTAACGGCACGGGCGTCAACAACGCGCTGACGGTGACGGGCATTGGGGGCACGTGCACGAAAGCCAACACGAGCGGGTGCTCAGGCGGCGTCATCCAGAACACGACCGGTGGAGACGACACCTCGAATGTCCCCGCGGGCACCGGCATCGTGCTGAACGACACGCGCGGTGTCTCGCTCACCCGCATGCACATCCACGACCACTCGAACTACGGCATCCGCGGCGCGACCGTCGACGGCTTCACGCTCGCCAACAGCGTGATCAACGGTACCAATGGCACGAACTCCTCGGGCGGGCTGAACGAGAGCAGCGTCCTCTTCGACCACCACTCCGGCAGCGGACCCGCGCTGACGGGCTCCGCCTCGGTGACCGACACGTACATCACCGGCGGCTACGCCAACC
>CADCUT010000154.1 GCA_902805975.1 uncultured Rubrobacteraceae bacterium | reverse complement strand
TTGACCTCGCCTATCATCTCCTCGTCGTACCTCGCGTTGCGGCGGCGCTCGACGTACTCGACGACCGTCCGCCACTGCCGGTAGTTCCGCTCGACCATCCAGTCCACGAGCTCGTCCACCCGCTCGTCGATCAGCTTCTCGGTATCCGCCACGACCTCCCGCTCGAAGCGCCGGCGGACCTTCTCCTCCCTGAAGAGCTCCCGCACGTTCAACAGCCGGATGTTCTCCTCCAGCCACGCATCGCCCCGCTCGCCCATCTTGAGCACGATGTTCTCTATCTCCGCGAGCCTGGCCTCGAAGTCCCGCTCCATGTCCTCGACGTAGAGCGCGAGTTGGGCCTCGACGTTCTCGGAGGTTCTGAAGTCGTCTTCGAGCAGGTTCAGGCGCTCCTGGACGGCACCCCTGTAGCGGCGGGCGAGCTCCTCGACGGGGCCCAAGGGGCTCTGGAGCTTGAGGCGCACCCGGCCCTCCTCGTCCAGCAGGTCGTGGACGTAGGCTTCGAGGTCGCCGAAGCCGCTGACGCCCAAAAGCGCATCGCGCTCCATCGCGCTCGTCGCGTCCTTCCCCCGGCGGGCCAGCAGGGAGGAGACGAAGAAGATGGGTGGGGAGAGGCCTAAAGCGGAGCGGAGGCCCTCCTCGACGAAAGACCGGACCTGCTCGACCTTCTCCTCCTCGCCCAACAGGTCGGCCTTGTTGACGACGAGCAGGATCTTCTTCCCCCAGTCGCGCACGAGCTCCAGGTACCCGCGCTCGCTCTCCGTAAGCGGCCTGTCGGCGCTGGTGACGAAGATGACCAGGTCGCTGCGGGGTACGAAGCCGCGTGAGAGCTCCTCGTGGTGGCGGATGATCGCGTTCGTCCCCGGCGTGTCGACGATGGCGACCTCGCGCAAAAACTCGTTGGGGTACCCCCGCTCGAGGACGCCGTCGCGCCGCTCCCGCTCCTCGGGCTCGTCGGCGTGGCGCAGAAGCGTGATCTTGTCCGTCGTCGGCGTGACGCCCTCCCTGGAGACGTCGGCCCCGAGCAGGGCATTCACGAACGCGCTCTTCCCGGAGTTGAACTCCCCCACGATGACCAGCAGGAACAACTCTTCGAGGTCCGAGAGCGCCCGGCGTGGGATCTCCACGTCCTCCCCCGGCGCCCCGAAACCAACGAGAAAGTCCGAGAGACGCCCGAGAAGCGCCCGCTCCCTCTCCACCAGCGCCTCCCGGCGCCTGTCCAGAACCCGCACCGCTATCCTCCCCTCGTCATGCAAGCATTATATAGCGGCCAGCCACCGGCATTTCAGCCCGCCAGACCCCTATACCCCCCGTGGGGGCGGGTTTCAAACCCGCCCGCCCCACAGAGCACCGGAAGCGGCCGACGGAGACCGACCGTCAGACGCTCGCCCTCTACCCGCGCGCTGTTTCGGGTCGTCTTCGTCGTGGTAAGAGATCAATTCATCCGAAAGTTGGTATAGATGGAGGTTTGCGTGAACTACAGGAAGCTCGGCCGGACGGGCCTTGAAGTCTCCGAGGTCGGCTACGGTGCGTGGGGTATCGGCAAGAGCCAGTGGATGGGCGCCGAGGACGACGAGTCCCTGAGGGCGCTTGGCAGGGCCATAGATCTCGGCCTCACGTTCATAGACACCGCGCTCGGGTACGGCGACGGGCACAGCGAGCGGCTCGTGGGCCAGACCGTCAGGGACCGGGACGAGACCGTGTACGTATCCACCAAGATCCCGCCCAAGAACCTCACTTTTCCGGCGCCCTCCGGGCTGCATCCCGACGAGACCTTCCCGGCCGACCACGTCAGGGAGTGCACCGAGACGAGCCTGAAGAACCTCGGCTTTGAGACCATAGACGTCCAGCAGCTCCACGTCTGGCAGGACGAGTGGCTGGGCGAGGGCGGCTGGCAGGAGGCGGTGGAGGACCTCAAAAAGGAGGGTAAGATCCGCCACTTCGGCGTCTCCATCAACGACCACCAGCCGGCCAACGCCGTAAAGCTCATCGAGTCGGGCCTCGTGGACACCGTGCAGGTGATCTACAACGTCTTCGACCAGAGCCCGGAGGACGAGCTCTTGCCGGCCTGCCAGGAGCACGGCGTCGGCGTGATCGTGCGCGTCCCGTTCGACGAGGGCGCCCTGACAGGGGCCATAACGCCCGAGACACAGTTCGACGAGGGCGATTTTCGCAACCACTACTTCCGCGACGACCGCAAGCGCGAGGTCCAGGAGCGGGTGCGGGCCATCGTCTCCGAGCTCGGCGTCACGGAGGATGAGATCGCGGAGATAGCCCTCCGGTACATCCTCAGCCACCCGGCGGTCTCGACCGTGATCCCCGGCATGCGTTCCGTCCGCAACGTCGAGCGGAACATGCGCGTCGGCGACGGCGAGGGGCTGCCGGAGGACCAGGTGCAGCTCTTGAAGAACCACCGCTGGGTCCGGAACTTCTACGCCTAGAGGGGCGGCGCGGCCCCGGGGGCGCGTAGTAAGCTGTCGGGGCTTTGATCCCACCGCGCCGCGACAACTCGCTCTGATTTGAGGCTCTTCGGCAGGCGCCGTTTCGGGGTGCTGGCGTTCGTGGCGCTCGTTCTGGCCTGGAGCTCGGCGTTCTCCGTGGTGAAGGTGGGGCTGGACTACGCCCCACCGGTTCTCTTCGCCGGCGGGCGGACCCTGCTCTCCGGGGTCATCATGACGTTTGTGGCGCTCGCGTGGGGCGGGAACCCAAACCTCAGGCGGGATTGGCGCGTCTTCGTGTTCCTCGGGGCGTTCAACGTGGTGCTGTTCATCGGCGCGCAGAGCTTCGCGGTCCTGTACCTGCCCTCGGGGACGGCGGCGGTGCTGATCTACCTCCAACCCATACTCGTCGGCGTCTTCGCCTGGACGGTGCTCGGCGAGCCACTCACGACGACCAAGATCGCCGGCCTCCTGCTCGGCTTCGCCGGCATCGTGGCCGTGAGCTCGGCCGGCCTGCTGAACGCGGCCGGGGAGGTGACGCTCGTGGGCGTGGTCTTCGGGGTGGCCTCCGCGCTGTCCTGGGCGCTCGGAACGGTCGGGTTCAAGAAGTACGAGGCCCGCATCTCGACGCTGTGGGCGGTCGCCCTCCCGTTTCTGCTGGGTGGTATCGTGCTCACGACGCTCGGGCTCCTCGTGGAGCGGCCGTCGGACGTCTCGTGGACGGGGCCGCTCGTCTGGAGCGTCCTGTACTCCGCGTTCGTGGGCACGGGGCTGGCTTGGCTGCTCTTCTTCGGCCTCGTGCGGGCGGGGGAGGCCAGCCGGGTCGCCTCGTTTATCTTCGTGGTGCCGCTCGCTGCCGTCGTCATAGGGGCAGTCGTGCTTGACGAGGCGCTCGGACCCCCGCTCCTCGCCGGCGCCGCCCTCATCGTCTCCGGCATCTACCTGGTAAACCGCACGCCCCGCGAGACGGAGAAGGCGTCCCGGTAGAGCCGGCAGGTTTGTGAAAACATAGGGGAGAGGCAAACAGGAGGAGCAGAGCATGGACCAGCAGACTCGTCCGCCGTTGCCGCCGTTCGACGAGGCGGCGGCCAGAGAAAAGGTAAAGAAGGCCCAGGACGCCTGGAACACCCGCGACCCCGAGAAGGTGTCGCTGGCGTACACGGAGGACTCCAGGTGGCGCAACCGCGACGAATTTTTCGAGGGACGGGAGGCGATCAGGGCGTTTCTGGAGCGCAAGTGGGCCCGCGAGCTCGACTACCGGCTCCAGAAGAACCTCTGGTGCTTTACCGAGAACCGTATCGCAGTCAGGTTCGAGTACGAGAGCCGGGACGCGCAGGGGCAGTGGTGGCGCTCCCACGGCAACGAGCTGTGGGAGTTCGATGAGAATGGCCTGATGAAGCGGCGCGACGCCTCTATAAACGACTACAAGATAGAGGAGTCGGAGCGGAGGATATTTTAGGTTTCGGGAGCTGCGTCGTTGGAAGGTAAGACTTGGAGAGGAGATTTTTGGTGGTAGATCATCTGGTGTTCTTTGCGGTGAAGGAAGAGGCGTCGGAGGAGGAGGTCGGGGACCTGGTGGCCTCGATCCGGGGCCTCAAGAACGAGGTGCCGGGCACGGTGGACCTGTCTGTGGGCGAGGACTTTAGCGGGCGGTCCGGGGATTACACGCACGCGCTGTTCGCCCGGTTCGAGGACAGGGCGGGGTTGCAAGAGTATATGGAGCATCCCGCGCACCTCGCGGTCGTCGAGAAGCTAGAGGCCACGACGAGCGGGCGCATCGTCGCGGACTACGAGTTCTAGGGCTCCGCGGGAGATGGACTACGAGAACATAAGCCCGCGAGAGCTCAAGGAGCGCCTCGACGCGGGGGATGTGCCCGTGCTGCTCGACGTGCGGGAGAGGTGGGAGTACGACCTCGCCAGGATCGAAGGCTCAACCCTCGTCCCGCTCTCCGAGATAGAGGAGCGTTTCCGCGAGCTCGACCCCGCCGCCGAGACCGTCGTGATCTGCCACCACGGCTCCCGCAGCGCCCGCGTCGCCGAAGCCCTGAACCGGGCCGGCTTCCACTTCGTCTCCAACCTTGAAGGCGGCCTCGACGCTTACGCCGACTTGGACGAATCCGTCGGGAGGTACTGAGAACAGACCGCGGTAGGATCTGCGGGTCGCTCTGGTGCCGTCAGGCCGAGAGGTGGCACCGGAGGAACCTTGAGGGTCCGGCCTGGCTAGCTCGACTCCCGCAGACTGCAGGCATCCAGCAACGCGGCAAGGATACCTCTCGGATCGTAGACGACCCACATGCCATCCTTGACGGTACGGCGTACACCCTCATCGGCCGGATCGAGCCAGGAGGGAAGACCCACTCCCACCTCGACTTCTAGCCCGGAAGGCATGACGAACCTTCTCTCCGTCATCGGCCCCCACCGCCGGGTTCGAACGATCCGGACTCCGCCAAGCTCACGCACCCACGCATGATCCTCCAGATACGGTTTCCGATCCTCCGTTACCAGCGCCACATCGACGTCCGAGTCCATCCTCGCGTCGCCATGAGCCCAGGAGCCGACCAGACCCACCGCGACCACATCGGGACGCCTTTCCGCCCATTCGCGAATCATGGCGAGCAGGACACTTACCTCGTCGGCACGCTCTGTGGTGACCATGAGCGACATCCTACACTCGTCACTTGACGCAGATGGAGATCTAGAGGCCCCCGAAGCGGTCGACTGGCCGGGATCTTCAGGTGTTGCGTCGGCGGCCGATAATCAGACGTCTTTGAGACCTTCTTCGACCTCGCGGTAGAGGCCGGCGGCTAACCCCTCGGACGTGGATGAGCGCTCGGAGAGCATCCGGGCCGCCTCCGCGACGGTTGCGTCGCCGGCTATCTCGAACGTGAGCACCACGGGCTCGTCGTCTTCGAGGCCAAGCTCGTCACCGATGGCCCGGCGCACCGTGGAGGTCTCCCGGCCGGTCTCCCTAGAGAGGTCGCGGGCCATGTGTTGCGGGTCGAGCTCCTGGCAGATCTCGATTCCGCCACCCATGCGGCGCTCCCACCACCACTCCGCCCGGACGCCGGTGAAGTTCTCCCGCACCAGGAGCGTCGCTTTGTCCGCCAGGAGTTCGTTGAGCTTCTCGGCCACGGCGCCTTTATACCAGCTTGCGGCGGCCCGCCCCGGGCGGCGGGCTGCTTTACAATGCGGGTCGGAGGAGAGGAGGATCGCATGCTTCAGGTAAAGGACTCCATGGCCCGCGAGGTGGCGACGCTCTCGCCGGGGGACACGGCCGGGGAGGCGCTCGCCCTGTGCAGGGACAGGCGCATACGACACCTGCCGGTGCTCGATGGGGGTAGCCTGGTCGGGATCGTCTCGGACAGGGACCTGCGCTCGGCCACACCGGCCTTCGGGGACCCTGACCGGGCGGCGGCCCTGGCGGAGGTCCGGGTTGGGGACGTTATGGCCAGGGAGGTTGTGACGACCGGGCCAGACGACCCCATAGACGCGGCGGCCAACACCATGCGGGAGAGGAGGATCAACTGCCTCCCCGTCCTCGAAGGGGACCGACTCGTCGGCATCGTTACCTCCTCAGACGTGATGGAGTCGCTGGTGTACCTGCTTGGGGCGCACGAGCCGGGGAGCCGGATGGAGGTCGTCGTTCCGGACCGGCCCGGAACCCTGGCCGGCGTCGCCGGCCTGATCGGGGAGCTCGGCATCAACATCGTCAGCGTGGTGACGGGCCCGCGGCAGGAGGAAGACCCCCCCACCCGCGTCGCCATCTTCCGCGTGGACACCATCAACCCGTCCCACGCCGCGAGCGTTCTGGAGAAGGCGGACTACACGGTGCTCTGGCCGCCCCGGCCGTGACCGGCAGGGCCGCCATCGTCCACGACACCGCCCTGGAGTCCTACGGCTTCGGCGGCGAGCACCCCTTCAACCCTCTACGCCTCCGCCTGACCCTGGAGCTCTGCGAGGATTTGGGCCTCCTGGAAGATTACCCCCTCACCCCATCCGAGCCGGCCACCGAGGGGGACCTCACCACCGTCCACAACCTGACCTACGTGCGCATGGTCCAGGAGGCCGGCCGGGGGGCGGCCCTGCTCTCGGACCTCCGGCCCTACGGGATAGGCACCGGTGACAACCCCGTCTTCCCCGACATGCACGCCGCCAGCGCGCGCGTCGTCGGCGGGGTTCTTGAGGCGGGCCGGCTCGTCATGCGCGGGGACGCGGCGCACGCGATGTGCATCTCGGGCGGCCTGCACCACGCGCTCCGTTCCGAGGCCAGCGGTTTCTGCGTCTACAACGACGCAGGCGTCGCCATCGCCCGTCTCAAGGAGGAGCATCCCGGCATCCGTATCGCCTACGTGGACACCGACGCCCACCACGGCGACGGGGTGCAGTGGATGTTCTTCGAGGACCCGGAGGTTCTGACCATCTCCATCCACGAGTCGGGGCGCTACCTCTTCCCCGGTACGGGCGGGGTCCACGAGAAGGGGAGCGGGGAGGGGAAGGGCTACGCCGTCAACGTGCCGCTGATGCCGTTTACCGACGACGGCTCGTTCATCGCCACCTTCGAGACGGTCGTGCCAGAAGCGCTGCGCCATTTCGGGCCGGACCTGATCCTCTCCCAGAACGGCTGCGACGCCCACAGGCTCGACCCCCTGACCCACCTCTCTGCCACGACCCGCCTCTACGAGCACGTACCGGCGAGGGTGCACGACCTCGCCCACGAACTGTGCGAAGGGCGCTGGGTCGCCACCGGCGGCGGGGGCTACGACATCTGGCGCGTCGTCCCGCGGGCCTGGGCCGCCCTCTGGGCCTCCGTCTCCCACCAGGAGTTGCCGGAGAAACTGCCCGAGGACTGGCTCCATAGATGGGGTCCGGAAAGTCCCGTCGGCCTGCCGCGCCTCATGCGCGACGACCCGGCGGATTATCCGGCAGGGCCGCGGGTGTCCGAGATCTCCGACAAGAACGCGCGCACCGCCGAGGAGGTTCTCGAGAAGGTACTGCCGCTCATCCGGTAGGGGAGAACCGGGGTTGCGCATCGTTCAATGGCGCGGTATTTTGGCGTGGGTGATCTATACGGCGGACCGGAGATGATAGTGCGAGGCACACCGACTTTGCATAGCGTAACGGCGAGGCCAATCGCCGAGACCAAGCCCGGCATAGAGATAGAGCGCCGGGCCACGCAGGAGCCGCCGTACAAGGTGATCCTGCACAATGACGACTTCACCCCGATGGAGCACGTCGTTGAGACCTTACGGAAAGTCATCCCGCGCATGTCCACCCGCCAGGCCGTGGACATCATGCTCGAAGCCCACACAAACGGCAAGGCCGTCGCAACCAAGACCCACAAAGAGCTCGCCGAGCTCTACATGGAGAGCCTCAACAACGAGGGCCTCATCTCCACCATAGAGCCGGACTAGAAGAACACGGACGTTTCTCGAGGACCAGAACATCCGCAAGGTCTGGCACGACCACTTCAAGTCAGGGACGATTCCTTATCGCAACCGGGTACCATCTAGCTGTTGCCGAACTTCGGGGCACCAGTCGGCGCGTGTGGGTAAACTTCGGGTGCAGCGCGGACAGACGGTAGAGGAGTCGAGGAGCGATGGAAGCGTACAGGACGAATGCTGTCGTCCACGACGGCGGAACGGTAGTGATCGAGAACGTGCCCTTCCAAGAGGGGCAGAGGCTCGAAGTTATACTTCTGGTCCGGCCTGAGGCCTCCGCCAACGCTTCATCCCGGTCGTTGCGCGGTGAGCCGGTCAGGTACGTGGATCCTTTCGATAGTGTTGCCGAGGACGATTGGACAGCCTCGAACTGAGCTACGATGATCGTCCTCGACACGCACGTATGGGTGTGGTGGGTTCACGGCGATGCGCAGATAAAGCCCTCCCAGGCCAGTGTTATCGAAGAGGCCGAGTCCGACGTGATTGGAGTTAGCGCCATCTCGTGTTGGGAAGTGGCAAAACTCGTCGAACACGGCCGACTAGAGGTGCCTCGACCTTTGGACCAGTGGCTTCGTCTGGCGCTTGGCTACCCGGGTGTCCGGTTGATCGAGTTGAGTCCTGAGATCTCAGTAGCCTCGACAGGGCTGCCCGAAGATTTTCATCGCGACCCGGCTGACCAGATCATCGTCGCGACAGCGCGGGTAAATGATTGTTCGCTCGTTACCTCCGACCAGAAGATTATCTCCTACGAACACGTAGAGACGGTATCTTGAGGTGGTAAGGTGACCCTAGCCGCCGATCTGGCTCATGGTGCGGTTGCGGGCCTCTTCTGGGAGGGTGAGGCCCGCGGCGGGCTTTACGCCGGCGGTGTGCCAGAGGACCTTGTGGATGGCGGGGATGGGGTCTTCGCTCCTGATCGCGTCCTTTACGGGGACGTCGAGGTCGGTTAGAAGGCACGGGTGGATCTTGCCGTCCGCTGTAAGGCGCAGCCGAGAGCAGCGGGCGCAGAAGGGCTCGCTTACCGGCGTTATGACGCCGAAGGTGCCCGGGGCGCCGTCGAACTTGTACTCGTCGGCGGGGGCGGCGGGGTCGTCTTTTTCGACGGGGCGCAGGTCGCCTAGCTCCTGCTGGGCCCTCTCGAGGATCTCGCTTCCAGGGATAAAGAGCTTTCGGAAGCGGGAGCCGTCGGTGTCGCCGTTTAGCGGCATGAGCTCTATGAAGCGGACGTGCATCGGGTAGCGAAGGGTGAGCTTCGCCATGGCCGAGATCTCATCGTCGTTGACGCCGCGCATGGCGACGGCGTTGATCTTCACGGGCGAGAGCGGCGTCTCAAGCGCGGCCATCAGCGAGCGCCAGACCTTCTCGAAGTGGTCGCGGCGGGTGATAAAGCGGAACTTCTCGGGCTGGAGGGTGTCGAGGGAGATGTTGATCCTGTCGAGCCCGGCCTCGACGAGACCGTCGAGGTTCTCCTCGAGAAGGTAGCCGTTGCTCGTCATGGTTACCTCGTCGAAGCCGAGGTCCTTTAGCCAGCCGATGAACTTGACGACGCCGCGCCTCACGAGCGGCTCGCCGCCGGTTATGCGGACCTTGTTGACGCCGAGCTGCAGGCAGGCCTCGGCGAAGAGGAGCATCTCCTCTAAGGTGAGTATGTGGCTCTTGTCCTGGAACTTTATGTCCTCGGGCATGCAGTACTGGCAGCGGAAGTTGCAGCGGTCGGTGACGGAGATGCGCAGGTAGTCCATCTTGCGCTCGAAGCTGTCCGTAAGCTGCGTCAAAGACTTCCTCTCTCTTGCCGTTCTTCCCACGCCCTCGATTGTATCTTTTTTCGGGGATGATGCGATGGGGACCCGCGCGGGTATACTGCCCGGGTTCGGAAAGGAGAGGGGGAGAGGGCGTTGTCCCGGCGGTTATCCACGCCACGCCTCATAGTCTACGGTTTCCTGGCCCTGATGGGGCTCGGGACCCTGCTCCTGAAGCTGCCCGCCGCGACGGAGTCCGGCATCTCCTGGGTCGACGCCTTCTTCGTCTCCGTGAGTTGCGGGAGCGTGACCGGGCTCTCGACGGTCACCATACCCACCACCTTCACGCCTTTCGGGCAGGTCGTGATGATGGTGTTGGTGCAGCTCGGGGGGCTGGGGATCATGACGGTGGCCACCATCGCCGCGCTGCTCGTGGGCCAGAGGGTCGGCTTTCGGGGCCTGCTCGCGGTGCGCGAGGAGATGGACAACGTGGACTCGCTGCGCAACACCCTCCGCCTGCTAGGCCAGATAGCGGCCATCACGTTCGCGGTGGAGCTCGTCGGGGCCGTGGTGCTCGGCGCGGGCTTTCTCCGGCGCGGCATGGGCCTCGGCGAAAGCGCTTTTCAGGGCCTCTTCCACTCCATCATGGCCTTCTGCAACGCGGGGTTCACGATCCTCCCCGGCGAGGGTCTCATCCCTTACGCCGGCGACTGGGTCATCGTCGGCACCCTCGTGGCCGTCATAACCCTCGGCGGGCTCGGGTTCCCGGTGCTCGTGGATCTCCTCCGGTACAGGGACGACCGGAGGCTCTCGGTACACTCCAAGCTCGTCCTGATCACCTCGGGCGTGCTACTCATAATAGGTGTTCTCAGCGTGGCCCTGATGGAGTGGACCAACCCGGCCACGCTTGGCGGGGAGACCACCAGCACGCGTGCGGCCCTGTCCGTCTTTCAGGGCGTAACGCCCCGGACGGCCGGGTTCGCCACCGTGAACTACCCCGAGATGCGGGACCCGACGCTCGTGGTGCAGGCGCTGCTCATGTTCATAGGGACGGCCCCGACCTCGACCGGCGGCGGCGTGAAGGTCACCACCGTGGCCCTCGTCTTCCTCATCGTCGCCTCCCAGGTAAGGGGGCAGGATAGGATCACGCTATTCTGGCGCGAGCTGCCGCGGGAACTCGTCGCCAAGGCGCTCGCCGTCCTCGCCCTCTCCAGCGTGCTGATCGTGCTCGGTACCCTGACGATCATGGTCTCCGACAACCTGCAGCTCCTGCCGGCCCTCTTCGAGATCACCTCGGCCTTCGGCACCACCGGCCTCTCCCTGGACGTGACCCCGAACCTCTCGGGTTTCGGCAAGGTCCTGGTCGCGGCCATCATGTTCCTCGGCCGCGTGGGCCCCATCACGTTCATCATCGCCATGACCGCCCGCCAGAGGGCGCCCCGCTACAAGTACCCCCAAGAAGATATAGCCATAGGCTAGCGCCACCCGTACGGCCATCCGTTCCTCCCTCCTGTGGACCAAGTGCTGCCTGGTACGGAAGGGATTATGGCGAGATCTGCCAGGCGCCTGCGCGTCTGCGGTAGCCGGCCTCGCGCAGGTGCCTCTGGTGCAGGTGCGTCTGGGCGCTGATTTCGTAGAGACCGGACCTACGCGCCACGGTCCGCGCCCCAACGTACAGCGCCAGCGCCAGAGGCTCTTCCTCGGTCCAGGGGTCCGTCACCAGAAGCCCCAGGTGGAGCCTCCCGCGTTCCTGCCGAAAGCGTATCGCCGCCGTCAGCGCTACACCCTCCTCGGCGATGATAAAGCGCTCCTCGAAGGCGACCCAGCGCGGCATCCCGTTGAGCTCCAATAGCCGCGCGATCCGGGGCGCGTCCTGTGGGGTTCCCAGGCGCACGGACGGGCACCTGCCGGCGGCTGCGTCCGCACGGGAGTTCGCTGGTCTTCCGGCGGGCTTCTTCTGCGCAAGGTGTAGCCCTCTGGCCAGCCGCTCCTGGTCGGCCTCCCGTATTAGCTCCCGCAGACGCCCGGCAAACCAGAAATCGGCCAACCCGCTCAAACCATGCCCTCCCGCTCGCCCGCCTCCGCCGCAACGACACCGTCCGCCGAGCAGCTGCCAAATAGCTCGGCGTTCCGGGTCCCAGGATTTGCCCGAGCCTCTCGCCTTTAGGCGCCGTACGCGCGATGCCGTATGCTCGATACGTCCCGCTGCCAGAAGTTAGTGTGGGACCAACACATTGGGACGGCATATGAATAGCATTAGGTTTTTCCAACCAATCTCGGATACCGGCTCATTCAGGATGTGCCACGGCAACGAAGATACTGCTTCTGGACCAGCCGTCCCGGGTCCCGTCCCACCGGAGACCGTCCTGGCGCCCAAGTCGGCCATGGCCTTGACGGTATTCGGGGCGTCGGCGAGCACCGGCGCCCTGTCGTGCTGGCGAAGAGTCAACCTGGCCCCGGTTTCTTGCTACGTGCCCTACTTGTGTACAAGCAAGAAGGTTTTGCAGCCGGCAACGCAGAAGGGCCTGACAACTGGATCACGATCGGCGTTTGTGCAGGGCAACGATTACGGATTTTCTGAGTCGGTCGGCGATTGGTAGCGGCAGATTTCTTACCACCAAAGGCGGGCCGTGGCGCCAAAACACCGCGACCTCGAACAGCCTAGTGGCAGGGGTTCAGGGACTGTCGGATACCGGACGCGTGTCGTCGATCTCATCTAACGTACAAACTCCTCGCCGCAGACGAGATCGTCACGGGTTCGGTGTATGCGAGTGCCGTAGAGGTCTTGCGCTTTCATGAAACCTCCCTTTCTGTCGTTCCCGGCAAGAGATGCGTTCCGCTCCTAGCGTACGGATGGACCTGTCCGCGCCTCTTGCGGGGTACCGAGACGGCTCTCCAGGAACTCCTCGAGCGAGGAGCGGGTTATCTGCGAACCCCATCCGCCCCAGGAGAAATCGAAGGTGTGGTTCGCCCAGGGTAACTCGACGAGGTGGTAGGGTACGCCGGCCTCGCGCAACTTGCCCGCCAAGAGCTCGGACTCTCCCGACGGCACTATCTCGTCGTCGACCCCGTGGACGAGAAAGGTCGGCGGGTCGGCGGGGTCGACGCGAGAGACCGGCGAGAGGAGGCGGTAGCGCCCGGGTGCGGTACCGGGGGTGCCCCCGAGGAAACGGTCCATGCCGCTAAGGTACCCCTGGCGGGAGAGGCGGGCGAGGTCGGTCGGCGGGTAGAATGCCACCACCGCAGCCACCCCGGTGTCCCGGTCGTTGGGGGCCTCGCAGCCGGGTGTCGGTACGGTGGGGGCCCCCGTGTACGCGGCGAGCAGGGCCAGGTGCCCGCCCGCGGAGCGGCCCATGAGGGCCACGCGCCCGGGGTCCACACCGTAGCGCTGGGCGTTCTCCTTGACCCAGCCGACCGCGCACGCCACGTCGGCGGGGGCTTCGTGCCAGTTGGACGCCGAGAGGCGGTAGTCGATATCGAAAACGACGTGCCCTTCGTCCGCGAGCCAGGCGTTCCATTCGGGAAACTCGCCGCGGGTCCCCGAGCGCCAGCCGCCGCCGTGCACCACGACCACCGCCGGGCGGCCCTTTTCGGCGGCGGGGCCTCCGCTGGCGTCACCGTGCGGCCGCCAGACATCCAGCTCGAGATCCTCCCCCCCAGGACGCGCGTAGGTCGCGGTCTCCGTCGGGCGTTCCGCCGCGGAGGCGGGGCCCGCGAAGTACCCTGGCAGCGAGAGCCTAACCTCCTCGGCCGCGGCCACCCTCTGGGCCTGCACCATCGGCGCCAGCGAGACCGCGATGGTCGTCGCGCACAGCAGGGCGGCGACGACCGAGCCTCCGCGGGTCCCTGCGCGGTACGCCAGGAGGGCTAGGAGGAGGCCGAGGAGGGCGAAGGCGCAGAGCACGAGGCTCGTCTCCTTGAGGATCATCACGATGAAGCGCTCCGGGCTGGTCGTGGCCGGAACCTCGCCGAGCAGTTCGGCGAAGGACCGCGGCGGGAGGAGGGGACTCGGGAGCACAATGACCTGAGCCCACAGCAGCCCAAAGCCGGCCCACGAGAGCGCCGCCGCCCCCGCGAACCACTTCTTCCACGCCCCCTGCTCATGGATCCTCATCGAGTGATCCCCGAAATGCTCGTCCCTCCGATAGACGTTTCGGACTCTGGCACCCGGTCTATAAGCACACCGACTCCTTTTCCGCTGGGGTTCCGAGAAGGCAGAGCTACCGCCCGACGCGACTTACCGATTACCGGCATCGATGGAGCCCCCGCAGGGGAGGCCCATCACGTCCTCCCCTGCGGGGGCTCGGCCGAACTCGGGGCGTCCGAAAGACCTTAGAACGGCTTCCCCTTCTCGTCAATTGGCAGACTCGGGCAACTGCTCTCCGAGCCAGGGGGCGAGCGAGTCGACATAGGTCCGCGTCAGGTGGGCGCCGTTGCGGTAGACGAGCACGTCCCCGATCACCGCGGGGCATGTCTCTCCGGGACACACCATGGGTATCGGATCGATGAGTATCGTCCCCTCAACCTCCTTTGCGGCGCGGATATTTACCCGGGGGCCTGCGAGGGCCTCGTTTCTGGAAAACGCGCAGTCCTGCAGGCGGTCGAGCGACTGGGAGACGCACTCGGGTATGTCCCTGTCCGGGCGCGGGACGTCCTCGATGACCGCGACCGGGGCCCCTGTGTCTCTTAGCCTCGCCAACGTCGAGGTGTAGCCCTCGATCACCGCCTCGTTGCTAGCGTCCCGAGGAAGGTCCTTCCCGTTCTCCCTCGCCCGGTAGCGGTTGAGCATGCTCGTGACGACCAGGCTCGGGTCTTCCTCCCGCACGATGCGCCCGAGCGTCTGATCCCGCCATTCCTCGCACTCGCGGTACTCCCGGCGCAGCCCCGTGCTGTAGACGCTTATCTTGGCGGGCGGGCAGGCGCTCTTGGAAAATCCGATGAGCCGCCAGTCGTGCTCCTTGGCTAGTTCTTGCAGGGCGGGAAACCACTGCATGGCGTGTGAGTCCCCGAAGAGCACGACGGTTGTCTCTGAGGAAGGGTTGCCGTAGACACACTCGGGGGACCTCGTCTCTTCAAGGTCGAGGTGGCAGCCGTCGGCATACATCCGGGGACGGTTCTCTTTTTTCTCGGCCTCGCGTGGGGTGGGATTGACGGCCTTCGCGCTCTTCTGCATCGAGTAGCCATCTTGTAGCGCCGCGGCGCCCGCGACCTCGCCCTCCGGTGCCTCCGGGATGGTCGGCGTCAGCGCCAGAAGAGCGAAGCCCAGGGCGACGGAGGTCGCGGTGCAAGCCCCGCCGAGTGCCAGGGCCCTGCGCGGGAAGTGGGTGAGCCGCCGCGAGTGGAGGAAAGGTTTCTCCACCAAGCGGTGGGTAAGGACGGCGGGGACGTAGGAGGCGGCGAGCACGCCTACGCCCTCCAGCGGGGAGAGATCCCCCAAGACCGCGGCCACAAAGACCAGGGGCGGCCAGTGCCACAGGTACCACGAGTAGGAGATGCGGCCGACGTGGCGCACCGGACCTAGCGCTAGCAGACGGGACGGCCCTGCGGCGGTCGTCCCGAACCCCGCCACGATGATCGCCGCGGTCCCCAGGGTCGGCACGAGCGCCGCGTGCCCCGGAAAGAGGGTGTCGTCGTCGAACCGGAGGGTCGCGAAGGCGATGGCGGCGAGGCCAGAAGCCGCCATGACACCCGGCGCCGCACGCGGCAGCCGACCGAGCCGGGAGGTGGGCACGAGCGCCAGCAGGCCCCCGAGCGCGAGCTCCCACCCGCGGGTCAGTGTGGAGAAGTAGGCCGCCCCGGCCTGCGCCTGCGTGGAGTAGACGCTGTAGGCGAGGGAGGAGAGGGCGACGGACGCGAAGGCCGCCGCGAGCACCGGCCTGGGGCCCCGGCCCGTGCGGCGGCTCCACCAGGCGGCGGCCAGTATCAGGACGGGCCAGACGAGGTAGAACTGCTCCTCGACCGCCAGGGTCCAGAAGTGCTGGACCGGGCTCGCCTCCAGGCCCGCCGCGAAGTAGTCGGCCGCCCGGGCGGCGAGCAGCCAATTCATGAAATAGAGGCCCGATGCGACGACGCCGAAGGAGACCTCCTCCATGCGCACCGGATCGAACAGCAACCACGACAGCGCGACGACGAGGGCCAGCACCACCACCGTCAGCGGCAACAGCCGCTTGGCGCGCCGCGAGTAGAAGCGCGCAAGCGACACGGTTCCGGTCTTTTCCAACTCCCTCAGGAGGAGGACCGTGATCAGGTACCCCGAGATCACGAAGAAGACGTCCACGCCCACGTACCCGCCGCCCGCGAAGGGTACCCCCGCGTGATAGAGCAGCACGGCCACGACGGCGACGGCCCTGAGGCCCTCCACGTCGGGCCTGAAACCGCCCCGGCCGGAATTCGGTTCGGATTCGGTCGGCCGGCCCTCGTCGATGCTCGGCCGGTGGCGGCCGACTCTACCGGGCCACACCCTCCGGGCAACGAGGGCTACGGCCTTGCGGAATTTCCCCGCCACTACGCCGCGGGTCGCCGCGACGAACGGCGGCGTCAAGGGCTTCCCCTTTCCGCGTCTCCGAGGGCCGCACCCTCGCCGCGCACCTGCCCGTCAGGGCAGCGCGGTTCCAGCAGAGGGTTCGGGAATCTGTGCCCGGCCAGGCTAAGTAACCCGTCTAGCACAACTGCTTCGGCGTCGACCCCGTAGACGCCGCGGTGGGCACCGGTCGGGTCCGACATCCCTCTCTCGGCGGGACGGCTCAACGCTCGGCCTCTCTGCACTGCGCTCCGGCGCAATCTTTCAGATCTTGCAGGCGTTCCTCCAGCGTATTCAGGAGCGCATCGTCCGCCCGGTCGTGGATGTTTTCGAGCTGGTAATGATCCTTGCGCATGTCGTAGAGTTCCTTGTCGCCGCCTTCGTGTTCGACGTACGTGTGGGTCCGGGTGCGCAGGCCAGTCCAGTCGGACCCCACGAAATGCTCGATCAGCAATGCCTTCCTCCAGGAGCCCGAAGGGGAGGAAGTGAGGAGCGGGGCGAGCGACCGGCCGTCCGGGTTCTCGGGGGGCGACGCTCCGGTCCAGCCCGCGATTGTAGGTGCGAGGTCGACGTTGGCGACGATCTGCCCCCGGCTCTCGCCGGCCGGCACGCCGGGCCCGCGGACGAGCAACGGGGTCCTTATGGAGCCCTCGTAGGGCTTGCCCTTCGCCTCGTGGCGGTGCTCACCGAGCAGGTAGCCATTATCCGTGAGGTACACAACGTAGGTGTTCTCCAGCTGGCCCGTCTCCTTGAGGACCCCGACGAGGCCGCCCACCAGATCGTCCACGCCTTGCAGGGCTTCGAGCTTGCCCTCGTAGGACCTGCGCAGCTGGCGTTTCTCCTGGTCAGAGAGGGGCGGACGCCTGTAAGCCTCGGGCTTGCCTGAGACGTCGTCCTCGTCGAAGGCGGGTGTACGCGGCAACTTCACGCCGTCGAAACTGCCCTCGTGCCTCTCCGGCGGCCAATACGGCCCGTGCGGGGCGTGCGTCGCGACCAGGGCCATCCAGGGTTCGTCCCGGTGGTCCCTCACGAAGTCCTCGGCCTCCTTCCTGAGGAGGTCGGTCTCGTTTTGCTCGCGCGGGAAGACCCTCCGCTGGCCGTCCGCGTTCACTTCGTAAGAGTCCAGGCGGTTCAGGTCCCCCGAGAAGGCGAACCAGCGGCCCCACCCCGGCGGCACGTGGCGGCCCTCGTAGCCGTTCATCCACTTGCCGAAATAGCCGGTGGCGTAGCCAGCCTCCTCCAGGCGCGTCCCGATGGTGTCCCGGTGCAGGCCCTCCTCGCGGAACTGGCGCGCCCCACCCTTGCGGTGGTGGTTGTTCGTGATCCGGTGGTTGTGGGTGTACTTGCCGGTCAGAATCGTCGCCCTCGACGGACAGCACAGCGGGTCCGCCAGGTAGGCACGCTCGAAGGTCAACCCCCGCTCCCCTACGAACTCCCCAAGTTTCGGCATGTGACGCACGGTGGTGGCCGGCTGGTCGTCGGTGAGGACGAGCAGCACGTTCGGGCTGTCTGAAGCCGTGGTCTCCTCGGAAGGGGCGCAGCCAAGCAGGCCCAACACGGCGAGAACCGCCAAGGGGAGGAGGTGAGCGACAGCGGAGGTGCCGGGGCCGCGGCACGTCGTCCCGACCTTCGGGTGGGAAGCCGGGTTCAAACCGTCAGCCGGGCCACGTGCCCGTAGGCGCGCAGCAGGAGGACGGCGGTGCCCTCCGTTCCCGGGACGATGCGAAGGGCCATCCGCCCCGAGAATGCCTCCACGGCTATCCGACTGATGGATCCCAATTCTCTTCTCCCGGTCGCGGGTCGTCGCACACCGACAAGTCTGGGGGACCGGGATTGGATCGACGTTTGGCGGAAGTTAGGATTTTCAAAGAAGGGCCACCCGTCCATCCTACGCTCCGGGATGGTCTTGCCCGGAAGGTGATGAACCCTGAGAAACGGCCCGTAGAAGGCGCGCGTTGCCGCACTGAACCCTTTGAAGACTCTAACGCCATTCAAAAGCATTCACAATACTTACAGACTACAAAAGATCCAAAGGCTCCCGAAGAACTCCGGGGAGCCGAACGCTACAGGAGGTGCTGAGCTTTGAGGCACCCTACACTCGTGGGGATGGGGCTGGTCAGGCTGCGCGACTCGGACCTCGTGTTGGCCATCCCAGGGGACTACCTCCGCGGCAAGGACGTCTACGACCCGCACGGGCAGCGCATCGGCAACGTCGAGGACCTCTACATAGACCGGCAGGAACGCGAGGTGCGATTCAAAGAAGTGGGAACCGGCGGCTTCCTCGGGGTAGGGGAGAGGCGTTTTCTAGTGCCGGTCAGGGCCGTGACGAAGGTCTCTGGGGACCGGGTCATCGTCGAGCAAGACAGGACCGAGAGGGCGGACGGGCTAGCCCTGTTCGACACCAGGGTCGGGCCTCCTTCAGCCGACGACCGGAAGAACGACGAGGGCGCCGTCGATATCCGGGGCGGCCAGCATTCCGGGTTTCCGGCCGGCCGCCGGAGGTCCTGCAAGGCGATGGTGCATGCCGAAGCCGAACGCTGGCCTTCTGCCCGCCCCGAGGCCTCGGTCGGAAAAAACCCGGACGCCGTGTGGGGAATTGGGGGGATTATGGCCAAGGACATCCTGCCTGACGGCCCCACCGAGCGGCGTAGGAGGAGCAGGCATCGCGCGCTTAGGGCTGTGGACAGGCTCGGACTGCTAGGAGAAGGAGATCTGTTCGCCGTCCTGGCAGCCAGACCAGGGCTGAGGTGGTTGGTCGACGAGGAGGGGGCTAGGTGGGACGTGCTCGCGGAGCTGGGCCGCATCGGCGACCCGCGGACGTTCGAGGAGGCCGTCGAGTGGGCCCTAGAGAATTGGCCCCGCCCCGAGGAGGCCGCGGCCTACGTTCACCGCCTCAGGCCGGGCGTCCGATGATTCGATGACGCTGTCCCGGAGGCGCGCGGGTCGGGCGAGCGTCAGACGGCGCTGGTCGTACCCCGTCTTTGTGGCACACACAGGAGGGAGGAGAAGCGACGATGCTAGGCTCGTTCCTCCATATCTCCCCGGCGACCGGGGAGGCCCTCCGACCGTTGCACCGGGACGTGGCTCTGGTCCATACCGAACGGACACCTGCCTCCACCCAGCAGGGCTCATCTCTGCCGTCGAAAAAGTTAAGGTGTCCGGTTGCGTAGCGCGCTGGAGGTCGGAATCTCGGCCTACCCGGGCGGCAGGCGTAAGGTAAATACCGCCCCGCCATCCTCGCCGTTCTCGGCCGCGAGGTCGCCGTCCTGGGCGCGAGCCAGGGCGCGCGCGATGGCCAGCCCGAGACCCGTGCCCCCGTCGCCCCGGGTACGGGCGGCCTCGGCCCTGTAGAAACGGTCGAAGACGCGGGGTAGCTGCCCCGGCGCGATACCCGGGCCGGTGTCCGCCACGCCGGTCTCCGTTCGGCCGTTGCGCAACCGTCCCCTAACGACGATATGACCCCCGGTGGGCGTGTACCGCACGGCGTTGTCGATGAGCACGGCGAGAATCTGCGCCGTCCTCTTGGGGTCTCCGCGGGCCGGGAGCTCGCCCGGGACGCGTACGTCGAGTCGGATATCCTTGCCGGCCGCGTTCACTCTGAAGCGTTCGGCTTCCTCCCGCAGGACGGTCGCCAGATCAAAAGACTTGTCGGATACCTCGAGTTTACCGGAGTCGAGGCGGGCGACGAGGAGTAGGTCGGAGAGGATCGAGTTCATACGCTCGGTCTCGCTTAGCGCGTGCTCCATCAACTTCCGGTCCGCCTCGGTAAGGTCGCCGCGGAGGATCGCGACCTCCGCGTCCGCCTGGATCAGGGTTATCGGTGTCTTTAGCTCGTGGGAGGCGTCGGCGACGAAGGCCCGCTGCCTCTCGAGAGACTCGCGCGTCGGGCGGATGGCCCGGCCGGCCATAAACATGCCGCCGAGGATGGCCGTCCCCAGGCCACCCAACACCAGGGGAAGCAGGACCAGGACGAGCCTGCCGATCGTTTGGCGCACGCCGTCCAGGGAACGGGCGTACTGGATGACCCCCACGACCTCGCCCCCTTTTCGCATGGGCATGCTCACGACGCGGGCGCTGCCTTGTGGGCCCCGAATCGTATCGGAGACCACCTCCCCGTTCGCGAGGGCCCGCGCGGCAAGCTCCCTGGAAGGGAGGCCAAGGCTTCCGAGCGTCGCGGCGGTCGGGTCCTCGCTCGTGACGCGGCCACCCGGGTCGAGCGCGACCCAGCTGTACTCGGCCGAGCCCTCGGCCAGGATCTCCCGGTCTTCGCCGTCCAACAGGTTCTTCGCCTGGTCCTCGGCCTCCTGGTTGAGCAGGGTGTCCTGCTGCATTGTCAGCTCCCGCGAGAAGCCGAACACGGCGAACGCCGACAAAAAGAGGAGGATGACCGCAAAGATGCCGGCGTACCCGAGCGTCAGGCGCCAGCGCATCCTCTCGAGCATCAGGCCTCCGGCCCGGGGTCGAAGGTTTCGGGCCTGGAGTCGAAGGTGTAGCCGGCGCCGTGTACGGTCCGCACGCGCGAGGGTTCGCCCTCGCGGTCGAGCTTTTTGCGCAGGTAGTGGACGTAGAGGTCGACCGCGTTCGTCTGGGCGCCGGTGGTGCCGCCCCATACGGTGTCCATCAGCACCGAGCGGGTAAAGACCTGCCCCGGGCGCTGCATCAGGGTCGCGAGCAGCGCGAACTCCTTGGCAGTGAGGTCTATGCGCTCCCCGGCGCGCCTGACCTCGTGGCGCCCGGGGTCGAGCACGACGTCGCCGGCGGCGAGGACCGTCCCCCGCTCGATCCTCTCGGGGGGCCTCCGGGCGAGGGCCCGCACCCGCGCCAGCAGCTCCGGGAAGGCGAAAGGCTTGGCCAGGTAGTCGTCGGCCCCGGCGTCGAGGCCCTCCACGCGGTCCTCCAGCTGCGAGCGGGCCGTGAGCATGAGAACCGGAACGCCCACGTCAGCCGCCCTGAGCCTCCTGACGACCTGCACCCCATCGAGGTCGGGCAGCATCCAGTCGAGCACGAGCAGGTCGAAGTCCTCAACGAGGGCGCGCGCGAGGGCCGTCCTGCCGTCAAAGGCCGTCTCGGCCGCGTAGCCCTCCCGGCCGAGCACCTCGGCGACGAGGCGGGCCAGGTGCTCCTCGTCCTCCACTATGAGAATTCGCATCATCGATGTTCTGCGGCAATCCTACCCCAGCCCGGAGCCAGGGGCGCGGTTTCTTTGAGAATTCTAATGGCTCGTAAAAGCAGATCCAATGGCACGCTCCCAGACTACCCGTACACGATGCAACGCAGAGAATGCAGCGCAGAGAACGTGACGACAGGAGGAAGGGCGTAGGCCTGCTCAGCTGGATACTGGTGGGAGCCATCGCGGGGATGTTGGCAAAGCGAATCTTTCCCGGCCCGGACCCGGGCCGCTTTATTGTCACCGTTCTTCTGGGCATCGCCGGGGCCTGCGCGGGCGGCTTCGTGGTGGGCGTTTTGGGCGGGTCCGGGACGACCGGTTTCAACGACTGGTCCGTCGTGGTGGCGACGCTCGGCGCCGTCCTCTTGCTGTACGTCTACGGCCTGATCGCCAGGGAACCTCGCGGGGGCGACGCCAGATGAACGCTCCGTTAAAGACCATCTTGCTTGCTACCGACGGCTCAGGCGACGCGGCGCTCGCGGGAGGTAGTGTTGCAGGGCATCACCTCAGGGAGGTCGGGCTCGTGGAGGAGATAGTGACCCTTGCCGAAAAGCTCGGGGACGAAGATGCCCGTATGGTGCTGCCGAAGAGAGACTGCTTCGCGGAGGCCGTGCAGCCAAGAGTTACAGCGGTCCGCGCCTCTCCATCGGGTACCTGACCAGGAGAACGGCACCGGCCAGATGCACGCGTCGACAGGTTCCATCCCGACGACAGTTAGCGTTTGTCCACCCCTGCTACCTGGCAGGCAAGACAATCGGTGAGTCGCAGGCCCCCAGGCAAGGAGGATGGTTAACGAGGAAACGGAAGGCCCGGTCCAACCTGGTGCCGCCACAGAGACGTCCGGGTTCGAGATGGTGGATGCTGTCGAAGCGCGGGGTGAGCCTCCTCCCCACGGTAGACCATGGCCCAGCGAACCCTCGAGAACCCCTACACGCGCGCATCAGCGAATAATCCGTGCGGACGTGCGCTTCGCAGAAGGCTAGTAGTACCTCACGACGACGTAGACGGTTGCGAGGGCCAGGGACACTAGGGTAACGGGGATGCCGTAGAGCATGAACTTCACGAAGGAGATTTTCTGCCCGGCTCGCTCGCTCATGCCGGCGACGACCACGTTCGCCGAGGCGCCGATCAGGGTCAGGTTTCCGCCGAAGTCAGCGCCCAGGGCGAGAGACCACCACAGGGGCCTAACCTGGGCCTCCGAGAGGCCTTCGGATTCGGCGAGGTCCTGTATGACCGGGATCATGGTGGCCGTAAAGGGGATGTTGTCCACGATGCCGGACGCTATGCCGCTACCCAGGACGACCACAACGGCTGTCGTCGCCGAGGTGCCGCCGCCCACGCCCGTGAGCGCCTCGGCGATGCTCCCGACGAAGCCCGTCACCTCGAGGCCGCCGACGAGGACGAAGAGCCCCACGAAGAACAGGAGCGTCGGCCACTCGACTTCGCGCAGGATCTCTTCCACGTTCGCCCCTGAGTAGAGCAGCAACGCCGCCGCCCCGAAGAGGGCGATGGTCGCGGCCTCCAGGTGCAGGGCGCCGTGTAGGAAGAAGGCGAGGATCACGAGGCCGAGGATTATCAAGGACTTGCGGAGCAGGGCGCCGTCGCGGATGCTGCCGGCCGCGTCCATGTTGGCGATCACCGCCTCTGCGTTGGCGGTGCTTCCAAGCTCCCTACGGAACATCAGGTAGAGGATACCGAGCACTACGGGGAGCGAGATCAGGACTATCGGGGTCATGTTGACCACGAAGTCCGCGAAGGAGAGGTCCGCGGCGCTCCCGATAAGGATGTTCGGCGG
The DNA here is from genome assembly GCA_902805975.1 of uncultured Rubrobacteraceae bacterium. Lineage (GTDB taxonomy): Bacteria > Actinomycetota > Rubrobacteria > Rubrobacterales > Rubrobacteraceae > Rubrobacter_D. Next base: position 5,329 of record CADCUT010000154.1, on the reverse strand, counting down.
GTCCCCGATGAGGGTGGATGCGCCGCCTATGTTCGACGCCATCACCTGCGTGAGCAGGAACGGCATCGGCGAGGTGTCCAGCGCGTCGGCGATCAGGAACGTGACCGGGACCATGAGGATGACGGTCGTGACGTTGTCTAGAAAAGCCGACAGGAAGGCCGTGACGAGGGCGAGCAGTATCAATATGCGTCCCGGCTTCGCGTCGCCCCACTGGGCGCTCTTTATCGCGAGGTACTCGAAGACGCCCGTCCGCTCCAGGATCGCAACGATCACCATCATCCCGGCGAGCAGCCCGATGGTGTTCCAGTCTATGAACTCTGTGGCGGCCTCCTCCTGGGTGACGACGCCGAAGGAGACAAGCACCGCCGCCCCGAGCAGCGCAATGACCGTACGGTTCACCAGCTCGACGGCTATAAGGGTCAGCACGAGGGCGAACAACGCCACAGCGAAGATTTCCTGCATGGGGAAGAGGATAATACAATTCGCGTAGGATCGTGCCCGCCCGGCGAGATGGATCGAGGGACAAGGTGGACCAGCAACCAGCACCCCGGCGAAACATAAGGGTCGAAGACGTCATGCGGCCCGCCGTGAGCGTCACCCCGGAGACGCCGGCGCGGGAGGTGCTCAAGATCCTGCGCGACAACAACGTACCAGGCGTCCCGGTGGTGGACGAGAACGGCAAGCTGGAAGGCTTCGTCACCGACGGGCACCTGATGGACTCCGCCCTCCCGCGCTACATGAAGATGATGGGCAACCTCTCCTTCGTGCCGGACGACGCCGACGAGTGGGTCCACTACCTGACCGACGCCGCGGACAAGCCCGTCAGCGAGGTAATGACCACCAAGGTCTCCCAGGTCCCCCTCGGCCGGAGCGAGCTCGCCGTGGCCCACAAGATGGTTCGCGACGGCGTCTCCAGCGTCGTCATCACCGACGGCGGCAGCGTCGTCGGTATCGTCAACCGCCTCGACCTCTACGCCGCCATTGAGGGCATCGACTAGAGCGGCGGGCCGGGAGACCGGACGCTTGCTAGTATGCCGGCATCGCGCGAGAGGGAGGATGCCGGTGGACCGGGGTGGGATTAGATGATGTTCTTCGCCCTCGCGGTCTTCGCGGTGGTGCTGTTCGTGTTCGCCATGGACCTCGTCCACCGGACACCGGCGGCGCTGGCAGGGGGGGTCCTGCTCGTGATAGTGGGGGCCATCGGCCAGGAGGAGGCCATAGAGGCCGTTCACTGGGAGACTTTAGGGCTCCTGGTCGGGATGATGATCCTGGTGGGCATCCTCAAGGACTCCGGCGTCTTCGGCTACCTCGCGATAAAGAGCGCCCAGTGGGCCGGGGGGAGGCCGGGTCTCGTCCTGATCTACCTCGCCGGCATAACGGCCCTGCTCTCGGCCTTTCTGGATAACGTCACGACCGTGCTCCTGATGTTCCCGGTGACGCTCGTGATCGCGCAGATCCTTGAGGAGGACCCGATCCCGTTCCTCATCGTGGAGGTGCTCGCCTCGAACATCGGGGGGACGGCGACGCTTGTGGGCGACCCGCCGAACATCATCATAGGTACCGTAGTCGAGGAGCTCACGTTTATGGACTTTATCGTGAACCTGGCGCCCCCGATCGTCGTGATCCTGCTCGTCACGCTCGGCCTCGTGTGGCTCGTCCACGGCCGGAAGCTCCACACCAGCGAGGAGGACCGCAAGGGCATCATGGCGCTCCAGGCGGCCGAGGAGATCGAGGACCGCAAGCTGCTGGTCCGCGCGGGCGCGGTGTGCGGGGCCACGGTTATCGGCTTCTTCCTGCAGCAGGTGACGGGCCTCAACCCCGCGATCGTGGCGCTCGCCGGGGCCGCGGTCGCGATGCTCGTCTGCGGCCCCGAGGTCGAGAAGGTGCTCCACGAGGTGGAGTGGCCGACGATCCTGTTCTTCGTGGGGCTCTTCGTGATGGTGGGGGCCCTTGAGGCCACAGGTTTCATCGACGCCGTGGCCCACTCGCTCGCCTCGGCCTCCGACTCCCTGGCGGGGACCGCCATGATCGTGATGTGGGGCAGCGGTTTCGCCTCCGGCGTGGTCGACAACATCCCGTTTACGGCGACCATGATCCCCGTAATAGAGGGGCTCGCGGAGTCCCGCGGCTACGACGCCGCCACGACCGAACCGCTCTGGTGGTCGCTCTCTTTGGGCGCCTGCCTCGGTGGGAATTTCACCCTGATCGGGGCCTCCGCCAACCTGGTGGTCGCGGGGCTCGTAGCCCGCGAAGGCATGACGACCTTCACTTTCTTGCGCTTTCTGCTCTGGGGTTTCCCGCTTACCCTGGTGGCGCTCGCCATCTCCAGCGCCTACATACTTCTCTTCCAGCTCGGTTAGGGGTGGGCAACCCGGGCATCGGACGCGGCGCTGGAAGACAGGATCGCGAGCCGCCCCACTCTCTAGCTCTGTACCGGAGTAGACCCTTGCGGCGTCCCTTCGCTTCCGACGATGTAACGCTGCCCATCCGGTGGCGCGCCGCCGGGAGACGGCCAGGGTGACGGTTGGCTTCCCTGCTAGTCCGGGTTAGCGCGGGGAGAATACCCTTCTAAAGACGAGGGAGGCGGCGAGGACGCCGGGCCTGGCCGACTCCCTCGTCTCGTCATCGGAGAGGGCCGGACTCGTGGTGAGCGGGCCCAAACGGCCAGTCCCAACTAGAGCAGTGCGGTCGGAGGCTCCGGGTAGCGGGTCGGGGCGCTTACCTGAAGGCCTTGACGATCTCTTCTGCCAGCGTCCCCCAGCCAAGCGACCCGACGCTGTTGCGTCGCACGGTCGCGGCGTGGTCCTCCCGTTCCTCGTCCGGCAAGGAGAGGAAACCCGCGACGGCCGCGGCCAGGTTCTCCACGAAACCATCCATTGGAACCCGAAGGTCGAAGGGCAGTCCCCGTCCGACGAGGGCGCCCGCCTCCCTGAGGCCCGAGTGGTCGGCCACGAAAGGCACGACGCCTGCGGCGGCGAACTCGGCGGCCACGAGGCCGAAGGTCTCGGGGAAGATGGAAGGGACGACGGCCACGTCCGCCGCCGGCAGGATCTTCGCGAGCTCCGCGTGCCCGAGCGGCCCGATGAACGCCACGTCGTCCTCGATCCCGGCCGCGTCGCGTATGAGCGCCTTCGTGAGCTCGAAGTACTCCAGCGGCTCCGCCGGCCCGCCCTCCAGAGTCTTCCCGAGCTCCACCAACCGCCCGGCGTTCACCTCGTCGCCGGCGCCCAGAGTGTAGACGAGGGCCTCCAGACCTTCGCGGAAGGTGCCGAAGCCTATGACCAGGAGTCGCGCGCCCGTCACTTTGCGCACCCGGACAAAGGCCGAGACGAGGCTGTGGACGCCCTTGGAGTGGATGAGCTTACCGAGGTAGACGACGAGCGGCCCGCCGCCATCGAGAAAAACCGCGAGACGCTCGCCGGCGTCCACGTCGTGGGAGCGCGCGTCGTATGAGGCGGCGACCGACCGCAGGGCGTCCGCAAGGTCCGCGGCGTCTTCAGAGCGGTCCACGGCCTCCACGAGGGACGCGGCCTGCGCCGGACCGCGCCCCCGACCTCCTGCCAGATCTTCCAGGACCTCCATGTCCAGCGCGTCGGGGCGAAAGAGGTCGGTGTTCACGCCGCCGGGCAGGGAGCGCGTGCGGTCGGCGAGTTCGGGGAAGTCTTCGGCTATGGTGCCGGCGCTGTGGGAGGAGAGGGCCAGGATCTCCGACGCCCCCTCCAGCCCTTCGCGGGTGAGTTCTAGATACCGCTCGCTCCTGCGGGACACGTACTGCAGGCAACTCCCGTGGACGATGCTCGCGTACGGCACGCCGGAGTCGCGAAGCGCCCTGCGGGCGATGAGCGGCCCCGGCACGGAATGGTTGGTGACGACCGCCCCCGCAGCCGACGCCCGGAGCACGGCCCCGACGGCCCCGACGCTACGGTCCAGGTAGCTCTTCAACTCCTCGTCCGTGAGGTCTAGGAACGTCTTTACCCGCCAGCCCGGGTAGTCGTCGTAGACGTAGACCGGCAGCAGGTCCCCGATGCGCGGGTTGTAGACGACGCACCGCCCGGGATACGGCGTCTCCTGTCCACCCAGCTTCTCGATCGCCGCGCCGTCCACGGAGGCGTGCTCGTCCACGAACTCGTGCACGAGCGGGTGCTCCTCCTGGCAGAGGAGGTGGACCTCGTGGCCGGCGCGTACGAGGGCGCGGCAGAGGTTCTGCACGTAGACGTTGCTCCCGGTGCCGGAGAGCATGTACCCGTGCGTCATCAGAAGCTTCACGCCCGCCAGAATAGCAGAGGCCCGCGAGGGGGCGGAGACCGTGAACTCGCCGGTCTCGCCAGCAACCGCGTGACGCCGCTTCGGCGCCGGGCCCGGTGAAACGGGCTGGCATGGGCCACGCGCGCTGTAGAATAAGGGGGATGGTCCAACAGGGCGCAACCGCGTGAGAGGACGATCACCATGGATAGATCTGAGAAGTTCGTCACGGAAGGCAGCGTGGAGCTCGGGCCGAAAGAGGACTTTTTTCTCTTTGTCGACGGTATATACCTGGGTTCTCTCCTACGGACGCACTTCGGCGTCGACGCCGAAACGGGCTACACCCCGCTCGGACGGCTGCGCGTCACGGTCGAGCGCGTAGACGGCTCCGCTCCCGAGGCCTGACCCGAAGCCGCTGATGGTGCCTCGCGGCCCTTCCCCCGCCGTGAGAACCCCGGCGCTCGGCCCTACGCGAACGACGATCGGGCCCAGGGAAGGTCCCTTTTACCGGCCAGGGCGTTCGAGCTAGACCGGCCGAGATCCGGCCCGGAAGGGGCCAGGGTTACGGTCTCAGTCTCATGGGCTGCCGGGTCAAGAGCCCGCGCAGCCTGTAGTATTTGGCAAGGACCTTTCGCATACGCAAGGAGGGACGGATGTTTACGCGGCGCAGACAGAACGTGGCGGTGCCGGAGGTCGGGGCGGAGGCCCCGGAGTTCAACCTTCCGAGCGCCCAGGGCGGGCAGTTGAGGCTTAGCATGAGGACCGTGAGGGGGCCCGTGGTGGTCGCCTTCTACCGGCCGGGAAACGAGGAAGACGTGGCGTACTTCGGGGCGCTGGCGTCGAAGGAGCAGGAGATCAACCTCGCCTCGGCCTCCGTCGTCGGCATCGGCGTGGCGGAGCCCGAGGCTGCCCGCGAGTTCGCCCGCGCGTCGGGCCTGAAATCCTACCTCCTCTACGACTACGCCAGGGTCACGAGCGCCCAGTGGGGCCTGCTCGAGAGGAACCGCCGCCACGGGGACTCCTCGCGCCCGGCGGTCTTCATCGTCGGCCCCGACGGAAAGGTGGCCCACGCCTGGACCGCCGAGAG
>CADCUT010000153.1 GCA_902805975.1 uncultured Rubrobacteraceae bacterium | reverse complement strand
GGCGTTCAGGTCCCTTCCCTCGCGCTCCGTCCACACCGTCCCCGGCCCCCTGACGCTGGCGGAGATCCCCGCGAGGTCAACCGCCCCAACCCGCGGCCGAAGATCCCGCCCTTCCACATCCGACCTCCCGCGTAGCCGCCGACGCCCTGAACCACATATTGTTCCGTACGGAGCCCATCTACGCCGGTCGCAGGGCCTCGACGCGGGAGGCGAAACGTTCTATCTCTTCCGTTCCGTTCAGGGCGCCGAGCTCCAGGTCGTAGCGGCGCTCCTCTCCCGGGGGGAGCTCGATCAGCTCCCCCCGCTCCCTGGCGTCGAGCCGTCCGGCGGTGCGGTTGGTGCTGGGCTCGACGCCGACGACGTAGGTCCCTTCGCCGAGCATCCGCCAGACGAAGTGGTGTGGGAGCTGGCCCCGGTTGTAGAGCTGGTAGAAGCCGAGGCCAGAGTGGCGGTTGGCTATGCCGACCGGCACGGTGCCGTCGCCTTCGGCGGCGAGGTCGTGCTCGAAGACCCGCTCGACGTAGCCCGCCTCGGGGGCGTGGAACCTCCCGTAGCCCTCGGCCGGGTAGTCACCGCGCGGCGAGACGCTGCGCGCGGGCGCCAGAAGTTCCGAGCCCTCGTCCACCACGGGCCAGCCGACGTTGACGTGGTAGAGGTACATGTGCGGCGTCGGGACGAAGCCCGCGTTCTCGACCCGGTCATGGACCCCGAGGCGCGACTCCCCCACCCTCGCCTCGATGCGCCGCCGGAGCACGAGGTTCTCGCCGAAGACGGCCGACTGCCGGATCTCACCCTCAGCCCAGAGAACGCACTCGTCGTCCTCCCACCGCTCGCCGTAGCCGAGGAGCCTGGCCGGGAGGTTCGAGACGCGACCGTGCAGCCCGTGGCTCTCCGTCTTCTTCGGCGGGTAGTGGTAGTGCTCCGCGGTGTCCTCGGCCATGAAGAGCGTGTGGTCGAGGCCGGCGGTCGTGAGCAGGCCGCCGCCCCAGTTGCGCAGGAAGCCGAGGCCCGCGGGCTCGTCGAACCACGGGCCCGCGAAGCCGACCGGTGAGAGCCAACCCAGAGGGCGCCCGCCCATCTCGCAGCGGCCGATGTCCATGGCCCTGTCCAGGATCACGTCGAAGGCGAAGCCCGTGCCGGTCCGGAACTCGAGCACCCTGACGCCGCGCTCGGCGCCGTCGCCCAGGGTGACGAGCCGGACGCCCGCGGCCTGCTCCAGCCTCCCGACGCGGCGCATAAGGTCCCCGCGACCGTAACTCTCCCCGAAAAGCTCCGGCATCAGCGCGTCATCCGATCTCCATCGATGCCGGCGGTTCTTCCCGGGATGCGGGAGGTCCCGTCCGCATCACGCCCCAAGACCGGACGAGCTCTAATCCTTGAAGAACCGCCGGACGAGGACCGAGGCGAGGATGGTCGAGGTGGCGGTTGTGGCGCCCTTGAGCACGGCTTCGAGGGCGTCGTCCTTGAGGCCGCGCTGCTCGGGGATGTCGATGTAGCGGTTGGTCACCATCGAGCTTATGAGGTAGGCGATGCCGGCGGCCACTATGGTGATCACGCGCTGCTTCGTCGAATCGTTCACGTTCTCCCCTCTCGGCAATGAACTGCGTCCCGCCGAATGATACAGGAGATGGAACTGTCAGCCACCGGCCTCCGGCGTGAGCGCGAACCGGACCCCGTGTGAGAGCTTCCGGTCGAGCTCCCCGGCGACGCCGGTCCTGTCGGTGGAGAGGCCGGCCGCCGACGGGCCTTCTCTCGAGTCGTCGCCGTGTTCCACCGGGAAGACCTCACAGGACCCGAGCTCGATGGTGCCGGGCGCGGTTCCCGCCAGGGCGGAGAGAAGCTCTGAGGTTTTGGCCGTCTGTGGGGTGGAGACCTCCAGTCGCGCGATGCCGGTCGCGTTGTTGGGATGTTCGGCGGCCGTCCCGCCGGGGACGCGCATCCGGCGGGGGGTCAGGTCCTCGATGAGGAACGGCAGGGCTCTCCCCTTCTGGGTGATGCCGGCGCTGCGCCACCGTATCTCCCCTCCGTCCGGAAGCCGCCTGCCACCCTCGCCAAGGTCCTCCACGCCGAGGCCGAGTCCTCTGAGCCTCTCGACGTCCTCCCGCATCCCGTCCGAGGCGGCGCAGTAGTCGATAAGCCCTTCATGGGGCAGGAACCCCCGCCAGCCCCACACGTTGTCCCGGCCGTCTTCGGGATCGACGAAGGCCACCAGCTCCAGGTAGGTGCCGTCCCGGAACGGCACGAGGGCGTTGCGGGTCAGGCCGTCTGAGTGCTCCCCACCCGGCGTCACCCGGAACCCGAGGCGCCCGTAGTCTCTGGCGGCCTCTTCCAGGTCCCGCACGAGTATCACCAGGTGGTCCAGCCGAGCCGGCACGGTTCCTTCCTTCCGTATTCGCCTCCGGGCTACCCGGTGATACCATGTCCCGGCCGTCGGCGAGAGGAGGCGGAGATCGGCGACGCGAACGACACGGCCCTCGCGTATCTGGGGCAGCTAGAGGAAGAGACGATGGTCCGGGCGTGGGGCGGGGAGGCCTCGGTGGAGGACCGGCGCAGGATCGTCCTGGCGGCCATCATCTTTGGCCGGCAGTTCGAGGAGCGGGCAGCCGAACGCCCCGCGGAGGCCGGCGAGGAGGGCGCGCGGCGCTTCCTGATGGATCTCATGAACCGCGTGGTGCGGGAGTTCGCCCGCCAGGAAGGCATGGGTGTGGGAGAGGCCGCCGAGTTTCTGGGCGAGGTCGGGACCAGGGACCGGGTGCTGGAGTTCAGCGAGGTGCTCGACGCCCATGAGGGATCGGGCGGCCCGCTGGACGGGTTGTTGCGGGAGGCGGTAGATCTCCGCCGGGAGAGGGCCTTTCGCGCGGGGCGCGGGCCAGGGTGACCTAGCCGGAGCTTCCGGGCGCCTCGCCGTCCCGGTCGCGGGACTCGGTCTTATGCGCGTCGGAGTACTCCATGGTGCGCGCGGGGATGTAGATGACGCAGAGCCACAGCACGGCCGCCACGAAGAAGACGCCGATCAATGCCGCAAACTGCCACAACTCCGCCGTCAAAAGACCTCCCTTTGCCTGTGCAACCAGGGGGAGTATCTCACGTCGACGGCTCGTTGCCCGTTAAAAGGTTAACCCTGGTCGGTCCCCACCGCGCCGTCGGCAGAGCGCCCCAGGAAGCGGTCGACGAAGCGTCCGGGACCGAGGCCGACCGGCCTCCCCGCCCCGTCCCCCAGTGCCCCCGGCAGCGGGTCTACGATGACGCTCTCGACGTCCGCCACGGGCCCGAAGAGGCGCGGGAAGAAGTCGCCGGTCGCGCCGGCCCTCACGTACCAGCCGCCTCCGAGGCCGTCTAGCCTGAGGAACATCTCGGCCTCCTCCGGGAAGCTGAAGACCGGCAAGGTGCGGCCGAGGCCCGCCAGATCCAGCACGAGCGCGCCCTGCGGCCCCGTCCCCTCGCAGATGAGCCAGTAGACGGTCCCAGCCGGAACCTCTGCTCCCGACCTGTACGCTTCAGCCAACTCTCTCTTCCTCTCTACGTCTTTGCGTTACGCCTGATCCCGTTCTAAGCCGCTACCCGGGGGAGAGCGGCGTGACGCGGGCCAGCGACAGGCCCGCCTCGGAGAGCGAGATCGCGCCCGTGTGCGAGGCCTGCGCCCTCCGCCGCTCCCCCGCTTCCCACGCGTCGGCCACGCTCTCGAGCACCGCCGTCTTGATGACGAGCTGCCGCGCGTCGGCGAGCTCCGTCAACGCCTCCTGCTGGGCTATGGCCCTGTCCACGTCCAACTGCTCCGTCCAGTTGAAGGAGGCCCAGACGGTGCGCCCGTCCCCGTCCCCCCTCTCGATGACCCGCCGCAGGCCATCCGTCCGCTCCTCGACGGGGTCCTCGGCGACCATGAGCAGCCGCCCCTCTCCTTCCAGCCGGGTCGCGTCGAGGCCGTTGCGCTCCAGCCCGGCCCGCAATTCCCCCGCGGACTCCGCCTCGCCGCCGTGGAACTTGATGAGCATCGCCCCGCGCGCCTCCCCCACCTGCATAAAGGCCGCGTCCAGCTGGTGCAGCAACTCCGGCGTCTGGGCCACCGCGATCACGCAGTCGGGCACCCCCAGGAAACCCCGCAACTGCCCAACGAGCGTCGCCGGCCGCGTCCCCCGACTCAAGAAGTCCTCCAGCGCCTCCTCCCGAATGCGCCACGACCGCCCGACCTTCAGGCATGGCAGCCTCCCCTCCCGGCACCAGCGGTACACGGTCACCGTGCCCACCCCAAGGTACCCGGCGACCTCGGCCACCCCCAGCAACTCTCCCCGCCGCCCGGAACCCAAACCCGCTCCCTCGCCTCCCGTTTGCCCGCGGACGAACCATAGCCGATCCGATACTGTACTTTAGTGTACATTGACACACAATACAGACTTATCCCAGGAGATCGGGGGTGTTACGGGGCGCGGTCGCCGCGGCGGCCCGCTCCCACCAGGGGCCGTCCTTCGTTGCGGGCGGGGTATTAGCTGCCACAGTCGCGGGCCCGGTCGGGGGCTCAGAATGACCCGGACGTTGACCGAGAGGGCTAGGAGGCCGGGGTGGCGGACATCGGGGGAGCTTTGGATCTTACCGTGGCGTCGTTGAAGGAAGGCGTGGTGCGGCTGGGCATAGGGGCCGCGCTACCGGAGATCTCGGCCTGGGAAGAGAGGCTCGCGGCGTCCGGAGATCCGGACCTCGAGGCCGTGGCCGGGACGCTGGGCGAGCTCAGGGCGCAGTTGGACCCCTCCGGGCTCGACCCCGTCAGCGTCGGCGCTCTCTTGATGTCGCTAGGAGATCAGGTGGAGCAGGTTGCCGGCGCCGAGATCGGGCAAAGAGTTGGCGACAAGCTCTCGCAGCTCGGCGCCCTGCTCGGCCGGGAGGGCGACGCGCTGACCGACAGGACGACCAGGGTCTAGGACCGGAGGAGCAAAGATGCAGGAGTACGAGCAGAGCCAGACCATAGCGGCCCCCGCCAACGAGGTATTCGCCTGGGTCTCGGACGTGGAGAACCTCCCGAAGTACCTGCCGCCCATAAAAGACGCCGGCATCGAAGGGTCGGCGGCCGAGGGTAGCCCGGGGGATCGGGTAAAGATGCGCGTCGAGATCCCCGACCGCGGCGAGTTCGATAGCGAGGGCTACTTCGACGTGGACGCCGGGGCCCGCACCATGCGCTGGGGGGCGGAGACCGAAAGGGACTACTCCGGCTGGCTCACGGTCCTCGAGACGGGCGACGGCGAGAGCGAGGTCACCGTCCACCTCTCCTTCGGCCCGCGGTCCGTGGAAAGTGAGATCCAGGACGACTCGAGCGACGACCGCAACCCGCTCGAAGAGTCGCTAGGGGCAACGCTGGAATCCATCCGGCGCCAGATCGAAGAAGGAAGCGGCAAGCTCCCGCCCCCCTCACCGGAGGGTTAGAAGGGACACTTCAAGTACCGAGCTCCAGGCTTCGGGCGCTGCGTGGAGGTCGGACATTACGCCGCCCACCCATCCGAGAGCAGGAGTCCGGCCCAGGTGGCCGCGTGCGGCTCCCACATCATCGTCGTATGTTTTGTCCTAACGGGCTTCTCGGAGGTTGGTCCCGAGGCCTTACGAAAGGTTGCCGTTCTCCTCGCCGTTCCGCTGTCTCAGTAAGGCGGAGGTCCAAAACCATAACGGTCGTAATCCATGCGAAGTCCAAAATCACGGAAAGGGATCGAACCGGGAACGAGGGGCCGCGGGCGGCGACCTGGTGGCGCTCGGCGTGCTTGGCGCCGAGTAGATCGTGTCCGTGGTGCCGGCATAGACGCCCCCGCGCATCCGCATACGCGCATATCTATCCAGAGCCACAATATGTGGTGTTGACTAGGATGCATCGGGGCGGAGGAATCGCACCTCCCCCACCCCAGCGGGCGGGAACTTTGCAGGATGCTGAATGCGTACTTCGGGGAACACCCCTTCCACGAGGTTCGGTGAATAGGGGCAAGAAGAAGGGCCGGGGCCATATAGAGCGGAGACCCCGGCAGAAGAAACTCTGGCCCAACGGCTATTCAGGCCCCTGAGGCCCCTGAGGCCCCTGAGGTCCCGAGACGTGAGCCGGGGGGTAGTCGTAGCACTCAACGACCATGTTGAGGCTGCCGGCTGCGGAGCCGCTTTCGAGACCTGTGATCCACTCGGTACCGTTGGACTGCGAATGGCTGGCCCCGACCCGGGCTCCAGAAGACAAAGCCACGTAACCCCCGGCCAAGATCTCATCGCCTTCATCACAAGGGAGTGCATCAAACGTGGTCGTGTTAGCCGTGCCTTCATGCACCTCAGAAACCATATAGACTCCGGTCCTCTGCCTCAGCTCGGTGGAGTCCAAGCCGTCTAGCTTGTCGGCGTTGAGTTTGGCCACCCTGGCTGAAGAGTTGACCGCAAGCGGCGGCTGCCCCTCGCCCACCTTCAGGCTCAGGGCCGGGCCCTCGCCCCTGTTGATCAGCTTGCTCGCCAGCGTCGCCACGTTCCTCTTGCCCAGCAAGAAAGGCTTGCCGTCCGCCCCCATGGCCGTGGTGGCCGCCCCGAAGACCAGCGCCAGTATCACGGCGAGGCCCACCATAAAGACCGTGGCCCTGCCCACCCACATCACCTTGCCCGCCGCGCTCCTGATCATGCCCCGTGCTCCTTGTCCTGGGTTGGGCCGGGAGGTGTGCCCCCGGCCCGCATCCGTGCCTTCTTGTAAGAGGTCCCGTGCCCCTACCTGATCTGCCTCAGGAGCCCGTCCGCCTCCGCCTGCTCGGCCTCCTTGACCGTGTCGATGGCCGACAGGTCCGTCCCCGACTCGCCCCGCGTTTCCTCGATGGCAAAGTCCGTGGGCGGCTGGCCGGGTCCGGGGAATACCGGGCCGAAGGCGATGTACACCTTCTCGCAGTTCGGGGCGAATTCGTCCTCCCCGCCCTGCGGAGTGGTGGTGTCGTCTTCGTCGATGCCGGCCACGTCTTCGTCACCCGGCCCGCAGTCGATGCGGTCGTTGAATTGCCTGTCGATGGCGTTGGCGAAGTCGTCGCCGGGGCCGCCGAAGAGCTCGTCCCGGCCCAGGCCGCTCTGCAGCCGGTCGTCGCCCTTGCCCCCGTGGACGTCGTCGGCCCCGCCGTCGCCGAACAGCTTGTCCGGTCCGCCCCTGCCGAAGATGTCGTCGGCTCCCGCGGCTCCGGAGATGTTGTCCATGCCGTTGGTTCCGACGAGGCGGTTGTCCTCCCCGTTACCCGCTATGCGGTCCGCCAGAGCCGCCCCCGAGGCGGCCACCATGGCAAGCGCCATCACCGCCACCAGAAGTACCGTCCTTCGCATCCCTGCCTCCATTCCTTTGGCGGGGCAGAAGAGGGAAGGTGTCAGACCCCCGGCCCCGAGTACGTATCAGGAGTAGCTTAGGGGCGGGGTACGGCGGGGCGCATCCCGCAAATGGGTTAGATCTGCCCGTTTTTCCGGCGAACTTCCGAGAACCCCCTCAGGGCGAAGTTCGGAGAACGATCCTTCCACGCACTCGGGTGAATAACGACCACGAGGGAGCTATGCCGAGATCTTCTAGCGGCTCCTGGATATTTTCGTGGTCCTCCGGAACTCCGAGAACGGCGCGCGCGGCTGGACCGGCTTTGTGCCATCATCCCCTCCCAGGAAGCGTGTGACGAAAAAG
>CADCUT010000152.1 GCA_902805975.1 uncultured Rubrobacteraceae bacterium | reverse complement strand
CTGCCCGCGGGCCTCCGAGAGGGGCACGTCTTCCAGCGCGCCGTAGGAGCCGTAGCCGGCGGCGTTGACCAGGACGTCGATGCGGCCTTCATCGGCGAGGATCTGCTCGACCCCGGACTGCATGGACCCGTCGTCGGCAACGTCCATCGCCAACGGGCGGATGCCCGTCGTGGTGAGGTGATCCATCCGTTCGACGCGCCGGGCCGCGGCGTATGTGGTGTAGCCGAGTTCTCGCAGCTTCAGCGCGGTAGCTTCGCCGATACCGGAGGAGCCGCCCGTGACGAGGGCGACTTTATCGGGCATGTTCGTCCGTCTCCTTTCGGTAGTGTGGTCGTTGGTGCAGGGGTTTGTCTTCGCGTATCCCACGGTCATCTCCTCTCCCTTGATCCGTTCGATCTCGGTTCGAGTGTAGGGCGCGATGGGTCATCCGTCATTTGCAGAAAGCGCCAATGTAGTTGCGCTTCACGCCAACTATGCTCGGAAAGAGTCGAGACTGCCACGGGGCATGGCGTCGAGGCGTGCGGCTCGTATCGGCCCGCACCGCACCCCTGATGCCTAAAACCTCGAACCTACCCTTTCAGCTCGCGCATGCGGGCTTCGCAGAGGGAGATGTCGCGGCGGAGTTCCTCGCGCAGGGCTTCGGCGCTCTTCAGGTCTTCGCGGGTCTTGGAGATCCGGGCTTCCACCTCGCGCTCCCGCGCCTTCAGGTGCTCGGTAGTCTCGGCCAGGACCCTCTCGCGGGTCGCCTCCTTGGCGGCGTCGCGGACGGAGAGGAACTCGCGGACGGCGGCGAGGGAGAAGCCCATCCCCTTGAGGCGCAGGATGCGCTCCAGGCGCTCGATATCCGGGGCGTTGTAGAGACGGAAGCCGCCGGGGGAGCGATTCTGCGGGGAGACGAGGCCGAGCTCTTCGTAGTACTTGATCGTGCGCGTGCTCACGCCGAGCCGCTCCGCCACGCCACCTATCTGGGAGAGTTCCTCCGGCTCCTGCAACCGACCAGCCTTTCCGCGTTCCCGGAGCCGTCAGGCTAACCCCGGTGCCGCGGGCCGTCAATGAGGGTTGGCCCACGCCACGCCTCCCTGTCCCAGACCTCTTCGGCCGTCTCGACGACGAGGCGGAGCTTGGCGACGAAGTCCTCGCAGACCTTCAGAAGCTCCGGGGGTGGAGCAGGCCGCCGACGTGGTCGGCGCGGAACGGCGGTGTGGTACGGGTAAAAGTATCTCCTTCGGAGAGGTTTCAGGCTTCAGGTGTCAGGCTTCAGGTTATGAGTTCCGAGTTCAGTTGCCTCAGGCCTCCGTTTCGACCCGAACGTTACGATCTCGGACCATTCGATGGAAGGCTGGTCTCGCCCCGAGAGCAGTCGGTTACCGGCCTCCAGTTCCTGATACCTGACGCCTGATGCCTGAAACCTGCTACCTATTCCCGAGAACCTGGCGGGCGACGGCGAAGGCCGAGTTGGCGGCCGGGACGCCGCAGTAGATTGCTCCCTGGAGGAAGACTTCTTTTATTTCGTCTTCCGTCAGGCCGTTTCTAAGGGCGCCCTCGACGTGGGTGGCGAGCTCCTCGTGGTGGCCGCGGGCCATGAGGGCCGTGAGGGTTACGACGCTGCGGGTCTTCCGGTCGAGGCCGGGGCGGGCCCAGACCTCGCCCCACGCGTAGCGCGTGATGAAGTCCTGAAAATCCTCCGTGAAGGGGGTGGTCTTCTCCACCGCCGCGTCCACATACGCGTCGCCGAGAACCTCGCGGCGGACCTTCATGCCGCCGTCGTGCGGGTCGTTGTTCTGTGTCATGTCGCCTCCAGGTGGGTCAGGATGAGTTGGGTGGTCTTCGAGCGGACGGTTCGGGTGTGGCGTGCCGCCGGTGGTCAAAAGGGTTCCTCCCCGCGGTAGAGCTCCAGGGCCCGGTCCACGAGCGCCCCCGCGGACCCGAGGTAGCCCGCCGGGTCGAGCGCGGCTTCTATCTCCGCCTCCGTAAGCGCCTCGCGGATCCTTTCGTCCTGCACCAACTCCTCGCGCAGGTGCTTCCCATTTGCCAGCGCCCGGCGGCAGGCGGCCTCGACGAGGTCGTGGGCTTCGAGCCGCCCGAGCTTCTCAGAGGCCGCCGTGGTGACGTTCTCGGCGAGGAGCATGCCCTTCGTCGCGCCGAGGTTCTCCCGCATCCTCTCCGGTTGGACCTTGAGGCCATCCGTCGCCTCGCGGACGCTGGCGGCGGCCCCGCCTGAGAGGGCCAGGGCTTCGGAGAGGACCTCCCACTCCGAGTGCCACGCGCCCGCGGCCCGCTCGTGCTCCTGGGCCATCGCGGCGTACAGGGTGCCGGCGAGGTCCCGCACGCGGCGGGCGTTGGCGGCGGCGGTCACGCAGAGTATGGGGTTGCGTTTGTGAGGCAGGGTCGAGGAGCCGCCGCGGTCCCCGCCGGCGGGCTCGGCCGCCTCGCCGACCTCGGTCTGGGCCATGAGGATTACGTCACCGGAGATCTTCGCCAGGACGCCGGCGAGGAGCGAGAGCGCGCCGCCGACGTTCGAGACCCTGCTCCGGTCCGTGTGCCACGGAACCACCGGCTCCGGGAGGCCGAGCTCCAGCGCGAACTCCCGCAGGACGGGGAGTCCGGAGCTCCCGAGCGAGGCGAGCGTCCCTGAGGCCCCGCCGAGCTGCGCGGCGAGTCCCGAAGAACGCACCTCGCGCAACTTCTGCCGCGCCTCGAGGACGGAGACGAGCCAGCCCGCCGCCTTGAGCCCGAAGGTCGTTGGCAGAGCCTGCTGCAGGAGCGTCCGGCCCGCCATCAGGGTGCCGCGGTGCTCTTCGGCTAGCCGGACGCACGCGGAGGCGATGCCGTCGACCTCGACCAGGATGAGGTCCAGCGTCCGGCGGGTGAGGAGCATCGCGGCGGTGTCCGTTATGTCCTGGCTCGTCGCACCCCTGTGGACGTGGCGGGCGGCCTCTCGCGAGGTCTTCGAGACCTCTCCGGTCAGCGCCCGGACGAGGGCCGGGACGGGGTTGCCGGCGGCGCGCCCGGCCTGGCCGATCTCCCCGGGATCGAAGCGGCCGGCGTCGCAGGAGCGGGCGATGGCCTGCGCCGCCTCGGCCGGGATCAGGCCGACCCTCGCCTCCGCGACGGCGAGGGCCGCCTCGGCGTCGAGCATCGCCTGCAACCAGGCCTCTCCGGAGACGGCCTCCCGAAAAGGGTCGGGGACGAAGATCGGGCCGAACAGGTCCCCGCCCATCACTCGAACTCGAAGAACGCCGTCTGCCCCTCACCCTGGAGACGGACGTCGAAGCGAAGGGCGTCCCCCACCCTGCGGGCGACGAGGGTCTCCCTGAGCTCGGCATCCTCTATGGATGCAAGCACCGGGTCTGCGGCGTTGGCCTCCTCTTCGTCGGGAAAGTACAGGCGGGTGACGACTTGCCTCAGCAGGCCGCGGGCGAAGATCAGGACGTTCGCGTGCGGGGCCTGCGGGATTCCTTCCGGTCCGGGGACGGGACCGGGCTTTACCGTCGTGAAAGAGAACCGCCCCTCATCGTCGGTCCCGGAGCGGCCGAAGCCGGAGAACTCTTCGGAGCCGTAGCTTCCGGCCGCGTCGGCCTGCCACACCTCGACCATGGCGTCCGGCACCGGGTCTCCCGCCCCATCGCACACGGCGCCTTCTATTCTTATGGCCCCTGGGTGGTCCGGGGAGACCAACTCCGAAAGGTCTCTCTCGAGCAGCGCGTCGTGGAAGAAGGGGCCTATGGTCTGGGAGGGCGTGGGCTCGGGTCCTGTCTCCCCGCTCACGCGTGCGGCCTCTCGAACGGGGTGGCGTCGCGGCCTTCGAGGACGATGTCGAAGCGGTAGCCCAAAGCCCATTCGGGTTCGGTCGTTCCGAGGTCGAGGGAGGAGATCATGCGCCGTTGGGCTCCTGGGTCTCTTACGGACTGGAAGATGGGGTCGTGCTCGAAGAGCGGGTCGCCGGGGAAGTACATCTGGGTGATCAGCCGGCTCCTGAAGGATGAACCGAACACCGAGAAATGAACGTGGGCCGGTCGCCAGGCGTTGTCGTGGTTCTTCCACGGGTACGCCCCCGGCCTGACCGTGACGAAGCGGTAGCGGCCCTCGTCGTCCGTGAGGCAGCGTCCCGCGCCGGAGAAGTTCGGGTCGAGCGGGGCGGGATGCTGGTCTCTCTGGTGGGTGTAGCGGCCCGCGGCGTTCGCCTGCCAGACCTCGACGAGGCCGTTTCGGACCGGGCGTCCGTCGCCGTCCAGGACGCGGCCGGTCAAGATGATCCTCTCCCCCAGAGGCTCGCCTTCGTGCTGGCGGGTCAGGTCGGCGTCCGTGGCATCGATCCTGCCGCGCCCGTGGGCCGGGCCGGTAACGTCCGGGAGACTTCTCGGCAGGATGACGAGCGGCTCCTTCGGCGCCCGCAGGCGCGTGGACTTGTAGTCGGGGTAGAGGTACGGCGGGTGCCCGGCCGCCTCCCCGGTGGTCTGCTGCGTCATGTCTCGGTCCCCCTGGTCGAGCCCCCTCTCGCCGCCTCGGTCCTCGCCTTGAGGTCGCGGAGGAGTTCCAGCTCCCTCTCCGTCGGGGGTTCGGTGGTGCCGGGGTCGTCCGCCACCTTCAGGTTCCAGCCCGTGGCCTCCCTCGCCCCCTCGACCGTCGCCCCGGGATGGAGCGCCACGAGGGTCAGCTCCCTCGTCTCCGGGTCGGGGCGCAGGACGCCGAGGTCCGTGATGAGGACGGTAGGGCCGGCGCCGGGGTAGCCGAGATCATCTCGGGAGCCTCCGCCCGCGCCGTGGCCGACGGAGGTCACGAAGGAGAGTCTTTCGACGAAGGCGCGCCTCTTGTGGCGGAGCATGATGATGACCTCTCTGGCGGATGCGGCGATCTCGGGCGCCCCGCCCGCACCGGGAAGCCTCACCTTGGGATGCTGGTAATCCCCGACGACCGTGGTGTTGATGTTGCCGAAGCGGTCCACCTGGGCGGCCCCGAGGAAACCGACGTCCACGCGGCCTGCCTGGAGCCAGTAGTTGAAGATCTCCGGCACCGAGACGACCGAGTCCGCGTGCGCGGCGAGCACCCCGTCCCCGATGGAGAGCGGCAGCACGTCGGGCTTGGCGCCAACGGTCCCTGACTCGTAGATAAGCACGCACCCGGGCGCGTGCGTGGCGCGAGCAAGGTTCGCCGCCTCACTCGGCAGCCCGATGCCGACAAAGCAGACAGCGCCGTCCCGCAGCTCGCGGGAGGCGGCCACGGTCATCATCTCGTCCGCGGTGTATGGGGCCGCGGCTTCGCCCATCCCCCTGTTGGCCGTCACTTCGCGACCATCCCTTCACCCCGGACGCTCCTGAAGTACTCGCCGAAGTTCTCCGTGCCGAGGACGTGCTGCTCCATCCAGGAGCGGAACGCTTCCCGGTCACGCCCTATCGGGTCCCAAGCCTCGTAGAAGACGTTGTCCCTGTCATAGTAGCCGTCGGCGTAGGAAGGGTGCGCGCCCTTCGGCTCGACCGCCACCGCGTCGAAGACTACGGCGGGAAGCACGATCTGGAACGGGTGCGGCGTGAGCTCTTCCACGACCTCCTCGACCGTGGCGATGGCCCGGCGGGCGGAGAGCGCGGCCTCCTTCTGGATGCCGGAGATGCCCCAGATCGCCACGTTCCCCCGGCTGTCCGCCTGCTGGGCGTGGATGATGGAGACGTCCGGGTTCAGAGCCGGGACCGCCATCAGCTCCTCGCCCGTGAACGGGCAAGTAACCGGGGCGATGGTCGAGGTTACTTTCGGAAGGTCCGTGCCGACGTAGCCGCGCAGGACCGCGAACGGGAGGTTGGAGGCACCCGCGACGTAGCGGTTGGCCATGCCCGCGTGCGAGTGTTCTTCTATCTCCAGAGGAACGGGCCAGTCATTTTCGATGGCGTCTCTAAACCTGTGCAACGAGCCCACGCCGGGGTTGCCGCCCCAGGAGAAGACGAGCTTCCGCGCGCAGCCCATCCCGATCATCTGGTCGTAGATCAGGTCTGGCGTCATCCTGATGAGGGTCAGGTCCTTTCGCCCCTGGCGGATGATCTCGTGCGCCGCGGCCGTCGGTATGAGGTGCGTGAAGCCCTCGAGTGCTACCGCGTCCCCGTCGTGCACGAGCCCGGCGACTGCTTCGCGCAGGTCTGTTACCTCAGCCAACCGATGGTCTCCTTCTCTGGTGCGTTCCTCAACCGGTCTTAAGGACGGGCTTGAGCGTGCCGCCGCCCTCGGCGTCCCCGGCGGCCCTGTTGATCTCGTCGAGGTCGTAGTACCCGATCAGGCGCTCGAACGGGAACCGGCCCCGCCGATTTAGCTCGATGAGCAGCGGGATAAAGACGTCCGGGACGGCGTCTCCTTCTATAACGCCGCGCACGGTCTTGCCGGGGATCATGACGCCGTTCCAATCCAGCGAGACCTCGGTCCCGACCGGGGGCGCCCCGACGATGCCGCAGGTTCCGAGCGGCGCCAGCGCGTCCACGGCCTGGCGCAGCACGCCCGGCACGCCGGTCGTCTCCAGCGCGTAGGCGGGTCCGCCGCCGGTGACCCGGCCTACCTCCTCGACGGTGTCCACCTCCGCGCCGTTGACCACGTGCGTAGCACCCAGCTCGCGGGCAAGCTCAAGCCGCTCGGGCTTCACGTCGACGCCGACGATGGTCGTGCAGCCGGCGGCCACGGCGGCCAGGATCGCGCTGATGCCGACGGCCCCGGTCCCGAAGACGGCGATGCTGGAGCCGGGCTCGGGCTTGAGCGAGTTCAGCACGGCCCCCGCCCCGGTCTGAACCCCGCAGCCTAAAGGTCCGAGCGACTCGAGCGGCGCGTCGTCGGGCACCTTGACGACGCTGTTCTGCGAGGCAAGCGCGTAGGTCGCGAACGAGGACTGGCCGAAGAAGTGGCTGTGCAGGGCCTGGCCGTCCTTATCCAGCGCGGTCGAGCCGTCCATGCGCCCTCCGCCGAAATTGCGCTCGAAGAAGGTGGCGCAGTACGAAGGCCTCCCCTTAAGGCAGTTGGCGCAGTGGCCGCAGTGGTCGAAGCTCAGGACGACGTGGTCGCCGGGTTTGACCTTCTCGACGCCGGGGCCCACGCTCTCCACGACGCCCGAGCCCTCGTGGCCGAGGACGGCGGGGAGGGGCACCGGGTACCACTGGTCACGCACGATCAGGTCCGTGTGGCAGACCCCGACCCCGACGATCCGGACGAGCACCTCCCCCGCCCGCGGCTCGTCTACCTCCACCTCCTCCACCGAGAAGCCCTGCTCCTTCTCCCAAACGACCGCCGCCGTTGCCTTCATCTGCTAACCCCTCTCGCCTGTTTTCCTTGCCCGCCGGTCAGGAGGACGCGCCCTGCGATACCCGCTCCCTCGTCTGAGCCTCGAACCCCTCCATCGGCAGGCCCACGTAGTTCTCGGCGAGCGAGGTTGCTGCGGCCCGCGAGCCGGTGACGTAGTCGAGCTCGGCGACCTGCATCCTGTACTGGAAGGCGTTGTCCCCGTCGAAGCGGTGCAGCATCGAGGTCATCCACCAGGAGAACCGGCTCGCCTTCCACACTCGCCGCAGGCAGGTCTCGGAGTAGCGTTCGAGAAGATCCATCCCCCCCGACGCGTAGAACTCCGTCAGCCCCCTGGAGAGGACGCGCACGTCGGCGACGGCGAGGTTCATGCCCTTGGCGCCGGTAGGTGGGACGATGTGGGCGGCGTCGCCGGCGAGGAAGAGGCGGCCGTGGCGCATGGGCTCGCAGACGAAGGAGCGCATCTGGACGACGCTCTTCTGGACGATCTCGCCCTCGTTCACCGTCCAGCCGTCGTCGGTATCCAGGCGGGCGTGCATCTCAGCCCAGATCCTGTCGTCGGACCAGTTCCCCGCCTCGTCGCTCGGGTCGCACTGGAAGTAGAGGCGCTGTATCTCGGGCGAGCGGGTGCTGACGAGCGCGAACCCCCGGTCGTGGAGCGCGTAGATGAGCTCTTCGGTCGAAGGCGGACCTTTTACCAGAATCCCGAACCACCCGAACGGGTACCGCCGCTCGTACTCGTTCCCGACCCCGTCGGGTAGAGCCTTGCGCGACACCCCGTGGAACCCGTCGGTGCCAACGACGAAGTCGCACCGAAGCTCGTGCTCCTCGCCCTCCTTGAGAAAGCGCACCTTCGGCTCGTCGGATTCGAGGTCCCGAAGCTCGACGCCCCTGGCCCCGAAGAGGACCTCGCCGCCGGCTTGTAGCCGGGCCTGTACGAGGTCTTTTACGACCTCGTGCTGGCCGTAGAGGGTGATGGTCTTGCCCGTCAGCCCTTCGAGGTCGACGCGTTCGCGGCGGCCGTCGAACTGGAGGTTGACGCCGTGGTGGACGGCGCCCTCTCTCCTCATCCTGTCGCCGACGCCGGTCTCTACCAGCAGCTCCGTCGTGCCGTGCTCGAGGACGCCGGCCCGGATCTCCGCCTCGAGGTCCTCCCTGCTGCGCGCCTCCAGCACCACGGACTCGATACCTTGCAGGTGCAGGAGGTGTGAGAGCAGCAGCCCCGCCGGCCCGCCGCCGATGATCCCTACCCGAGTCCGCACGAGTGCTCCTTCCAGAAGACCATCCCCGGGACCAATCTAACGCGTCGCCGCCTCGGGGGATACCCCCGTCCTCCTGGCATCGTCCGCCGGAGACCTCGGCACCACAAAGATGAATATGGCTCCGAGCAATCCGACGAGGGCGAAGGCGTAGAAGCCCCACGGCACGGCGAGCCCGGCGCCGAGGAGCAGGCCGCCGAGGATGGGGCCGCAGATCGCGCCTATGCGCCCGATCCCGGCGGCCCAGCCTAGGGCGGTTCCCCTCCCGCTCGTCGGGTAGTGCCGGCTGACGTAGGCGTAGAGCAGAACCTGCGCGCTAAAGACGAAGAACCCCGTGACGAACACGGCGAGGTAGGTCAGCGGGAGCGGCATCTGGACACTCAGCAAGAACAGGAACACCGCCGCCAGGGCGAACCAGCCGGCGCAGGCGACCTTCGAGCCGTAGCGGTCCGCGACGGGGCCGGCCAGGAGCAGGCCGGCCACGGCCCCGAGGTTCAGGACCAGCAGGAAGGCGAGGGCGGCGCCCAGGGCGTAGCCGGCGTCGCGCATGATCGTCGGCAGCCACTGGTTGAGCCCGTACACGAGAAGCAGGCCCATGAACGACGCGACCGAGAACGCCAGCGTGCCGAGCACGTACCCGCCGGAGAAGAGCGTCTTCACGGCCCCGAGGCCGGTGCCCTCGGACGTCCGCTCCTCCGCCGCGACCTCGCGGACCTCTTCCGGTTCGAGGGAGATCCCGTACCGGACGGCCAACCTTTCGGCCTCATCCCTCCGGCCGCGGGCGACGAGGAAGCTCGGGGATTCCGGCAGGTTCTTCACCATGAGCGGCACCAGCACGAGGGCCGGCAGGGCGCCTATGACGAACATCGTCCGCCAGCCGAGCAGGGGGAGGATGGGGATAGCGAACAGGGCCGTCAGCACGCCGCCGACGTGGTAGCCGGTCATCATGAAGGTTATGGAAGAGCTGCCGCGCCGCGTGCGGGCGTACTCGGAGACGAGGGTCGCGGCCGTCGGGATCAGGCCGCCCAGGCCGAGCCCGGCCAGAAAGCGCAGCACCCCGAAGACCTCCGGCGAGGGCGCGACGGCGAGGAGCGCTGTAAAGACCGAGAAGCTGACGACGCTAACGAGGATGCACATGCGGCGTCCGATCACGTCCGCCAGGGTGCCGATGCCCAGAGCCCCGATCATCATGCCGATGAGACCGTAGGAGGTGATCGCACCCACCTGCGGCGCCGTAAGCCCCCACGCCTCGTACTCGAGGAGCGCCGGCGTCACCGCCCCGAGGACCACCAGGTCGAACCCGTCCAAGGCCACCGCCGTCCAGCAGAGGCCCGCGACCCACCGCCCCGCCGACCCGCCCGCAGCGCCCACGCCCGTAGACATCCCTCCACGCCCCTCTCCCGAACCGATCAGTCCGGCCTTCGTTCGCCAGATCCGCCGGGTACCCAACCCCTCTTCCTGTACTCCCCCCTCCGCCATTCTGGCCGTTGTCGATGTCCATGTCCAATTGACCCCCCGACCGCCGGTGGTCGGGTTCACACGGGGCGTTTGCAAGATACCTTTCGGGGTCATAGTCTCTAGATGTATTTTGCATCTAGTGAGGAAGTCTTATGTTCCCGACAAAGATACTGGTTGCGACGGACGCCTCCGATGAGGCGTACCCGGCGGTAGAGGCGGCGGTGGAGTTGGCGAACGGCACCGGCTCGGAGTTGCAGGTGGTGTTCGTGGTGTCCACCGCGCCGGAGTTGCCCTATCCCAAGTTCACGGCGAGGGAGCGGAACGAGGCCTATCTGGAGCAGAAGCGTTTGGAAGGCCTCAGGCTGCTGGAGCGCCAGGTCAGGCGCGTGGAAGATCTCGGGGGGAGCGTGGCGGTCTCCCACTACAGGGAGGGGAGCGCTGAGCGGGAGGTGATACAGCTCGGACGCGAGATCGACGCGGGCCTGATCGTAACGGGCGAACGCCGCCGCCCGTGGTTCGTGCGCATCTTCGGGCTCGGCCTCTCCACCAGGATCCTACGTAGAGCGGATCGCCCGGTCCTCGTCGTCGACAAGCAGGGCCCACAGAACTCGACCGTACCCAGGTAGCGAACGATCATCCGGCACGCTTGTCTGGCGTCATAGAGCGGTGCCCGGGACCCTTCCCGTCCTCACCGGGCGCGGCGGAGGCGCCCAGATCTCACGGGCCGCCGCTATAGAATACGCGGGACGATGAGCACGGAAGCTTTCCCAGACGACCCCAGTATCCCGAGGCCGTTCCAGCCTACCTCGGCGCGGGCCCCGCGTCTCGCGCTCAAGACCGACGTCGTGGTCATCGGGGCCGGTCAGGCCGGCCTGTCCTCAGCGTACCACCTCAAAAAGCGCGGGTTGGCGCCGGGCCGGGGGTTCGTCGTGCTCGACCAGTCGCCGCGGGCGGGCGGCGCCTGGCAGTTCCGCTGGCCCTCGCTGAAGCTGAGCACCGTCAACCGCATCCACGACCTGCCCGGGATGAGTTTCGCCGACACGGTGGATACAGATGCCACGGAGGTCGAGGCGAGCGTCGCGGTGCCGCGGTACTTCGCGGCCTACGAGGAGGCTTTCGACCTCCAGGTTTATCGGCCGGTGAAGGTATCGGTCGTCTGCGAACGCGGCGGGCGGTTGAGGATCGAGACGGACCGGGGCAACTTCTCGGCGCGCGGGGTGATCAACGCCACCGGCACGTGGGAGTCCGCGTATATTCCAGATTACCCTGGCGCGGACTTGTTCAAGGGCAGGCAACTACACACGAAGGACTACCGGACGGCCGAGGAGTTCGTCGGCCGGCACGTGATCGTCGTCGGCGGCGGCATCTCGGCGATACAGTTGCTAGACGAGGTCTCGCGCGTCACCACGACGACCTGGGTGACCCGGAGGCCGCCGGAGTTCCGCGCGGGGCCCTTCACCACCGAGCGCGGCCGGGCCGCCGTGGCGCTGGTCGAAGACCGGGTGCGCCGCGGCCTGCCGCCCGACTCCGTCGTCTCGGTAACGGGGTTGCCCCTCACGCCCGCCATCGAGGCCATGCGGGCCCGGGGGGTGCTGGACCGGCTGCCGATGTTCGATGAGATCCTCGAAGACGGCGTCCGCTGGCCCGACGGTACCGTCCTCCGCGCCGACGTCATCCTATGGTGCACCGGCTTCCGAAGCTCCCTCGACCACCTCGCCCCGCTCGTACCCCGCGAACCGGGCGGCGGCATAACGATGACCGGAAGGCTGGCCACACAGGTCGCGAAGGACCCGAGGATTCACCTGGTCGGCTACGGTCCCTCCGCATCCACCATCGGCGCGAACCGCGCCGGCGCAGCAGCAGCAAAGGAGCTGATGGCGTCCCTCGGGCTCGGGTGACCGTCCGGGGCCAACCGCCCTACGAGAGGGCGTCGTCCATCGCGGCGACGTTGGGCTGGCGGCCGGTCCACAGCCTCTGGGCCAGGACGCCCTGGTAGAGCAGCATCCGCCTGCCGGTAACGACGGTCGCGCCCCGCTCGCGGGCCCGCCGGACGAGCGCCGTCTGGGCGCCGGGACGGTAGACCGCGTCCACGAGCGTCACGTCTCCGTCCAGGTACTCCGGGGGCAACGGCAGCGGATCATCGTCCCACATCCCGAGGGGCGTGGTGTTCACCACTATCGGCGCGCGGACGGTGCCGTCTAGAGCCTCGGTCGGGTAGACCTCTATCTCCACCTCCTTGCCAGCCTCGCGCAGTTTGTCCTCCAGAGCACCAGCGTGCTCGACGTTGCGGTTGACGATGCGCAGTTCCCCGATACCCTCGTCGCAGAACGCGGCGGCGACGGAGGCCGCCGCGCCCCCGGCGCCAAGGAGCAGGACCCGCTGGTCCTTGAGAGCGATTCCGGCCTCCCTGCAAGCTTCGATCATGCCGGGACCGTCGGTGTTGAAGCCGCGGAGCCTTCGGTCCTCGATCACCACGGTGTTGACGGCGCCGGAGATCCTGGCCCCCTCGTCCAACTGGTCTACTAGCGGGACCATCGCCCGCTTGTGGGGCATGGTGACGTTGAAGCCCCGGAGCCCGAGCGCGGCCGCGCCGCGTACAGCCTCCGGCAGGTCGTCCGCCCCCACCTTCAGGGCCACGTAGACGAAGTCCAGGCCGTCGGCCGCAAACGAGGCATTGTGCATCGCCGGGCTCAGGCTGTGGCCGACCGGGTCCCCGATCAGGGCCAGCAGCTTCGTCCTTCCGCCGATCATTTACATGTCTCCACGAGATCCTTCCTCCTCCGACAACCCAGCAATCATACATGGCGTTGGTAACCCTTCGAATGCAAACCAGAGGTGTTTCTGTCGTGTCGCCGGAGCCCGGACGGTTCTACCCGACGAAGCCACCGTATGAGGTCGCGTAGCTCCATCGTTCCGGTCTGCCCCTTCCCCACCCGACAGCCCGAAAGAGCTTGCTATTTTTAGTTCAATATCTTATAATGCAACCATGGTCGGTGGCACGCCGACAGTCGATCTTCCGCGGGTTGTGCGGGCCCGGATCGAGGCCCGCACGGGGGACGTCGTGTTCGTCGGCCCGGACCTCCGCATCTCCCCTGAGACGTTCGTAGTGAACCTCTACCCGCCGTCACGCAGGTACCGAGTGACGTTCCACGGGGCCGGGCCCGCGGCGTGGCCCGGATGGTAGCTCCTGGTTTCGGTTGAAGAGAGAGGCGAGCAAGGACCGTAAGGAGGAGAGCGATGTTCCCGACGAAGATACTGCTGGCGACGGATGGATCGGAGGAGTCGGCCCACGCCGCGCGGATGGCCGCGGCGCTCTCGGGGAAGACAGGCTCCGAGCTTCACGTAGTCTACGTGGAGCCCCTGCCCCACCCCTACTCCCTCTCCGAGGCGACCATCTACTACCCGGAGATGCGCGACGAGGTGCGGCAGGAGGCATACCAGGGGGCGCGCGAGAAGGTCGCGGCCGAGGTCGAGAAGATAGGTCTCACGTGCGAGGTCGCGGGGTCGCACGCCCACGTCGGGCACCCGGACGTGGAGATCTCGCATCTGGCCGAGGAGATAGGGGCGGGCCTGATCGTCCTGGGCAGCCGGGGTCTAGGTCCCGTCAGGCGACTGCTCGTGGGCAGCGTCTCGAGCAGCGTCGTCCGACACGCCCACGGCCCGGTGCTCGTCGTGCGCGACGGCGGGGATACCCTTCCGGCCAGGATCCTGCTCGCCGTGGACGGCTCGGCCGAGTCGCGCCTGGCCCGCCAGGCCGCGGCCGAACTCTCCGAGAAGACGGGCGCTGAGGTCCACGTGGCCCACGTGCTGCCCTCCCCCGAGCGGATGTACGGTCCCCACTTCTACCCCGTCGACGTGAAGGGCTCCCTGCTAGAGCGGGTCGAGAGGGAGGCCCGCGAGTTTCTCGGGCGGCAGGCAGAGAAGATCTCCTCCGCCGGCGGCCGGGTCGGGGGGGTGCGCCTCGCGTCCGGGAACGCGCCGGCAGTGATCGTCAAGCTCGCCGAGGAACTCCACGCCGACCTGACCGTCCTCGGCAGCCGGGGCCTCGGCGGCGTGCGGCGGGCCCTGATGGGGAGCGTCTCCGAATCGGTGGTCCGCCACGCCCATAACCCCGTCCTCGTCGTGCGCGGGGACGGGGGGCGTAACGGGTAGTACG
The DNA here is from genome assembly GCA_902805975.1 of uncultured Rubrobacteraceae bacterium. GTDB lineage: Bacteria > Actinomycetota > Rubrobacteria > Rubrobacterales > Rubrobacteraceae > Rubrobacter_D. The sequence continues at coordinate 14,400 of CADCUT010000152.1, read as the reverse complement.
GCCCCTTCGCGGGCCATCTCGGTTAGCTGCCTCTGGCGGCCCTTTCGGCGCGGCGGCGGGGGGAGGCGAGGGTCATGCCCAGGATCACGCACCCAGAGACGACCATCACGAGGCCCCACCAGAAGTTGATGTTGAATCCGACGTTCCCCTGGGCGGCCTGCCCGGAGGAGATCAGGCCGGCCAGGACTAGCGTGACGCCGAAGATAAGCACGATGGCCGCGATGTAGAAGCCTATCGCCATGGAGTGGTTCGTGCCGGTGTGCTCGGCCACCCTCTCCTCTTCGCCGTACTCGTTGCGTTCCTCGCGGTGTTCGGACATGCTCTCCTCCTGAGTGTAGGTTCTAGGCTCTAGGTCCTAGGGTGGAGGATACCGTCGACAACCGTCCCTCCGACGAGCACCGCAAACGCACCCCTAAAACCTAGAACCTCAAAGCCTCCCGTACCGATCTCCTCTCCTTGCAAACCCTCCTACCAAAAATAGATATTCAGGACCAGGGTCATGGCGAGCACGATGACCGCGAGGATCCAGGGCTTCTTGTACCAGGCCTCCTCCCTGACCTCCTTCTGCTCGGTCAGGCCCCACACGATGCCGCGCAGCTCGGCGTCGGGCTTGGGCTGGGTGACGAGGGAGACCGCTATCGTCACGCCGACGCACACGAGCCAGGCCCAGATGGCCCGGTACATAGAGGCGCCGACCGAGCTGTCGAGCGAGATGAGGTAGAGGACCACGCCGGTCACCGTCCCCGAGACGAGGCCGAAGAAGCCGCCCCAGCCCGTCGAGCGGCGCCAGAACATGCCGAGCAGGAACGTCCCGAAGAGCGGCGCCAGGAAGATGCCGTGCAGGAGCTGAACGTAGTCGATGATGCTCGCGAAGCCGAGCACCAGGTACGCGGCGAGCACGCTCAGGGCGACGCCAGCCACGGTGGCTATGCGGCCCACGTTCAGGTAGTGGCGGTCGGGGGCGTCGGCGACCAGTGGCGCGGGCTCCGTTTAATTCAATCCACCAGAGATCATCTCCTCCCACAGTCCTGTAGATACTCCGCCCGGCCCATCCGAAATCAGACTTCGGGCCGATTCCCGGTATACCCGCCAGGGGTATCGTGCGGGCACGGAAATTTCGGTTACCGGGGAGGTAGGCGCGTCATGGTCAAGAGACGAGGAAATCGTGGTGCGGCGCGCTGGGCCCGGGTTGGGGGCGTCTCGCTATTCGTGGGGCTCGTCCTGTTGCTGGCCCTCGGCGTCGTCTACCAGGTGGTGGCCGCGGAGATCGACGGCCGCCGCTACCCGCCCCCGGGGGAGATGGTGGACGTCGGCGGCTACCGTCTTCATTTGGACATCTCGGGCGAGGGGGGCGACGGCGTCCCGACGGTGCTCCTCGACGCCGGCTCCCAGAGCGCCGCCTTCCAGTGGGGTTGGGTGCAGCCCGAGGTCGCGAAGAGCTTCCGGGTGGTTGCCTACGACCGTCCCGGGAACGGCTGGAGCGAGGCCCCACCAGCGCCCCTCGACGCCGAACGTTTCGTCGAGGACCTGCGCGAGGCCCTGGACGTGGCGGGGGTGGACGGTCCGTATGTGATCGTGGGTCATTCGATGGGTAGTCTCACGGCCCGCGCGTTCGCCGAGGCCTACCCTGGCGAGGTTGCGGGTGCCGTTCTTGTAGACCCGAGAAACCTCTCCCTGCACGAGGACTTCCCCGAAGACTTCCCGGAGGCGACCGTGCCGTCCGGGCCCCCGCTCATCGTCAGGCTGCAGGGCGTCGCCGCGAGGGCGGGCGTCGTCCGGCTCCTGGACCCGCTCGGGGACTACGCCGGGCAGTTGCCGGCCCGGCAGGAGGGCGAGGGGAGGGCGTACGTCGCCTCCGAGAAGCTCTACGAGGGCCAGTGGGACGACATCCGCCTCGCCGAGAGCGCAGCGCCGATGCTGCGCGACGGCGAGCACCTCGACAACGGGCCGCTCGTCGTCCTAAGCGCCGGCGAGCCGGACACGATGAACTTCCCCCCGGCGGACCGGCGCTCGTTCACCAGGATGCACGGGGAGATGGCCGGGGACCTCTCCCCGCGGGGAGAGCACCGCATCGTGCGGGGGGCCGACCACCTGAGCATCGTCACCGCCAGGGAATACGCCTGGCAGGTGGCCGACGCCATCCGGGATGTGGCCGAGAGAGTCCGAGCCGGGGGATAGAGTGATCAAAACTTGGCCGGAGATCCTGTGGCGCAATCCGTACTATGACGGTGCCATCTCCGGTCGCTACTGGTTCTCCGGCGGGCGGTTGCGGCGGCCGAGGAGGCCGCGCCTCTCTTCGCGTTGCTCGACGGCGGTACGGGCGACGGCGTTGAGAAAGGCGACGATCAGGCCGATGCCGGTAAAGATGTAGAAGACGGTGAAGAGCTTGCCGGCGACGGTCTCGGGGGTAAGGTCGCCGTAGCCGACGGTGGTAAGGGTGATGGAGCTGAAGTAGAAGGCGTCGAGCAGGCTCCAACCCTCGATCTGCCAGTAGAAGAGCGTCCCGGCGGCGAGGGTGACGAGCACCAGCACGAAGAGCCCCCGGAACTCCGGGTCACGGAGGGAGCGGCGCAGGGCGCGGGCGAACCGCAGCGGGACGAGCACCAGAACGAGCAGCAGCAAGAGCACCGCCGCCACCGCCCCGATCATCCGCCGCTCCCGCGTGCGGGCCCGTGCGGCGAACCGTAACAGACAGCCGATCTCAAATCGGACATTCTGGTCTTTTCCCAGCGCCACCCATACGGGGACCTCGTTCTGCCTCTATGCATCCGACGTATGTTACGTTTTCCCGCCGGCATTCGAGTTACTAGAGGGTCATCCGACATTTCGGTTCGTTCCGGCTTCTGGGTGCGGGCCTCTCTCTTGGAGCCACCTCAACAGCTTCTCAGACATCTCTTCCATACGAAACGTCTCGCACTCCCAAACAACATGCACGCCCCAGCCCAGCTCTTCAAGGTCGATTCGATTGCGCCGATCCCTGCGCAAATTTGCGTCTAGCTTCGAGTCCCAAAACTCTCGGTTGGACTCAAGGCGCCCTGCCTTCTTGCGACCTTCATGCTGATGCCAAAAGCAACCATTTACAAAGACGGCCGCCTTGTACCTGGGCAAGACGATATCTGGACGACCGGGAAAATCTCGGCGATAGAGTCTGAACCGGTACTCCAATCGGTGCAGAACCTTTCTCACAATCATCTCCGGTTTTGTGTCCCGAGTTCGAACGCCCGCCATAAGGGCGGAGCGTTTTCGCCTATCGTATATATCCGGCATGCTACCTGAATCCTTTGCGTTGGTCGTTCGCTAGCAACCGCTGTCAGCCGTCGTCTGGAGCGTTGTTAAGGGGCCTGCTCCTGTGGAGCGCTCCTCGATGCCGACCACCCCGGCCTGAGAGCCGACGTTGATGATGCGCCCGCCACCTCCGCGCTCGACCATGTGCCTTGCCACGGCTTGGGCGGCAAAGAAGCTGCCCTTGAGGTTCGTGTCGATCACGGCGTCCCAGCTCTCCTCGTCCACGTCGAAGACGCCCTGGGGGACGTTTGCACCCGCCACGGGAACCGCCGCCTCGTCGAACCCGCGTCCGATCAGCCGCATCCCGACCGGCGAGCCTCCTCGCGTGAATCCCGCCGGCACCGAGGCCGCGGGGTGGCCGGTGAAGTCGGCCTGGTACGTCAGGCACCAGCAGTCGAGCGGGGTGACGCCCTGTGCACGCCGGAACATGCTCGCGAAGTAGCCCGTGTCCCTGTACCCGACCCTCCTGCCGACCTCCTCCACGGGAAGGTCCGTTTCGACCAGTAGGCGCCGCGCCTCAGCCATGCGGCGCTCATGCCTTCGAAGACGACGCAGTGCGCACCCCTCGCTCATACGGCGCCCATCCGGGTCCCGCTAACCGCGGACCGCGGCGACCGCCCGGTCGTAGAGCCGTTCGAGGTCCTCCTCGCCGCCGCTCAGGGTCCAGGCCTCGACCGCGACGTCGAGGCACGTAAGCGTGCAGGCTACGATCGCCCGGGCCCGCGTGTCGGACGCGTCATCGGTCTCGGCGCCCAGGCGCATCTGGATGTTCGGCACGAGGAGCTCCTGCCACCTGAGCTGCTTCTCGAGGTGGGCGACGCGCAGCGAAGGGGTCCCGTAGAGCATCTTCGAGATCGCCAGGTTCCTCTCGGGCGAGTACCCGGGGTCGAGGGCGAGCGACTCGATGGCCGCACGCAGCGCCTCCCACGGGGGCTCACCCTCGGGCCGGGCCTCCAGGGCGTCCCTGACGGCCAGCCCCGCCTCGACGAGGTTGCCCAGGACGATGTCCTCCTTCGTGCCGAAGTAGCGGAACAGGGAGCGGCGCGAGATGCCGGCCTCGTTGGCGATCTGCTCCATGGTGGTGGCGTCGAAGCCCCGCTCCAGGAACAGACGCATGGCCACCTCGCCGATCTCGGCCTGCACCACCCGCCGGGTACGCTCCCGTAGCCCCGGAGAGCCCTCATCGCGAATATTCATGGAGAACAGCTTACCACAACCTGCACGCAGTACCAGATTGACACTTGGTGCCATGAGTGCGATACTGTGATGGCACCAAGTGACATAAACGTCGTAAAGTGCAGAACAGAGACCTATCCACCGAATTTGGAGGAGCCATGAGCGCAGTCGACTACCGCGGGCAGACCACCATCGTCACCGGCGCCAGCTCCGGCATCGGGGTCGAGTTCGCCCGCGAGTTCGCGAGGCGGGGTTCGGACGTCGTGCTCGTAGCCCGACGTCTGGACCGGCTGGAGAAGCTGGCCGCCGAGTTGGCGGCCGCCCACGGTATCCAGGCCACGGCGATACCCTTAGATCTGAGCCTCCCCGGCGCGGGCCGGACGCTCGTCGAGGAGGTAGACCGGCGCGGGCTCGAGGTCACCAGCCTCGTCAACAACGCGGGCTTCGGCACCTTCGGGCCGTTCCACGAGGAGGATCCCGATCGTCTTCAGCAAGAGATCGGCGTGAACGTCGCGAGCGTCGTGGACATCAGCCGGGCGTTCGTCGGGCGGCTGCGCGAGGCTGGTACCGGGGTGCTGATCAACGTCGCGAGCATGGCGGCGTACCAGCCCATCCCGAACATGGCCGTCTACGCGGCGAGCAAAGCGTTTGTCCTGAGCTTCACCGAGGCCTTGTGGCAGGAGTCTTTGGGCACGGGGCTGCGGGTGCTCCTGCTATCTCCAGGAGCCACCCGCACCGAGTTCAACGACGTCACCGGGGCAGATACCACGGAGCGCGCCCTCACCTTCCAGGGGCCGGAGGATGTCGTGGCGACGGCGTTGCGGGCGCTCGACCGCCGCACGCCGCCGCCCAGCGTCGTCTCCGGCCGTCTGAACCGCGTGATGGCGGCCCTGAGTCGAGTTCTGAGCCGGAGGCGGGCGGTGCTGGTCGCGGGTTCAATGACGAGGACCGCCGAGTAGCGCGTCCCCCCAGGCGGTCGCCACTTCATCGACCACACGTCCAGACCACACCCAGGAGGTACCGTTGTGGATTCTCGTTCCGCAAGCCGGGAGAACGGTCGCTCCGCGACCCGCGCCCTCGTGCTGAGCGGCGGCGGGGACTAGGGATCGGCCGGGAGGCCGGCCTCGCGGCTGGGTTCGCCGAGGGTGGTGTCGCCTTCGGCGACACGGACCTGATCGTCGGGACCTCCGCCGGCTCGATGGTCGGCGCCCACCTGGCCCTCGGCCTGGAACCGGCCGACGTGCTGGACATCGTCGCCGCCTTGGGCGTCCTACTAGACGAAGCCGGGATGGAGTTTCGGTTCCAGGCGCTGCTCGACGCGATGGCGGAGGCGGCGGCGAGCGAATCGCCGGAGGCGGGACGGCTGGCGGTCGAGGCGACGACCGTCTCCGAGGAGCGGTTTGTCGGGATCGCCCCCCGGCTGGCCGCCCGGGGCTGACCGGACAACTACGCGTGCACGGCAGTCGACGTAGAGACCGGGAAGCTGCGGGTCTGGGACGCCGAGGCCCTGACCCTCCCCCCGGTGACGATCGGCGGCCGGCGCTATATGGACGGCAGTTTGCGCACCAACCTCAACGCCGACCTCGCCGCAGGGCACGACCGGGTCGTGGCCGTCTCGTGCCTCCCGCTGACCCTGCCGGAAGACGTGGACGACCCGAAGTTCGCGGCCTGGGTGGCCTCCCAGCGGGCCGAGCTGGACGCGGTGCGCGAAGGCGGGGAGGCCGTGGCGGTGATCGAGCCGGGCGGGAGTTCCTCGCTCTCAGCGGCGAAGACGCCGGCCACTCGGACACCGGAGGGGCCGGCGAGGCGTACGAGGCCGGGCTTCGCCAGGCGCGGCTCGAGCTCGACCGTATCCGCGACGTCTCGAACGCCTAGCGGTCCCGTCGGACCCATAGAATGTCCCGCTCGGCAGGCTCCGTGGACCTCATCGGATTCCAGAAAAGGGGGCGGTCGCGCCTCCAACGCATAGTTCACCCGAAGTCATGCGTCTCTACCCTGTGGGTCGCGGCGCGGCCTCACGAGGGCGGTGAGAACGGCCGCGCCCGCGAACGAGAAGAAGGCGACCGTCGGGCTCGTCGCTCCGGCCAGGGCCCCGGCCGCGGGAGAACCAACCGCCTGCCCCAACGCGATCAGGAGGAACCCGGCTCCGAGCCCAACGGACGGTCTCTCCCAAAAAACGCCGACCGACCACACCAGGATCACGCCGGTGAGAAGGATGTAGGTCGAACCGAAGAGCGCCGCGCTGGCGTAGGCCGAAGGGAGCACGCCGGGGGCCGAGGCGAGCAGCGCCATCGAGCCGGCCATCGAAACGAGCGCGGCGCGTAAGACGGCCGCGAGCCCGAAACGTTCCACCAGGTCCCCCGCGGCGCCGCCGGCGAGCCCGGAGATACCTATGACCGTCCAGAAGAGGGTGGAGCCCACCTGTCCGAGCCCCCCCGCCTGCACCACGAGGTCGCGCGAAAAGGTCCAGTACGCGGCGCTGGCGAAGCCTAGGCCGAAGGCGGCGGTGAAGAGCGGCACCGAGTACGGGCGGACGCGGACGCCCGCCAGGTAAGAGAGGGACGGGCGCATCCCCCCCGAACCGCCGGCCGCCCCGCCAGGCTCTTTGTAGTGTCCACCGCTTTCGTCCTCGTCCCGAACTGCCACAGCCTTGCGGGGCATCGCGGCGGCGTTCCACGCCAGGACGGCGAGCCCCACGAGCGCGAACGCCGCCCAGGCTATCCTCCACTGCCCGCTCAGGAGCAGCGCCGCCGGTCCGGAGAGCGCTACTCCCACTCCGGTTCCGCTGTTGATGAGGGCGTTGGCCCTGTCCTGCAGGCCGTCGGGTATGGAACGCGCGACGGCCTCCGCCATCGGCGGGGAGACGAGCCCCGTGCTGGCACCGGCCACCAGTATCCCCAGCGCCAGCACCCACGCCGCGGGCGCCGCGGCCACGGCGGCCGTGCCAACGACCGCAGCCGCGCCCGCGACGACCGCCATCAGGCGCGGCCCCGTCCTCGAGGTGTAGAGGAGCGAGACGACCACCGCGACGCAGTACGCGACGTAAGACCCGGCCCCGATCGCCCCGAGCAGCGACGAAGAGAGGCCGAAGGCCTCACGCATCTCCGGCAGGAAGAGGCCGTACCCGAAACGGGCGAGGCCGTAGGTAACGGCGATCAGGGCCAGCCCCGGCGCCACCAACCAGGCGATCCCCTCTCCCGCGCGGGGCTCAGGCCCGCCCACCGGCGCCCCGCCTCCCTGTCCTGTGAGCCCGTACCCGGCCGCGCGCCGCGCGCGCCTCGCACCCATCGACCCCGCGGTTTCGGGACGCGATGCTCCCCGTTCGGGTGCTCTTACCGACCGGCGCGTACCCGCGTCCTACGGCGATGCCGCGGTCCACCTCGCGGGCGAAGCGGACGAACCTCCCCGCGCTCCCAACTAGCCACCGAAACGCCCCGTCCACCCACATCATCTCCCCGATCCTCCGATCCTATCTACACAGATCTGTGTAGTTTGGCGAAGAGTATAGGTACACAGACCTGTATAATCAAGGGGTCGTGGAGGCGGGGTGTGAGGATCGGGCGATGGAGCAGAGGGCAGACGGGGAAGGGCGTTCGTCGCGCAGGAGGCCGGGGGCGGAGCGGCTCCTGGAGGCGGCTTCCGACCTGTTCTACCGGGAGGGCATAAGGGCCGTCGGGGTGGACACGGTCTCGGAGAGGGCCGGGGTCTCCAAGAGGACGCTCTACAACCGCTTCGGGGGCAAGGACGGGCTCGTCGCCGAGTACCTGCGCCGCCGGGACGAGAAGTGGAAAGCGTACCTGCGCGAGGCGACCGAAGACGGGGCTGAGCCCAGGGAGAAGCTCCTGGCCGTCTTCGAGGCGTACGAAGAGTGGTTGGTCGGGGAGGATTTCCGGGGCTGCGCGTTCGCCAACGCCGCGGCCGAGATCCCCGACCCGGACCACCCGGTCCGTGCCGTCGCCCGGCGGCACAAGGAGGGGGTCGAGGAGCACCTGGCCGTCCTGGCGGAAGAGGCCGGTTTCGACGAACCTCGGACCCTCGCGGGGCGGCTGCTCCTGTTGCTCGAGGGCGCCGCCGCGACGGCGGCGATGCGCCGGAGCCGCGAGCCCCTCGGAGTGGCGCGGTCCCTCGCGCGGGAGTTGCTGGGCGCCCGACCGCGCTGAGGCGCCACTCACCGGCACCTCACGATCGATGTCGAGACCCGTTATAAGCTAGCCCGACGGCGGGCGGCCGGACCAGCCTCGGACAAGCAGGGAGCCGGGGGTATCTCCCCACTCGCGGGGGTTCTGCCACCGCCCGCTCCGTGCCGGCGTTGCGCCGTTTCTGGCCAGGTTTCTGGGCTACGGGCGTGAATAGGCGGGGGCGGTCTTACACCGCTTTGGGGTCAAAAGGGCAGCCCAGAGCCCCGTTCCATTTCCACCAGGTCCTCGGGGACGCTACGGACCGACGGGTGCATCGCAGGGCGCGATGCGCGGGTGGGGATAACCCCACCCCAAACTCTCCCGGCCGCCCCATTGGCCGCGGGTGCCCCCGGGCCTATGCTCATGCCAGATAACGGAGAAAGAAGAGAGAAAAGCCATGTTGAAGACGAGCACAGAGGCGCCCGGGTCCGGTTCGGCCGGTCGCGATCGTGGTCCGGCGGCGTCCGTGCGCCGCCACGGCCTCGTGACCTTCTACGCTCTGGCGTACCTCGTCAGTTGGTTGGTCTGGTTACCCTACGTGCTCTCCCAAGACGGTCTGGGCGTCCTGGGCTTCTCCTTCCCCCAGGTCCTCGGGACCTCGCAGGGCGTGGCCGGCTTCGCCGTGCCGGCCCTGTTGCTCATCGCGGTAACCCGCGGGAGGCTCGGCTACCGGCCGGAGCCCTACGTCGACAAGCCCGCAAGAGACGCGTCGTAGAAAGGTAGGGTGGCGTCGGTGTCAATTCGCCGACGATGCCCACGAAGAGACCTTCGACGAGCAGAGGTTCCGCTAGCTATGGCTGCGCAACGCGGAGATGGTTGCTAGAGGTCAGTCCGGGTCCAAGCGTGGCTCGGATCCCGCTCTCGGCACCCACGACGGGGACCGGGCACGGTGGACCGGGTAGACTGTGGCGAGAGAAGGGGTTTATGGACTACACCGGAAGAGCCCGGGCGGCAGACGAGGACCGGCACGGATACGGGACGCCGCGCGGACGGCTCCCCGTCCGGCTTTTGCTCTCGACGCTTTTCCTGGTCTCCAGCTTTCCCCTCGGCCTCCTCTGGTCCGCCGTGCTGCTCGTGTCGCTGTTGGTCGGCCTCCCGTTGTCGATCGTGTGGGCCGGGCTGCCCGCCCTCGCCCTCGCCGCGTCCGTGTGCGTCCTGGGTTCCGGCGTCGAGCGGCGGCGCCTGGCCGCGCTGCTGGGCACGCGCCTGCCTTCACCTTACCTTTCGTTGCCCCGTGGCTCCGTTCTCGCCCGCGCGCGGGGCAGGGCTGCTGACCCCGCGCTGTGGCGCGGCCTGCTTTACCTGGTCCTACTGCTCCCCATCGGTCTGGTCGAACTCGTTGTCGTCCTGGTCCTGGCCTTTTCGGCGGTCCTGGTCACCTACCCGCTGTGGCTGGGAACGCTCCCAGAGGGCCGGGGCATAACGTGGACGGGCGTCTTCGTGGCGGACACCATGCCTGAAGCGCTGCTGGTCATGTTCGTAGGCCTCGTGCTCGCGTCCGCCGCCGCGGCCTTTACCGTGCAAGCCTCCGAGGCGCACGCCTCGCTGGGCCGGCGCCTGCTCGGCCGGCGCGAGACGCTGGACGAGCGGGTCGAGGCTCTCACCAAGGGCCGCTCCAAAGCGGTGGAGGCCGCCATATCCGAGCGGCGCAGGATCGAGCGCGACCTTCACGACGGCGCCCAGCAGCGCCTCGTCTCTTTAGCGATGACGCTCGGCATGGCCCGGCAGAAGCTTGAGAGGGCCTCAGACGGGGGAGCTCTGGGAGACCCGGAGGCCGCGGCGGCGACCGAGCTAGTCGGGGAGGCGCACGAGGAGGCCAAGCGGGCCCTCGCCGAGATACGGGACCTCATCAGGGGCATCCACCCGGCGGTCCTGAACGACAGGGGCCTCGACGCAGCCATCTCCGCGCTGGCGGGACGCTCGCCGGTGCCGACCTCTGTGGAGGTCGATCTCGACGAACGCCCGCCGGACGCGACGGAGATCACCGCCTACTTCGTGATCGCCGAGGCTCTCGCGAACGTCGCCAAGCACTCGGGCGCCTCCGGGGCCAGCGTCTCGGTGCGCCACGAGAGGGACGAGAGCGCGGCCCATCCGGGGAGAAACCTCCTCGCGGTAGAGGTGGTCGACGACGGCCGGGGAGGGGCGGATCCCTCCGGCACCGGCCTCGCCGGGTTGGCCGACCGCGCGTCGGTCCTCGACGGCCGCCTGACGGTAGAGAGCCCGGCCGGCGGCCCCACCAGGGTGCGCGCGGAGCTGCCGTGGGGAAGCCCGAGGGGGGATCGGAATGGCGGGTGAGGATACCCACCGGAAGATCCCTTTAAGGGTCGTGATCGCCGAAGACTCGGGCCTCTTGCGGGCGGGGATCGTACGTCTCATAACGGACGCCGGCCACCGGGTCGTCGCCGAGGCTAGCGACGGACCGGGCCTCTTGAGCATCACCGAGGAGCAACGCCCCGACGTGGCCGTCGTGGACGTGCGCATGCCGCCGGGCTTCAAGGACGAAGGGCTCAAGGCCGCCCTTGAGGCGAGGAGGCGGACGCCAGGCCTGGCGGTGCTGGTGCTCTCGCAGTACGTCGAGGAACGCTACGGCAGGGAGCTTCTGGAGTCCGGGATGGAAGGCACGGGCTACCTGCTCAAAGACCGCGTCGCCGACGTCGCCGAGTTCGTCTCCGCGCTCGAATCCGTCGGCTCCGGCGGTACCGTGCTCGACCCCGAGGTGGTGGGCCAACTCCTGGTCCGCAGGAGGCACAACGAGGGCCTCGCCTCCCTCACCCCGCGCGAGTTAGAGGTCTTGGCCCTCGTCGCCGAGGGCCGCACCAACGGGGCCATAGCGCAGGCCCTATTCGTCACCGGCGGGGCGGTGGAGAAGCACGTGAAGAGCATCTTCGGCAAGCTCGGGCTGGCCCAGGGCGAGGCCGATCACCGCCGTGTTCTGGCGGTGCTGGCCTACCTGCGCGGCTAGCGCCCTCCCGCGAACCGAGGATTCGTTGCCTGCATAGAAGCACTCCGCGTCGCCGGGGTGGTTCATGCGATCATCCCTGCTTGCCTGACGAACGCCGTGACCGGCGCAAGAGCTCATCTCCATCCTCTCCTTCCGCCGCCGTCTGCGACGTAGGGCCGTCTAACATCGATCCTGTGCGAATATCGGGGCGCTTTACCAGGGGACTCTCTTACTCCCTCCTCAGTGCCTCTACGGGCTGCAGGCCCGCAGAGCGGTAGGCCGGCAACACGCCGAAGATGATCCCGATCAGCACTGACGCCCCCGAGGCGATCAGCACAGAGTTCAGCGTCACAGCCGTGGCCAGGTTCGCAGACAGGACCGGGAGCAAGGCCGAAACACCCACGCCCACCCCTATGCCAACCAGACCGCCGAAGACCGAGAGCAAAACCGCCTCGAGCAGGAACTGCGAGAGCACATCGGCGTTGGATGCTCCGAGGGCCTTTCTGACGCCTATCTCGCGGGTCCTCTCCGTCACCGAGACGAGCATGATGTTCATGACGCCTATGCCGCCGACGAGCAGGGAGATGGCGGCTATCCCCGTCAGGCCGATCGTAAGCACGTTGGTGATCTGGGTGAAGCTAGAGAGGAGCTGCTCCTGGGTGGTCACGGAGAAGTCCTCCGCGCCGCCGTGGGCGGCCTTTAGCTCGGCCGAGATGTCCTTGGCCGTCGCATTGACGGCGTCGGGATTCTTCGCCAGCGCCGTTATCTGGCTGACGTTCTCGGCGCCCGAGAGCGCCAGGGCGTCGCCCGTGATCATGTAGGAGGAGGCGGCCTGGGCGGCGAAGCCTCCGCTGGTGGACTCCCTGGAGATGCCGACCACCTCGTACTCCTCGCCCCTTATGGCGACGCTCTCGCCTATCGAAGCCTCGGGCCCGGAGTTCAGCAGATCCTTCGCCGTGGCCGCCGTGAGGACGAGCTCGTTGTCGTCTTGCACGAAGCGGCCGGTCTGGAGCTTCGTGGAGCTTATCTCCTGGTAGGAGGGGTCAACCCCGGTGAACGAGTAGCCGGCGCCCTCTATGGGCAAGGTCACCGAGACGCTGGATGAGGCCGCGGTCACCGACGGGAGCTCCGCCACCGCGCCGGCGTCCTTTGTAGTGAGGGTGCTCACGGCCCCCGCGCCCTCGCCGGGACCGCCCCCCTCGTCGTCCGGGGCCATGCCGCCTTCGCTGGCGCCGCCGGAGCCGGGAGCCACGGTGATAAGGTTCGGGCCGAGCTCGTCGAGCTGGCCGGTTACCTGCTGCTGGACCCCGGCGCCTAGAGACATGATCAGGATGACCGCGGCCACGCCGATAACGACGCCGAGCGTGGTGAGGACCGAGCGCGCCCAGTTGCCGAAGAGAGCCGACAGGCTCATTCCCGCTATCTGCAGTGCCTTCCTCATGACGCGACCTCCACCTTCTCGTTGGTACGGTCGTCGGCGACGATCAGACCGTCGCGTACCTCGACGATCCTCTCCGCCCTTTCGGCCACTTCCATATCGTGGGTGACCATGATGAGCGTGGTGCCGTCGGCCTTGAGCTCCCTGAAGAGGTCGAGGATGCCCTCGCCGGACCTGGTGTCGAGGTTCCCCGTCGGCTCGTCGGCCAGCACGATGGCCGGGTTGTTGACGAGGGCCCTGGCTATGGCGACCCTCTGCTTCTGCCCGCCGGAGAGCTCCGGCGGCTTGTGGGTCGCCCGGTTTGAGAGCCCCACCCTCTCGAGGGCCTCCATCGCCCGCCTTTTGCGCTCCGCGCCGTAGACCCCGGCGTAGACCATCGGCAGCTCCACGTTCTTGAGGGTGCTCTCACGGGGCAGGAGGTTGTAGGACTGGAAGACGAAGCCGATCATGTCCCGCCTGGCCCTGGTCACCTCCCCGCCCTTGAGCCCTGAGACCTCGCGCCCATCGAGCACGTAGGAGCCCGAGGTCGGCCGGTCCAGCAACCCGAGCAGGTTCATCAGCGTGCTCTTGCCGGAGCCCGAGGGGCCAACGATCGAGATCCACTCCTCCCTCTCGACCCCAAGGCTGACACCTGCCAGCGCCTCCACCCGGCCCTCACCCTCGCCGTAGATCTTGGTGAGGTTTGCTGTCTCTATGACTTTCATCTCGCTCTCCTTCCGAATCCTTCGTAGTCCTGCGGAACTCCCGCACAGAGATCTTGAACCCAAGCCAAGGCCACGCCATCGGTCCGGAGACGCAAAACGCGTAGTCTGGAGGGCTGACCCACGATACGAAAGGGAATTGTGTCCCCCGCGTAACGGCGACGTCCTGCGGGCTCCATACCGCGCGGACGCGACGGCGAGGTCGGCGACGGTACAGGGATACGTCGTGATCTTGCCGCACGACGGGCACGCGACTTACCACGTTCCACCGGGGCCGGGGGGCTCCGAAGGCGTCCCGGCCCGCATGGCAGCGAGGGCCGCAGAATGGTCTCTCGGGGACGAGATTCGAATAGTGCCGTCGGCACACGCGGTCAACTTCGGTTGCTTGCCAGAGACGTAGCAACTAATCCTGGCCGTCGGATGGCGGCCGAACAGTACAAGTACCCCCGCCGAATCGTCTTTGTGGAGGAACTGCCCAAGAACGCGACCGGCAAGATCCTCACACGCGAGCTCGCCAGGATCGGGGACGAAACCCGGACCTAGAAGGAGCCGAGAGGAGCCGGGGCGTGGGGAGACCGAGGCACAGAGGAGGGGCATTGCTAACAGACATCACCCGGTCCCTTAACACGGACTACTACCTGCTAGAAGAGCTGCTCTCAGACGAGGAGCGCGAGATCCGGG
>CADCUT010000151.1 GCA_902805975.1 uncultured Rubrobacteraceae bacterium | reverse complement strand
AGAGCCGAGACCTCCTCGGGCAGGTCCGCCTCTCTTGCCAGGCGGTCTGCGACCACGACATGAGCGTAAGGCCACTCATGACCGTCTCCTCCACCGGCCTCGACGGACCGGGCAAGAAGCCGGAGCCGAGCATCACCCCCGAGCCCGAATGGATAGACAAACCGGCCTGAGATCGGACTTCACCGAGCATCTCGGGGTTCAGGGGGTGCTGCGGCCGAGCACCGGATACTCGTGCACGCAACTCAGAGCTTCTAGATTCATGGTCGCCAGAAGGCGTGGGCGCGCCAGACGTCTACGTCACGTAGACGTAAACGGCGGTTGCCACTCGATCGGCAGCGACATTGGCCCTGCGCAAGCCGGCGGAGATCGGACGGGGCTACTCACAGAGACTTACCCGGAGTGGGGCGCGAGAAGGCCGCTGGCCGCACGCGAGGTTCCGTCTAGTAGCCGTTAGGCGGTACCGGGCGCCGCGGAACTGCCGGAGAAGCTCTCGGCAGAGCCGACCACCGACAACCACGCAAGACGATCCTCATCCTCGGAGCCGGGATTCGCGGTGAACACCAAGAGCTTCTCGGTGAGGTTCTCTGCGGTCAAGACCTGACATTCGAGGGTAAGAATCCCGACGAGCGGGTGTACGAAACGTTTTAGGTTACCGGCGCGGCCCGCCACCTCGTGGCGCTCCCACAGCGCGGCGAACTCGTCGCTCTCGCGCAGCAGACGGTCGACCAGCTCGCGGGCTTCGGGGTCGTCGCTGGCATGGCCGTGTGCAGCCCGCAGCAATGAGACGAGGCAGCGCGAGTGCCGCGGGTGATCCTCCTCCGGATGGATGCGGCGCTCGGCGGGGTCCGTGAACCACCGGTAGACGACGCTGCTCCGCAGGCCGGTGTGGCGCCCTTGCACGCCGACAAGCGCCTCGGCCAGCGGGTTCTGGCTCAGGATCACGCCGAGGTCGGAGACGATCTGCGCCGGGGCGTCTAGCCCTTCGAGAACGCGCTGTAGCCCCGGGCTCGCGTGGTCGGTTCGCAGGGTTCTGGGTGGCGCGGTGTGCCCGGCAAGCGCGTACAGATGGTCGCGCTCGTCCCGGGTGAGCCGCAGCGCGCGGGAGAGCGCCTCGGCCGTCTGCTCCGATGGTCGAGAGCCGCGCCGCTGCTCGAGGCGGGCGTAGAAGTCGGTCGAGATGTGCGCCAGCCCGGCGACCTCTTCTCGGCGCAAACCGCGCGTGCGCCGCCGCGACCCGGCGCTCAGGCCGACGTCGCCCGGCCGCAGCGCCTCGCGCCGGCGCCTTAGGAAATCCGCCAGCTCGTCTCGGTTCATGCGGCGATTGTATAACCGCGTGGCCCCTTATCCAGGGATAGCCTGTCCCTGGATACGCCGGCCCCTGATCGTACCCGCCCGCCGGGGACATAATCGTCGGCAGACCGAGCCAGAACTTGAGAGGAGAGTAATTCTTATGGCAGCAAACACACTTGCGGGCGGGACGTTCACCATGGCCGAGGACCTTGCGGTTACCCGCGTGGGCTACGGCGCGATGCAGCTGGCCGGCCCCGGAGTATTCGGGCCGCCGGCCGACCGGGACAGGGCGATCGCCGTGTTGCGCGAGGCGGTGAGCTTGGGCATCACCCACATCGATACCGCCGACGTCTACGGCCCGCGCGTCACTAACGAGATCATAAGAGAAGCCCTGCATCCCTACCCGGACTCGCTGCACGTCGTGACCAAGGTGGGGGCGGAGCGTGATGAGCAGGGCGGCTGGCCTCCGGCCCGGCAGCCAGACCAGCTGCGCCGCCAGGTCGATGAGAACCTCGAATCGCTCGGGCTCGAGGTGCTGGATCTGGTCAACCTCCGCCTCGGCAACGCCGAAGGGCCCCAGGCAGGCTCGATCGCGGAAGCGTTCGAGACGCTGGTTGATCTCCAGCAGCAAGGCCTGATCCGTCACCTCGGCGTGAGCAACGCGACCGCCGAGCAGGTCACCGAAGCACAGGGCATCGCGCCCATCGTCTGCGTGCAGAACTTCTACAACATAGCCAACCGGGCCGACGACGGGTTGATCGATACCCTTGCCGCGCAGGGTATCGCCTACGTGCCCTTTTTCCCGCTCGGCGGCTTCTCGCCGCTACAGTCCGAGACGCTGGATGCGGTCGCCGCCCGTCTCGGGGCCACCCCGATGGCCGTGGCGCTGGCGTGGCTCTTGGGGCGTTCCCCGAATATCCTGCTCATCCCCGGGACTTCCTCCGTCGCGCACCTGCGCGAGAACGTCGCCGGCGCCGGGACGACCCTCCCCGAGGACGCGATGGCCGAGCTGGACGGAATCGCCGCATAAGCGCAACTGCCGACCAACCCGCGGACGGGTTCGTCGGCCCGGGCGATCGGGGACCGCCCACGGCGACCGCCGTCGCCGGGGCGGGCTACCCCTCGCACCCCGGCGGGCTACTCCGGCGGGAACGACGGACGAGCGCGAGGCGGGGGTGGCGCTGACGCCGGGCCGCGCGCCGTCGAACGGACCACGAACCTCTCCGAAGGGGGGATCGAGAACCTCCGCGACACGCTCGCCGAGCCGCGCGCCGCCCTGCACCGG
Source organism: uncultured Rubrobacteraceae bacterium (assembly GCA_902805975.1). Classification (GTDB taxonomy): domain Bacteria; phylum Actinomycetota; class Rubrobacteria; order Rubrobacterales; family Rubrobacteraceae; genus Rubrobacter_D. Next base: position 25,971 of record CADCUT010000151.1, on the reverse strand, counting down.
GCGCCGGCCCGGTAGCCGCGGAGCGCGGGTGCTCCCGCCACCCGCGTTACCCTCGTAAGTGATCGGCCTTGCATGCTATCTGCGGCCGTTACCTTGCGGCAAACGACAAGGACCCGAGCACCGGGCCGAATCCCGGTGGGTGTCGGCCAGGCCGGGTCTACGACGGTACGCCGCATGGTGTCTTTCCGGGCATGGTCGAGCCCTGCTGCGAAGAGGCCCGGGCGGCGTACGACCGACCGCCCCCGAAGGCGCGAGAGTGGTCCGAGGGTTCCCGGAGAGCCAGCCTATGCGGGATCCTGGATGAGGAGTTCGGGGAACGAGCCTTCCACGACGTACGGCGAATAGGACCTATCGGCCGGGAGACCGGGGCGAGGCGTGGCCCCCGAACAACGACAAGGACGCCAGCAAGAGGGGGGCCGTCACCGCGAGCGCCCCCAACGCCACCCTTGCCCCAGACGGCGGGCCTACCCCTTCGGCGCCCGAAAGATCCGGCTGCGAGTAACCGGTGTACTTAGGGTAGCTGCCCCTGTAGCCCAGGATCCGGGCCGTCGCCGCCAGGGCGCCGAACATCAGCCGCTGGACGAAGAGCGGGGGCCTGGTGAAGTAGAGGACGTCGGCGAACTCCCGGGCGAAGATCGCCGCCTGCAGGAGGCTGGGCATGCCCTTGGCGTCCGTCCTGCCGTCTTGGGCCAGGCCGACGAGGTTGAGGGCCATCTCCTCGAACCTCTCGCCGGGCCTGACCTCGACCACCACGCGCGCCTCCTCCTCCCCGGCGTTCCACCAGTCGTGCGCCGTGCCGGCCGGCACGTAGAGGCGTTCCCCCGGCTTTGCGACCGACTCGCGCCCGTCGATGCGGAAGCCCACCCGGCCGCTCACCACCTCGAAGGTCTCCTCGATGGCCGGGTGGACGTGCTCCCCGACGGCCGTCTCTCCGGGCCGGACGTAACTTTCGACGGCCAGCAGACCGCCCCCGGAATCCTCGGTGTCGACGTGGACCACTACCCGCTCCCCGGTGATGGGGTTCTCTATGGTGTCTCCCGCCTTCGACATCACCGCACCTCTCAAAGACTTGGCGTATCCGCTCGTGGGGACGCATCGTAGCCGCAACGGGCAACCATCGCACGGGGCGAGGCGTCCGGTCCCGGGTTCGCGCGTAGCGGGCTTCCGAGCACCTATCGGACCGAAGTTCGCGGATCTTCCCTTTTGCGAACATCGAAGCTCAAGAGCCTGGAGGAAACGCGCCGGTTGGCACGGGCCGAACTTGCGGCCCTACAGGCCAGGGTGGCGCGCACGGAGGAGCTAGAGAGACAAGGACGCCATGCTCGAATCTTGGGCCGACGCGCTGCCAGAGGCCCTCGACGGGTTGACGGGCCAGGAGAGGAATAAGGTTTACAAGATGCCCCGTCTCGAGGTCACACCCACGGCAGACGGCTTCGGCGTCACCGGGGCGTTGGCAGGATTTTCGTGTTCTAGAACCGACGCCACCGCTGCGGCGCCTACGCGGAATGCACCACCTGCCGCGTCGAGTACCCCGAAGGCTAGCCGGACAGGATGACCCGGGCCGAGCTCGACGTCCTCCAGAGCCGCGACCTCCCCGGGGAGGTCCGCCTCTTCTGCCAGGCCGTCTGCGACCCCGACGTCAAGGTCCGCCCCCTCGTGACCGTCACCTCGACCGGCCTCGACGGCCCCGGCAAGAAACCGGGGCCGAACATCACCCCCGAACCTGAATGGGTCGAGAGGCCGAAAGGTTGAGGTCCGAGGTTCTAGGTCGTCCCCTCCGGGGACTTTTAGGCCCGAGGGGTGGGCGCCCGAGACCCCGCCCCGAACGCCCACCCCTAGAACCTAGAGCCTCGAACCTCTAACCCACGTTCGGGATCACCTCCGTGGCGAAGCGTTCGACCATCTCGGGCTCGTGGGCGACGCGGGGCAGGTAGGTTATGAAGTAGTTGACGCCGGCGTCTACCAGCGGCTGGAGGCGCCCGACTATCTCGTCTGCGGTGCCGACCATGAACTCCTGGCTGTACTCGTCGTAGCTTCTGGGGCCGCGGGCCTCCCTGGTCGCCTCCTCCGGGTCCGCTCCCGGCTCGAGCAGGTAGGCGTTTATGCTGGTCGAGCGGGTGATGTCCTCGTAGGGCCTGCCCTCGTTCTCGCAGTGGCCTTTGAGGACCTCGAGCTTGTGTTTGATGGTATCCAGGTTGCCGCCGCCGACGTTGCAGGCGTCACCGAAGCGGGCGACGAGCCTGAGGGTGACTTTTTCGCCGCCGCCCCCGATCCAGATGGGCGGGTGGGGCGAGCTCACCCCTTTGGGCTCGTTGATGGGACGGTCCACCTTGTAGAACTCGCCGTCGAAGACGACCTCGTCCTCGGTGAACATGCGGTGGAGGATCTCGCACGCCTCCTTGAACATCCGCATCCTTACCGGAACCTCGGGGAAGCCGTAGCCGTAGGCGAGCCACTCGTGCTCGTACCAGCCCGCCCCGATGCCGCACAACAGGCGCCCGTTGCTCATCACGTCCACCGTGGAGGCCATCTTGGCGAGCAGGGCCGGGTTGCGGTAGCCGTTGCAGGTGACCATCTGCCCGATCTTGACGTTCTCGGTGTCCCTCGCGAGCCCCGCGCTTATGGTCCACGCCTCGAAGGTGGTCTCCTTCGTCGGCTCGGGGACGGTGTGGAAGTGGTCGTAGACCCAGATGGAGTCGTAGGCCCCCGTCTCGTCCGCAACCTTGGCCACCCGCGTCATCGCCTCGTACTGCTGATACGGGTCCTCTATCCCCACCAGGTCCATCTTCCAGCCCTGCGGCACGAACACCCCGAAATCTACCGCCACCCTGTACCTCCCCTGACGCGGACCCGACGCGGGTATCTTAGCGGTGCCCGCCCCTCTGGGCCATCCGGGAAGGGGGGGTTTTTGGGTTGGAGGTTCGAGGTTTTGAGGGGTGGGGGACCGGGGTCGTCGCGGAGACGTTGCTCCGTGTCAGACTCCGGCTTCGACCTGGAGCGCGTACACGCGAACCACAAACCTAGAGCCTGGAACCTCAAAGCCTCAGAACCTCAAACCGTGCCGCTCTCCGGCCTTTTGTCCGTTGGGATACGGGCCTCCGCGCGTAGACTTAGGGCGGGGCGCCCCGCTCTTGGAAAGCAGGGCGAAAGGAGAAGTAGATGGGCGTAAGGAAGGGCTACGAGCCGGGGACGTTCTGCTGGGCGGACCTGTCGACGGCCGACGCCGAGGGCGCCAAGGCGTTCTACGGGGATCTGCTCGGCTGGGAGTTCAGGGACAACGAGCTTCCCGGCGGCGGGATCTACACGATGTGCCACGTCGGGGGCGAGGAGGTGGCGGCGATCGTCGGCCAGGACGAGCGACCCGGCCACTGGAACCACTACGTCTCCGTCGCCAGCGCCGAGGAGACGACCGCGGAGGCGAAGCGGCTGGGCGCGACCGTCGTGGAGGAGCCCTTCGACGTGATGGACGCGGGCCGGATGGCCGTGTTCACCGACCCGGGCGGCGCCATGTTCTGCGCCTGGGAGCCGCGGGACCACGTCGGCGCGGGCAGGGTCAACGACGCGGGGTGCATCACCTGGAACGAGCTGCAGACGGGGCAGCCCGGGGAGGCCGCCGCCTTCTACGCCGGGCTCTTCGGGTGGGAGGCGGAACCCATAGAGCAGGACGGGACGACGGTCTACCTGACGGTCAAGAACTCTGCCGGCCGCACGAACGGCGGCATCATGCCGACCACCGGAACGCCCGCAGACGCCCCTTCCTTCTGGCTCGCCTACTTCACGGTCCCGTCGTGCGACGACGCCGTGGCGCGGACACAGGAGCTCGGCGGGCGCGTGCTCGCCGGGCCGATGGAGCCGGGCTTCGGGAGGATCGCCGTGCTGAGCGACCCGCAGGGCGCCCCCTTCGCGGTCTTCGAGGGCGAGACGGACGAGTAGGTTTCAGGCAACAGGTTTCAGGCTTCAGGTCTGCGAGGGCGGGAGTAAGTCCCGCCCTCGAGTCGTTTGTGGGCGCGGTACCGCCGTCGACGAACCTTCCACAAGGCGAGCGTGGACCGATATACGGACGACTTACCTGAAGCCTAGAGCCTGAAGCCTAGAACCTGAAACCTGAAACCTATCCCTTCGAGAGCGTCCTCTTCCCGTCCGCGTTGCGGGCGACGACGAACAATAGGTCCGAGAGGCGGTTCACGACGCGGACGGCGTAGGGGTGATCCCCACTGTAGCCGGCCGCGACGAGGCTGCGCTCCGACCGGCGCACGACCGAGCGGGCGACGTCCAGGAGCGCGCCCAGGCGGCTCTCGCCCGGGATGACGAACTCTTTGGGGATCTCCGTCCGCCCCCGCCAATCCTCCAGGGCCCGGTCTACGAGGTTCAGATCCCCCTCGCCCACGAAGTCGTCTTCCTTGGGCATCGCGACGTCACCCATGATGCGGTACAGGAGCCGCTGGAGCTCCAGCAGAAGGTCCCCGACCTCCCCCCCGGCCTCCGCGCGGGCAAGCCCGAGAAACGAGCTCGCCTCGTCCACGTCGCCGAGCACCACGATCCTCGGGTCGTCCTTGCCCATCCGGCCCGACCCGAGCAGGGTCGTCGTCCCGTCGTCGCCGCGGCCGGTCGAGACCGGCGGGTTGCTCTCGTGCTCGCTCAAGTGTTCTCCTAGTCCGTTAGCGTTAAAGCGAAGGTATCGCGGGGATCGGGGCCTTGCAAGGCCGCCGGACCGGCGATCCGGCCCGGGGCCCGGCCCCGCAACCCAACCGCGAACCTTTGACGGACGGGACCTGCCTAGTCCCGGATCTCGGCCAACAGACGGGCAAAGGCAAGCGCTTGGTCCCACACCAGGCCGCCGTCTTCGAGGCCCCAGTAGGCGGCGAGCACCGCCTGGGCCATCCCCCAAGCGCGTACCCGGGCGCGGTCGAGCCCGAGCTCCTTAGAGAGCACGTCGAGCCGACGTTCGAGGAGTCCACCGGGGTCCGGCGTGTCCAGCGCCCCGACCGGGTTGTGTAGCAGGGCGGCGGTGTCGTAGGCCGCTTCGCCGATAACGCCTTTGGGATCTATGGCGAGCCACGGCCCGCGCCGGGCCGAGAGGATGTTCTCCTGATGGAGGTCGCCGTGCAGCAGGAGCGGTTCCCCCTCGGAGGCGCCTAGCTCCGCGAAGAGCATCTCGGCCTCCCCGACGAGCCTCTCCGGCATAGGCCCCGTTCCGCCGCCGAAGCGCCGCCTCAAGCGCTCGAAGCCCCTGGACCAGTCGGAGACCGTGGGGAACGCGTGGTCCGGCGGCGCGGGACGCCACAGCTTCTTCATCACGCCGGCGGCCGCCGCGGTCGCCTCCTCATCGTCCCTTACGCTGGTTAGCGGCCGACCGGGTCGCAGCCTCTCCAGAAGCATCGCGCCCCGGTCGAGGTCGAGCTCCAGCAGGCGGCAGATGCCCCGCCCGCCGAAGGCCGCCAGTGCCGCGGCCTCCGACCTGAACTCTTTGTCCCCCGGGAAGGAGAGTTTGAGCACGGCCTGGGCGCCGTCCTCGCGGAGCGCGGTCACGACCCAGTTGTAGGAGAGGTTCGGGAAGGGGGGGCCGACCTTCAGGGACCAGCCCCGTTCGAGGTCCGCCGTAAGACCGGGCAGGCGGTTCAACCACGCGAGGCCTGCCTCGCCGTGGAGCGAGGTTTGGGTGCGGGCGAAATCTCCGGGGACGGACGGTGGAAAGCTCATGGGCGGTGCCTCCTCGTGCGGTGGATGGGCGGAAGACGGCGCCCTCCGGCGGAGGCCTGGTTACAGGCTGGCCGGCGTGTCAGAGCATGGCGGGGATATAGGGTTCAGCAGGCGCGGGGGCAAGCTCAGCTTCCCCGGCGACGGTTGGCGAGGATGGGGGAGAGCCCTGGGCTCCGGCGGGCCAGGCCCGAGTCCAGGGCGACCCTCTTGGCGGCGGGGCTAAAGAGGATGACCACAGAGAGCAGGGCGACCAGCACGTTGACGGTGACGAACTCCGGCGCGCCGAGGCCCGTCCCGAGCCGCACGCCGCCCTGGGTTAGCATGATCATGACGCTCAGCGCCACGCTGCCGAGCGCCGCGAGGTTGGTCAAGAACCCGAGCATGAGCGCGATGCCAAGCGTCAGCTCGCCGGCCCGCACCAGTTGGGCGAAAAGCTCGGCGTTGGGTACCACGGTCTCCTGCATGAAGCCCCGGAAGAACGGGGGAGCCTGCGAGACGAAGGCCCCGGCCGCGAGGCCGTCGGCGAACTGCCGGGGGAAGCTCGGGTTGAGCAGCTTCTCGACGCCGCCGTTCAGCCAGAGGGCCCCAACCAGGATGCGTACCCATACCATGCCGCTCAAGCCAGGATCTCCTCTCGTGCTCCGTCGCCGTCCCATACTACATACGCAGCGCGGGGGGAGCGGGACACAGGTCACACATACAAATACGCTAAAGCGGGTAGGTAAGCCGAAAGCACCGCGTCACGCAACGGCAGGGCCTCCGGGCCACAGAGGGGAGACACGAATGTCGGACAGGGGTGGAAGGGAAGATGACCTGAACTGGGACCTTCCCCAGCGCGGGGGCGGCAGCCACCGCGACCGCGGCTACGACCGCGACGAGGGCTTGCTCGACGAGCCTTTCGCGGGCGAGCGCGAGACCGGTCCGACCTCGGGATCGTCGGGGCGGGGCGGGGTCCGCAGGAGGGGCACGAGGGAGCGCTCCGGCTCAAGGTCAGGCACGGGGCTATACGGAAGCCAGATCGGCGCCAACGTGGCGCCCGCCGCGGTGGCGGAGCTTATAGGCACCTTCATCCTCGTCTACACCGGCACCGCCGTGGTCGTCGCGGCCGTCCTGGAGCGGCCGATAACGAGCTTGCCGTACGACTCGCTCGCCATACCGCTGGCCTTCGGCCTCGTGCTCGTCGCCCTGGTGGCAGCTCTTGGGCACGTCTCGGGGGCCCACCTCAACCCCGCCATCACCCTGGGGTTGGCCGTCACGAGGAAGTTTCCCTGGAACTTCGTCCCGGCCTACATCGGGGCGCAGCTCTTGGGGGCAATCCTCGCCGCCTTCGCCACCTGGATCACGTTCGGCGCCGAGGCCCGCAACCAGGTGGGGCTCGCCTCCCCGGCGACGGGACCGGGCGTGGGATTTTTGCAGGCCCTGCTGGTCGAGATCTTCATAACCTTCATCCTCGTGTTCGTCGTCATCTCGGTCGCCACCGACGATCGGGCGCCGGCGGGGGTGGCGCCGATAGCGGTCGGTTTCGCGCTCGCCGCGGCGATATTCATCGGCGGGCCGACAACGGGGGCGGCGGTCAACCCAGCCCGCGCCCTCGGCCCGATAATCGTGGCCTGGAATAACTGGGATTTGGCCCTGATCTACATAATCGGCCCGATAGTCGGCGGCATCCTGGCCGCCGTCCTCTACGACAGCTTTATCTCCAGGGCCGACGCCCCGTAGTAAACCGAAACGACGCTGTCCGCGTATATCCGGGTGTCCGCAGGCGAAGAGGAGGACACCTTGGAGAAGGTATCGCGCGAAACGTTCATCCGGCTGGCCGCCGCCCTCGGTGTCGGGGCCGCGTCCGCCTCCCTGGCGGCCTGCGGTGGTGGCTCCGGCGGCGCATCCGGCGGTGGTTCGGGCGGATCGGGCGGCGGCTCGGGGGATGGGGCCGGCATCGGCCAGAACACGCCCGCGGCCTCATCGGACGCTTCGGGGGAGGCCGCCACCGGAACCGGCGGCGCGGCCATCGCCCGGGAGTCCGAGGTCGCGCCCGGCACGTCGGTCACGTTCAAGGACGGCGGCGAGGACGCCGTGCTGGTCCACCTCGACGACGGAGAGTTCGTCGCCTACTCCGCGATCTGCACGCACGCGGGCTGCACCGTCGCCTACCAGAACTCCCAACTCGCCTGCCCGTGCCACGGCTCGATCTTCGATCCCGCCAACGGCGCCGAGGTCGTCTCAGGCCCCGCCCAGACCCCGCTGCCGGAGATACCCATCGAAGTGCAGGACGGGCAGGTCGTCCGGGCCTGAAGAGGCATCAGGTTAGAGGTTTCAGGCATCAGGAAAAGCTTTGCGGGATGATAGCTGTATCCCGCCAACGGAGGGGGTTGGCGGGATGAGTGGGTCGCCTGCAGGGCAAAAACCCGGAGCCTGAAGCCTGATGCCTGAAACCTCATTCTCAAGTAAAATGCCCCGCATGGACGCAGGCGGGGAGCGGATCGGGATCAACGGGGCGGCGGCCTTGCTGGACGTGACCCCGGAGAAGGTCCGGCGCTTCGTGCAGGAGGGCAGGCTCCGCTCCGAGCGCGGCGAAGAGGGGGAACTCGGCCTCGTCCTGAACGAGGTACTGAACCTGGCGCGCGGGCTCGAGGCCGAGGCGGCGGAGGAGGAGATCTTCGACGGCGAGATCATCGGGGAAGACCCGCCCGCCAGCTCCCGCCTTCCCGCCGTCCCCTTCGAGCGCTACGAGCGACTCCTGCAGCAGGGCCAGGACTACAAGACCCGTCTCGAAGAGCGGAGCCGCCAGATCGAGGAGGTCCGCCAGGAGCGCGACGCCGCCCGCATGGAGATAGACCGCCTGTGGTCTGAGATAGAGCGCCTGAACCTCGTCGAGTTTCAACGCGAACTCCAGGAGAAGACCATCTCCACCCTCGAAGAAGAGAAGCAGAGGCTCGAAGAGGACCGCAGCCGCCTCGTCGAGCAGCATACCAAGCTTACCGAGGAGAAGTCCGCCCTCTCGGAAGACCGCGTCCGGCTCGAAGCCGAGCTGAACGCCCTGAAAAACCGCGGCTTCTGGTCCCGCCTCTTCGGGGGTTAGGGCGCCTCAGGGAGATCACCCATTTGGGGGATGCGTCGCCGAGATCTCCATAGTAAGCTGCCGGCCGTCGCGTGATGCGTGGCGGCCACCTCCGTCTCATTCAGGAAGGGGATCGGATGGCGAGGGCGGATCTTCTCAGGGTATGGACGTCGTTGCTGGCCGCGGTCCTCATAGCAAGCTTTCTCGTCGCGGCGGCCCTCTCGACCGGGGCCGGGGCGCAAGAGGCCGGTTGCAGGGGACAGGTGGTGCTGGACGCCGGACACGGGGGCTCGGACCCCGGGGCCGTCAACGCCAGGTACGGGCTCAAGGAAAAGGATCAGGCCCTGGACGTGGCCAGGAGGCTTGAGGCGCTCCTGGAAGCGGACGGCCACGCGGTCTGCATGACGCGCACCGGTGATGAGACCCTCTCCAACAACGACCGCTACGCCTACGCCAACTCCACGGGGGCCGAGATCCTGGTCTCCATCCACATGAACGGCTCCCCGGACCCCGCCGCGGACTACACGACCACCCTCTTCGGCAAGTGGCGCAAGGACAAGGAGCTGGCCCTCGCGGTCTTCGACGGGCTCTCGACCCTGCCGGCGGCGGACGGCGCAGGGACCATGCGCACCAGGGCGCCCCCCTCGTTCGCCTCCGGCGTGCTCCTCAAGAGCGAGATGCCGGCGACCATCGCCGAGACCGTGTTCGTCACGAGCGACGCGGAGGGGCGTCTCCTCTCCGATGGCACCGGGACGCGCCAGCAGCAGATAGCGGAGGCGCTTGGGGCGGGGATCGAGGACTACCTGGCAGCCCACTGACGGGCGGCCGGAGAAGACGCCCCTCTTGCCCGGGAGCCCGGGAGGGGGGATGGAGGATCTGCTGTGGACGCGGCGATACGGACCGAGCGGCTCACCAAGACCTACGGCAAGAACCGTGGCATAAGGGATGTGGACCTCGAGGTCGAAGAGGGCGAGGTCTTCGGGTTTCTGGGCCCCAACGGCGCGGGCAAGACCACGACCATCCGCACGCTCCTCGGGTTCATGCGGCCGACGGGCGGGCGGGCCGAGGTCTTCGGCCTCGACACGCGGAGGGAGAGCGTGGAGGTGCGGGCGCGCGTCGGCAACCTGCCGGGCGAGTTCGCCTTAGAGGACAGGACGACAGGGGAGGGGCTGCTCAGGTTCTTCGCCCGGCTGCGGGGGGTGAGAGACCTCGGGTACGCTCGCGAGCTCGCGGAGCGGTTCGGGGCGGACCTGCACCGGCCGATGCGGCGGCTCTCGCGGGGGAACAAGCAGAAGATAGGTCTCATCCAGGCCATGTTCCACAGGCCGCCGCTCCTGATCCTGGACGAGCCAACCGGCGGCCTCGACCCGCTGGTGCAGGAGGAGTTCCTGGACGTCGTCGGGGAGACCAAGGCGGAGGGACGGACCGTGTTCTTCTCCTCGCACGTCCTCAGCGAGGTAGAGCGAGTCTGCGACCGCATCGGCATCATCCGCGGGGGCGAGCTGGCGGCCGTCGAGCCGACGCACAGGCTCGTGGACAAGGCCTTCCGGCACGTAACGCTGACCTTCGACGGGCCCGTGGACGGCAGACCCTTCGCCGCCCTGCCCGGCGTCGAGAACCTGAAGGCCGACGGTCCGAAGCTCTCTTTCACCCTTTACTCCGAGCCGGACGCTCTGGTCAAGCTGGCCGCCGGGCACCGGCTCGTTGGCCTCGAGTACGAGCGGCCGAGCCTGGAGGAGATCTTCCTGACCTACTACGATCACAATGGAGACCAGGGATGAGCGTGCTGGGTTTGCGCGGGACGGGTGGACGGGGCCGGCACGCGGCCCGGCGGGCGGCGCCGCTGGCGACGCTTCCGGCGCTCGTCTTGCAGACGGTGAGGCTCCAGTCGAGGGGCGTGCTCATCTGGGGGGCGGCCCTCGGGCTCTACAGCGCGGCGATCGTCGCCTCCTACACCACGTTCAGCGGGAGCGCGGAGCAGATGAACCAGCTTCTGGACGCCTACCCCGAAGGGATGTTGGAAGCGTTCGGGATCACGGACCTCGCCGACGTCGAGAACTACATGAACTCGCAGGTGTTCCTGCTGGCCCCGCTGGCGCTGGCGTTCTTCCCGATACTTGCCGCCGCGGGTACCATAGCCGGCGCGGAGGAGCGCGGCACCATAGACGTCCTGCTCGGGAACCCGGTCCCGCGCTGGCAGCTCGTCGTCGGCAGCTTCGTCTCGATATCCCTCTCCCTGCTGGCGATTCTGACCCTCATGGGCGCCCTGACCCAAGTCGCCGCCGTCCTCATGGACGTCGACCTCTCCCCGGCAAGCACGGCCGCCGCGGTCCTGAACATGTGGCCCCTGTGCCTCCTCTTCGGCGCCGCCGCCATGCTCTGCTCGGCCGTCTTCCACCGACGCGCCCTCGCCATAGCCATCCCGGCCGCCGGGCTCTTCGCCATGTACCTCCTCAACACCCTCGGCCGCGTCTCGGAAGACCTCGAAGACCTCCAGCCCGCCTCCGCCTTCTACTACCACGGCTCCGCCATAGAAGACGGCATCGACTGGACGAACTTCGCCGGCCTCACGCTCGCCGCCCTCGCGCTAGTAGTGCTGGCGGTCCTCGCCTTCCGCCGCCGCGATATATACACGTAGTTCTGAGCACGCTCCGGCTTTGCAGACCTCGCTTTCAGCGCGGCGCCTCTGGCGCCCCTCGGCTGCTTGCTTCCAGAGGCCAGACCGGGCCACGGCTTGCTTGGTCGGTCCGCATACCGCGAGGCGTAACGTCTGGAGACGACTCGGCCGAAAGCCGCCGTCAGGCTGCATGCTGACAGGTGGAAGCCGAAGGCTGGAGCGTGCTGTAAAGTGCCGTTTCGTATGGAAGGGACGAGCATCGAGGCTTTGCTGGTACGGGCGCGGGGGTTGGGCGTGCTGCGCGGGGTGCTTGGTTCGCCCGCGGCCCGGGATCTTCTGGGGCTGCTGGAGGACCTGGCGGTCCCGAGGCCGGAACCGGCCTCGGTGGCGGGGATCTTCGGGAGGTTGTGGGAGGGGCTGGCCTCCGAGACGGACCGCCTGTTGCCCGACGCCTGGCAGTCCCATCTGGTAGGACGGCTGCTGGACGACGAGAACGCCTTCAGCCTGGGGGCCGAGGGGGACGGGCCGCGTAGGGCGGTGCTGGAACAGGCGCGGCTCGACCTCGGGACGTTGCGGATGCTCTTCGACCTCGATGCGGCAACGTTGCTCGGCATGGTCGAGGGGGCGGTGCCGGGGCTGGCCGGGATCTGGGTCCCCTGGACCGACCAGACGCATCCGAGTGAAGGCTCTGCCCGCGACGCGGTCGCCCGCAAGCTCGCCGCCGCGGAGGACTGGGGGGCTGCGGTGGAGCTTTTGGCGGGCCACTTCGCCCGTCACGGCGCAGGGCCGCTCGGGAGGCACCGGGCTTTCCGCTGGGACGGGGAGGGGCTGGGGGCCGTGGTGAACCCCGATCCGGTACGCCTCGAGGGCCTGATAGGCTACGCGCGAGAGCGGGAGCCCCTGGTCGAGAACACGCGGCGCTTCCTGGCCGGGCTGCCGGCCCACCACACCCTCCTCTACGGCCAGCCGGGGACCGGCAAGTCCTCCACCGTGAAGGCGCTGCTCAACGAGTTCGCCGGCGCGGGGCTCCGGCTCGTCGAGGTCGCCAAGGAGGACCTCGGGTCGCTGCCGCGGGTGCTCGGGGTGCTGCGCGGGCGGGGACCGCGCTTCGTCCTCTTCGTGGACGACCTCTCCTTCGAGGAGCACGAGGTCGAGTACAAGGCGCTCAAGGCGTTGCTTGAGGGGAGCGTCGAGGAGCCGCCCCAAAACGTGCGGGTCTACGCGACATCCAACCGCCGGAACCTGATCCGTGAGGGCTTCTCCGACCGTGAAGACGGCGACGACGTCCACGCCCACGACACGATGCAGGAGAAACAGTCCCTCGCCGCCCGATTCGGCCTGCGCCTAACCTTTCCCGCCCCGGACCAGGGGCGGTACCTGGAGATAGTGGAAGGCCTGGCCGAGGAGAGGGGCATAGAGATGCCGGCGGAGCAGATCCGCGAGAAGGCCCTTCTCTGGGACCGCTGGCACGCTGGGCGTTCGGGGCGCACCGCGCGCCAGTTCGTGGACGATCTCGAAGCCGGCCTGGCGGCCGGACAACCGCCCCCGCGCTCCCCTTAGCGGGAAGCCCCCACGGCGCGCTGCCTTCCCGCGGGGTGGCGACGGGGCTAGAATGGGGCGGAGGTGACGGTGCTCCTGCGCATAGTATGCGGAAACCTTGCGTCTAGCGTGCGGGTTCGGCGCTGTCCGGGGATGCATCGGTGAGGGGAGACGCCCCCGGGGACGTCCGGCCCGCGCGCGTGCTGCTCGCCGATGACGTGGAGAGCGTGAGGACCAGTATGAGGATGGTGCTCTCCCGCGAGCCGGATATCGAGGTGGTGGGGGAGGCCGCCAACGGCCGGGAGGCGGTCGAGGTCTGCCGGAGTTCCGGTCCTGACCTCGTGGTCATGGACGTGCAGATGCCCGAGATGGACGGGCTCGCCGCGACCCGTGAGATCAAGGCCGAGATGCCCGCCGTGGCCGTGCTGGTGCTCACCGCCCACGACGACCCGGACTACCTGCTCGAGGCGGTCCGCGCCGGGGCGGCGGGCTTTGTCCTGAAGCACAACGCCCTGTTGCGGGTGGCCGAGTTGATCCGAACCGTCCTCGTCGGGGACCCGCCCCTCGACCAGGGCCTGGCGATGCGGTTGCTGCGACGCCTCTCCTACATGCAAGGGCCGACGGAGTACGGCGCGGCGGAGGCCGGGGCGCGCCACCTCACGGGGAGGGAACGCGAGGTGCTGGGTTACCTCGCCCGGGGGTGCACGAACGGCCAGATAGCGGAGGAGTTGGTGCTGAGCGTCGGCACCGTAAAGACCCACGTGCACCGCATCATCTCCAAGCTCGGGGTCTCCGACCGCACCCAGGCCGCCGTCTTCGCCATCAGGACCGGCCTCGCCTCCCCAGGGCGCTGACCCGCCGCCAATAACGTCCACGGTGTCGAGGCCCGGCAGGCGAACCATCCAGGGTTCGCGCGAGTCCTGGTCCGGCACACAGCGAGAACCATCGTAGCCCAAACAGATTAGAAAAAGATCCCCCATCTTCGCGATGGCGGGGGAGGCCCTACAAGCAACGCCGCCTGCAACGGCACCGCGAAGGCCGACACCATGCAGGGCTCCAAGGGCGACGACAAGATGTACGGCAAGGGCAACCGGGACGGCATGAAGGGCAACATGGGATCCGAAATGATGAGCGGCGGGCAGAAGGCCGACCGGGCGAGCGGCGGGTACGGCATGGATAAGATCTTCGGCGACGCGGGCGGCGACAACCTCAACGGCGGCAGCGCCGACGACGAGCTGACCGGCGGCCCCGGCTCCGATACCATAAACGGAGGACCGGCAACGACACCGTCTTCGCCGACGACGGGGAACTCGACTCCGTCAGCTGCGGCCTCGGTGAGGGCGACGTCGCCTTCGTCGACCAGGCTGACCTCGACGCCGAGGGCACCAACATGCAGGACTTTATACGCCTCACGAGCTGCGAGGAGATAGTCGAGCCCTCCGTCGGGCAGCCGCCGGTCTAGGCGGCCTCCATCCGGTAGGGACGAGACCGGCCCCTGCTACGTGGGCTGGAGCGGGGACTCGTTGAGGCCCAGCCAGTAGAGCTTCAGTTGCGCGACGACCTTGAGAAACTGCTCGAAGTCGACGGGCTTTCGGACGTAGGAGTTGGCGCCCAGGCCGTAGCCCTCCAGCACGTCCCGGCGCTCCCTGGAGGAGGTCAGTATCACCACGGGCAACAGGCGCGTCCGCTCGTCGGCGCGGACGCGTTGGAGGACCTCGAACCCGTTGAGGCGCGGCAGCTTGAGGTCTAGCAGGATCAGGCGCGGCATCGTGTCGTCGGGGCGTCCGGCGTGGCGGCCCGAGGAGAAGAGGTAGTCGAGCGCCTCGACCCCGTCGCGGGCCACGACCACCTCGCCGGCAACCTCGTTCTTCGCCAGCGCCCGCAGCATAAGAAGCTCGTCGTCGGGGTTGTCCTCGACCAGCAGTATCGCCCGCTCCTTCACCCCACTTCGCCCCCGTCGCAACGTGCCGTAGTCCCTCGCGCCTTCCCGGTGTCTTGTTCGGTATATCCGGTCGGCACAATATATTCTGCCAGACCCCCCCAACGCATCCCGCAAAAGGGTGATATTGGGCGCCGGATCTTCTGGTGCCGGATAATGGAGAAGCGGGCCGACAGAGGAGGGGGGAAACGGACGCCGGCCCGGCTTAAATATAGGGTCGGTCCCTAGGAGGGGGGATAAGGGCATCCGACCGCTTGATAAGGAGTATCCCACCGCCGCTTTGTCCCGGCATCCCCCAAATGAGTGATTTTTTTCTAGCTACCATTTGCCCCTAACCGGGGCCGTCAATAGAATGGGATCACGCTTCCGATGGACACTCCGATAGACATTCCGATGGACAAGACGCCTCTTATCTCGCCCAGGCGACTCCCCGGGGCGGGTGCATAGATGGGTGCCCCGCTCCGGGTGCTGCTCGTGGAGGACTCGGAGAACGACGCGTTGTTGCTTCTCAGGGAGCTCAAGCGCGGCGGCTACGAGCCGTCCTCCATGCGGGTGGACAACGCCGTAGAGATGGAGGCGGCGCTCGAAGATCGCACCTTCGATCTCGTCATCTCCGACCACTCCATGCCGTCCTTCAACTCGCTGGCGGCGCTCGACCTCGTGCGGGGCAAGGGCTTCGTCGACCTGCCTTTCATCATCGTTAGCGGCCGGATCGGCGAGGACGCGGCGGTCTCCGCCATGAAGGCCGGGGCCCACGACTACATAATGAAGGACAACCTCGCGCGCCTGAACTCCGCCATAGAGCGGGAGCTCGGCGACGCGGAGGTCCGCAGGAGCCGCCGCGAGGCGGAGGCGGCGCTGCGCGACTCAGAGACGCGCTTCCGGTTGATGATCGAGCAGTCCCCGTTGAGCATCCAGATCTTCTCCCCCGAGGGCCGGACGCTGCGGGTAAACCGCGCGTGGGAGGAGCTGTGGGGCGTCACGCTCGACATGATCCCGGACTACAACGTGCTGCAGGACCTCCAACTCGTCGAGAAGGGCCTGATGCCCTTTATTGAACGCGGGTTCGCCGGGGAGGCGGCGGTGATCCCGGCGGTCCAGTACGAGCCTGAGGCTTCCATACCGGCCGTCAGCGAGGTCGCCTACCGCTGGGTGCGGGCGTTTATCTACCCCGTCAAGGCCGCGGACGGAAGCATCCAGGAAGTGGTCCTTATCCACGAGGACATCACGGAGCGCATGAAGGCCGAGGAGGACCGCTGGCGGGCCGAGGCGAAGTACCGCTCCATCTTCGAGAACGCCGTGGAGGGCATCTTCCAGACCACCGCCGAAGGCGAGTTCGTGACGGCGAACCCGGCGCTCGCGCGCATGTACGGATATGACTCTCCCGAGGATCTGCTCGAGAAGGTCTCCAACATCGAGGATCAGATCTACGCCGACCCGGGCCGCCGGGGGGATTTTATCCGGATCGCCCGGCGCGACGGCCTCGTGCAGGACTTCGAGATGCGGGTCCGCCGGGGGGACGGGAAGACGACCTGGACCTCCGTGAACGCCCGCGCCGTTCGCGACGAGGCGGGGGAGGTGGCCGGCTTCGAGGGCTTCGTCAAGGACGTCACCGAGCAGAAGCGGGCCGAGGAGGCGCTCGGTGAGATCCGGGAGGCCGAACGCCGCCGCATCGCCCGCGAGCTCCACGACGTCGTGCTGCAGGACCTCACCTACGCCCTCCAGTCCCTGCGGGTCACCCCGAGGATACCCGAGGGCGCCGACCGCGACGCCGAGACGGCACGCCAGGTCGAGGCCCTGAGGCGCTCTGTGGCCGGGATCAGGGACGCCATCTACGACCTGCGCCTGGAGGGGACCGGGGAGCAGACCCTGGCCCGCTCTCTGGAGTCCATCGTGGAGCTCAACCGCCAGCTCTCGCCGGGGTGCGCGTTTGAGTTGTCCGTCGGGTACGATTTCCCGAAGGACGGGCGCGGGCCGCTGGCCGTCGAGGTCGCGCGGGTGGTCCAGGAGGCCCTCGCCAACGTCAGGCGCCACTCCGGTGCCGCGCGCGCGGCGGTGCGCCTCCGGGCCCGGGAGGACGAGGCGCTGGTGGAGATCGAGGACGACGGCCGGGGCCTCGCCCCGGGCACGGCGGCCGGGATGGGGCTCACGGGCATGCGCGAGCGGGCCGCGTCCCTCGGCGGGGAGCTGGAGGTGGAGGGCACGGTCGGGTCCGGGACGCGGGTCTCGCTGCGGGTGCCGCTGGCGGTCCTTGTGGGCGCTGAGGACTCGGAGCGCGCGAACGCTTGAACGAGCGAACGCTTGAACGGGCGAACGCCTGGACGGTGCCCCTCGCGGTGGATGCTGGTATATTCATTCCATTCGGGGGACTATCAGAAGGTTTGCGAAAGGAATTAGATGCAGCGGATCTTGCTCGTCGAAGACCACGCCTCGTTCCGCCAGACCCTCGCGTACATCTTTAATGGTGAGCCGGACTTCGAGGTCGTCGCCCAGGCCGGCTCCCTCACGGAGGCCCGGCGGGATGCAATCGGCGCCGGGGCCGACCTCGGGGTCATAGACCTCACGCTCCCAGACGGCGAGGGCGTGGACCTGATCCGGGAGCTCCGCGAGGCGAACGGCGAGTTCGCCGCCCTGATCCTGACCGCCAGCCTGGACAAGACCGAGCACGCCCGCGCGGTCGAGGCGGGGGCCGCCGGCGTCCTCCACAAGTCCGCCGACGTGGACGAGATCCTGGACGCCACCAGGCGCCTCGGGGCGGGCGAGACCCTCCTCTCCCCGCAAGAGATCGTCGAGCTGCTCCGCATCGCCGGCCAGAGCCGCGAGGAGGAGCGCGAAGCGCGGGCGAGCATAGGTCAGATCACCCCCCGCGAGAAGGAAGTCCTCCAGACCCTCGCCGAGGGCCTCTCCAACAAGGAGATAGCGGCCCGCCTCCACATGAGCGTCGACACCGAGCGCACCCACATGATGAACATCTTGAACAAGCTCGGCGTCCACTCGCGACTGCAGGCCCTGATCTTCGCCGCCCGCCACGGCCTCGTGGAGCTGAAGTAGCGGGCTCCTCCCTCTGGTCGTCGCGCACGCTCCGGCTTCGCCCACGCTTTCAGCACCGCACTTCGCGCCTCGTCAACACGCAGCCTGATGGCTGCTTTCGGCTAGTCGTCTGTATAGGTTACGCCCACCGCACAAGAACCGCCGCGTCACGCGTTGTCTGGTCGAGCCTTTGACGGCGAAGCTGAAAGCCGGGGGTCGGCAGACTAGAGGTGTGCTTACAAGCGGAGCCCGTCATGGCGAGGCGTGCTAACCCAGCAATTCCCCTTCGCAGACGTATTCGGCCGGGCCGGTCATGTAGACGGGTTCTCCCCCGCCGGCCCAGTCTATCCGGACGACGCCGCCGTCCAGGTGGACGTTGACGGGGCTCTCGGCCTGGCCCGTCGCCAGCGTGGCCACGGCCGCGGCGCAGGAGCCGGAGCCGGAGGCCAGGGTCTCGCCGGCGCCGCGCTCCCAGATCCTCATGCGCACTTCGTGCGTGCTGCGGACGTGGACGAACTCCACGTTCGTCCCCTGCGGGAAGAGCGGGTCGTTCTCGACCGGCGGGCCGATGGCGCGGAGGTCTAGCGCTTCGAGCTCTTTCGGGTCGCGTAAGAACGTGACGGCGTGGGGGTTGCCCATCGAGACGCGGAGCAGGCGGAGGCCGCCGGACCTGGCTTCCGAGCCGAGCTCCGGCGGGCCCATGTCCACGCGCGAGGAGCCGTCGGGGGAGAGGATCACCTTCTTGATGCCGGCTCCTGTGGCGATGGTCAGGGCGTCGCGCTCCACCAGCTCGTAGTCCCTGGCGTAGCGGGCCAGGCAGCGCAGGCCATTGCCGCACATCTCGGAGGACGAGCCGTCAGAGTTGAAGTACACCATCTCAAGGTCGGCGTCACAGGTGGGTGTGGGCACCAGGATTCCGTCGGCCCCAACCCCGAAGTGCCGGTCGCAGGAGCGGCGGGCGAGCGCGGGCAGGTCGATACCCTCGACCTCGCCGGGGTCGAAGATCAAAAAATCGTTGCCAACTCCGTGCATCTTGGTAAAGCGCATACCCCCGAAATTCTAATCGTCAGGCGGCACAAGGACCAGCCGGACGACGGGGACAGAAAGACCCTTGGGAAACCGTCCTTCCTCCCGTATCTTTCGTGGGTGAGAAAGGAACACGTTTATCGCAGGAGAAGGATCGGGGCCCTGTTCGTCGTGGCCGTGCTCGGCTTCGCCCTCTACGCGGGCGGCGGGGCGGGCGCCGAGCCGCCCACCGTGCTCTACACCGTGGAGCCCGGCGACACGCTCTGGTCTGTGGCGACCGAGCACTACCCGCCGTCCGAGGACCCGCGGGTGACGGTCGAGGTCATCCGGGACGCGAACGACATTCCGGACGCCCAGATCTACCCCGGCACGCGCCTGGAGCTGCCCGCGGCGGGCTGATACCAGTTTGGTGCGGCGGCCCAGAGGGTAGAGACGCGGGTAACGAAAAGCTCTTTGAAAGGAGCGTGACCGCGCGTATGGCCGGTATCGAGAAACAGGTCAAGAATGCCGTCAAGGGGGCTTCCGGCGGCAAAAAGAAGAAGTCCGGTGGGTCCCCCGAGAAGAAGGTGGCGAAGTCCGCCAAGAAACTGCTGAAGTAGGCAAACACGGACAAGGTTCGGAAGGCCGGGACGTTTTCGCCCCGGCCTTTGTCTTGCCCGCCGGATGCTGCAGGGGGATCGTCGTGGAGGGACGCGAAGAGGTGTGCCTGGCGGAGGAGGCCGAGCGCTTGAGGCGCTCTGGCCTCGGGGTCGACGAGGTGGCGAGCCGCATGGGCGTTGATGCGGCCTGGGTCGAGACGGTGGTCAGCCCGCCGGAAGACAACGAGGAGATCACGCCCGAGAAGGATTGAAGGTTCTACGCCCGTTCCGTTGATGACGTCCCGGTCGCTATCCTGTAGGCACCGCACCTGCACGGAAGGAGCATCGAGGCCGTTCTGGAGAGGCCGGGAGGGGCGAGGTTGATAAGCCAACCCGCCCGGCGTGCAAAAGGTTCGGGCCGTCGCTGTGGCGTCCTCCCCCGCGCGGTGCGTTTACCATCGCACCGGCAACACCGTACCCAAGACGAGAGGACGGCGCGACGTGCCTTTGAGGGGCAGCAGGATCGTGGTCATAGGTGGAGCATCGGGCATGGGATTGGCCACGGTGCGGGCCGCCGTGGCGGAGGGCGCGTCGGTGACGATAGCCGGTAGGACGATGGAAAAGCTCAGGGACGCGGCTGAGGAGATCGGCGGCGGTACAGAGCCCGTCGTGGTGGACCTTACCGACGAGGACTCGGTGGCGGGGCTGTTCGCGCAGGTGGGAGAGATCGACCACCTGGCCGTGACCGGGGCTTCGGGGTCGACGGGGGAGTTTCTCTCCCAACCCGTACCAGAGGCCCAGGAGTTCATGGACAGCAAGTTCTGGGGGGCCTTCAGGGCCGCCCGGTACGCGGCCCCCCGCGTGCGGGCCGGCGGTTCGATCACGTTCAACTCCGGCACCTACGCGACCAAGCCCACCGCCGGCGTCGCCGCCGTCACGGCGAGCCTGGCGGCGCTGGAGATGCTCGGCAAGAGCCTGGCGCTGGAGCTCGCGCCCATCCGGGTCAACTCGGTTCGTCCCGGCACCATAGACACGCCCCTGTGGAGCTCCATGTCCGAGACCGAACGGGGGGAGATGTTCGAGGCCGCCGCCGGGAGGGCGCCGGTCGGACGGATCGGCCAGCCGGAGGACGTGGCCCGCGCCATCCTGTTCCTGATGGACCACGACTACCTCACGGGCACCGTCCTCGAAGTGAACGGCGGCGAGTCGCTCGTCTAACCCGTAGACCTCGTCTATCGTTCCTTACGCTTCGGTTTTGCCGCCGAGGTGCCTGGCGAGGAACTCTTCGGCGGCGGCGTAGAACTTGAGGCGGTTCTCGGGACGGGCGAAGCCGTGGCCCTCGTCCTCGAAGAGCAGGTAATCGTGGTCTATGCCGCGTTCTTTCATGGCGGCGACGATCTGCTCGGACTCGGCCTCTTTGACGCGGGGGTCGTTCGCGCCCTGGGCTATGAGGAGGGGGACCCTGATCCTGTCCACGAAGAACAGCGGCGAGCGGCTCTTGAGAAAGTCCGGCTCCGTTTTGGGGTCGCCCACGCGCTCGGTGAAGGTGGCGATCAGCGGCTTCCAGTAGGGCGGGACGCTCTCTATGAGGGTGATAATGTTGGACGGCCCGACGATGTCCACGGCGCACCGGAACAGGTCGGGCGTGAAGGTGGCCCCGACGAGCGCCGCGTACCCCCCGTATGAGCCGCCGTAGATGGCGACCCTCTCCGGGTCGGCCACGCCCCGCTCGACGGCCCAACCGACGGCGTCCACGAGGTCGTCGTGCATCTTGCCGCCCCACTCCCGGTTGCCGGCGTTCAAGAACTCCTTGCCGTAGCCGGTCGAGCCGCGGAAGTTGACCTGCAGGCAGGCGTAGCCCCGGTTGGCGAACCACTGGGCCTCGGGGTCGTAGCCCCAGCCGTCCCGCGCCCACGGCCCGCCGTGGACGTTCAGGACCATCGGGAGGTTCTCGGGCTCAGCGCCCGGCGGAAGGGTCAGGTAGCCCTCGACCTCGAGCCCGTCGCGGGAGGTGAAGGCGACGGGCTCCATCCTCGCCAAGGTGTAGTCGGCCAGGTCGGGCCTGGCGTCGAAGAGATGGGCGCCCTTCTTCGCCTTCCGGTCGTAAGCGTAGTACGAGGCGCCGCCGTCGTCCGAGTTCACGGCCACGAGCCAGTTCTCGTCTGCCCGGTCGCGGCTGGTGACGGAGAAGTCGCCCCGGCCGAGGTTCCCGAGCGCCTCGAAGTCCTCGCGGACGGCGTCGTCGAGTGGGATCCACTCCGTCCTCGCCCGCTGGACCGCCGCCGCCTGGGCCGCGTGGGTCTCGGGATGAACCACCACCCCCGAGACGTCGTAGCGCGGGTCCTCGACAAGTACCTCCGTCTCCCCTCCCTCTAGGTCGAGCAGGACGAGCCTGGCGGCGTTGGCCCCGCGCGAGTCGAGGAGGTACATCGCGCCGGCGTCTTCGGCGAAGCCGACCGGGCCGCTTGAGAGGGCGTCCTCCTTGTCCCACGCGACCAGGATCTTCCAGCCCTCGCCCTCGCGCAGCAGCAGGTCGGAGCCGCCCTCGGGGGTGGCGGTCACGGCGGCCCGGATCTCGAAGTCCCTGTCCGCGACCCATCCGACGACGTTGCCGGGGTTTTTGGCTGTGAGGTCGAGCTCTCCGGTGGAGAGGGTGAGGCGGTAGGCGTCGTGGAGCTCGGGGTTCTCGCGGTTGAGGGCGACGAGGAGGGTGTCGGGGAAGTGGCGGTTCTTGTCCAGGATCTGGGCCTGCACGCCCTCAAAGGGGGTGAGGTCCCGATCCTCCTTCGTGGCCGGGTCGACGGCGTGGACGCGCCAGTTCTCATCCCCGCCCTCGTCCTGGAGGTAGACGATGTGCTTGTTGTCTTCCGCCCAGAAAAAGAGCCGGATGCCGCGCCGCCGGTCGTCTGTGACGGGCTCGAACCCGCCACCTTCGACGGGGGAGCCGACCGGGCCGACCCAGACGTTCAGGACGCCGTCCTTCGGGGCCAGAAAGGCCAGGCTCCCGCCGTCGGGGGAGAGGCGCGGGCTCACCCGGCTCGGGTTGCCGAAAAGGACCTCGCGGGGGATCAGGGGCACGGACGGCGCCTCGGTCATGCGTTCCTCACTCTCGCCGGAGACAGTCCGGAAGAGTTTATCGCGAACACCGGAACGAGCCGTGCGGAGGCTGGCGCTAGCCGGACGCACCCGCAACGCGGCTTCGCCGCCACAGCAGGAGTCCGACGGCGGTCGGAGGCAGGAGCCACCAGCAGAAGACAACGGCCGAGATGAACGCGGTGGCCGCCGCCTGGAGGACGCCGAGCGAAGCGTCCCAGGACCGCGCCGCGACGGCGGAGGGGGACCACGTCTTCTGGGGGGGCGGGGCGTGCGGGATGGGTTCCAGATGCAAGACTATCTCCGAGGTGGCGGTGCGGCGCTCGAGGTACTGGATCCTGCCCTGCACCTCCTCGATCTGACCCCGGATGTTCGTGAGCTCCCGCTCGACGGTGAGCGTGTCTTCGACGCTCTCGGCCCTGTCGTAGAGCGCGAGAAGGCTCGTCTCTGCGGCGAGCAGGTTCCGCTCCCTGGACTCCAGATCCACGAACTCCTCGGTCACGTCCTGGCCCTCCACGGTGTCGGTCGTGACCCGGTCCCCAAGCCCCCGCAACTCGCCCAGCGCCGCCTCGAACTCCCCGGAGGGGACGGAGAGCACGAGGTCAGCCGAGACCGGGCCCGACCCCGCGTAGACCCTGGAGCTCAGGACCTCCCCGCCGAACCGCTCCGCGACCCGCCGCGCCTCCTCCGCGCTCCCGCGGACGTCCCCGGCCCTGACGCCGAGCTCGGCGGTCTTGACGACCATCCGGTCGAAGACCTGCCCGGTGACCGCCCCGGATTCCTGCGCGACCACCCCGGATTCCTGCGCGACCGCCATCTCCGCATCGCCGGCGGCCTCCTCCATCAACGGGCCCTGGGCCGCGCCCCCCGCTCCCGCCTGCGACCCGCTTCCCCCGCATCCGTGCAGGAAGAGGACCAGGAGCACGAGCGCGCCCAAGGTACCCGGCCCTATCCGGCTCATCCATCCCTTCGTCGCCATTCCCTACACCCCTTCGTCAGCCCCTCATGTCCCCGTCACCCTCTTTACAACGGTGCCGCGCGCGGGGTTCCCGGCGTCGTTACCCGAACGT
Source organism: uncultured Rubrobacteraceae bacterium (assembly GCA_902805975.1). Classification (GTDB taxonomy): domain Bacteria; phylum Actinomycetota; class Rubrobacteria; order Rubrobacterales; family Rubrobacteraceae; genus Rubrobacter_D. Next base: position 2,321 of record CADCUT010000151.1, on the reverse strand, counting down.
CGCCGAACCGTTCCGCGGCCGTCACCCCTTTGTGGCCGGCTTGTAATGCGGCCCCCCTAGAGTTCCAGATACAGCAACCGGAGAGACCGGGGGCAAGGACGAAGGGAGCGGGCATGGGGCGGATGGTTCGGGTTGTGGCGGCTGTGGCGGCGATGGTGGTCCTCTCGACGGGCGCGGCCTTCGCGGCGACGCTGGGCGGGACGGCGGCCGGCGACGCCCTCAAGGGCACGAACGGGGCGGACACCATCCGCGGTGGGGCCGGCGGGGACATCCTGCGCGGCGGGAGCGGCGACGACAGGCTCTACGGCGACGGCGGCTCCGACGGCCTCTACGGCGGGCCGGGCGACGACCACATGTACGGCGGCGCGGGCGACGACCGCCTAGAGGACCGCTCCGTCTACGGGGGCGGCGGGAGCGACCACGTGTACGGCGGCTCCGGATCTGACAACCTCTACTCCGGACCCGGCAACGACTTTATCTTCTCCGTGGGCGATGGGACCGGCGACCACGTCGACTGCGGCGACGGCTACGACACCGCCCAGAGAGGGTCCGACGAGAACCTTGACCGCTTCGTGGGCTGCGAGAAGTTCGTCGGGTAGGTAACAGGCAACAGGTATCAGGTCTGCGGGGGCGCGGGGTTCGCGCTCCCGTTTTCGTGTGTTCGGGACGGTTAGTGGGTAGAAAGCGGGCATGGACGAAGTGGGGAGAGAGCCGGCCCGGCGTAAGACCCAGGACGAGCGTCTGCTCTCGGGGCCGGCCGAGAGGGCGGCCTTTCGGGAGACGGACACCTGGCGGGTCCTGAGGATAATGGGCGAGTTCGTCGATGGGTTCGAGGAGCTCGCCGGTCTCGGGCCGGCGGTTACGATCTTCGGCTCGGCGAGGGTTGGCCGCGACGATGCGGCCTACGCCACGGCGGTCGAGATGGGGAGGCTGCTCGGAGAGGCGGGGTTCGCGATCATCACCGGTGGAGGGCCGGGGATTATGGAGGCCGGAAACCGGGGTGCCAGGGAGGCCGGGGCCGCCTCCGTCGGATTGAATATCGAGCTGCCCTTCGAGCAGCACGCCAACCCCTACGTCGACGTCGAGGTGGACTTCCGCTACTTCTTCGTCCGCAAGACCATGCTCGTCAAGTACGCCCAGGCCTTCGTCATCTTCCCCGGCGGCTTCGGCACGATGGACGAGCTCTTCGAGGCGCTCACCCTGATCCAGACCGGCAAGATCCGGGACTTCCCCATAATCCTCTTCGGCTCGGGCTACTGGGGCGGCCTCCTCGACTGGGTCCGCTCCGCGATGGTCGCCGAGGGCAAGGCCGCCGAAGCGGACCTGGGCCTCCTCTCCCTTACCGATTCGCCCACCGAAACCCGCGACCTCATCCTCGCCGCGACGAAGGAGCAATACGAGGGCGCCGGCTACGAGGAAGAGGCCCGTGAGGCCACACGCAGAGCGTTGGGAGGACCTCGATCACCCTCCTAAGCCCGCGGACAGAGCCGTTGTCCGAGTCTCGGTCCCAAAGCGGGTCCGCGAAGTCTGGCCGAACCCGAGACCCGGGAGGAGGTGTCCCCTGAAAGCGACGACGCTCGGTCAGGCGCCGAGCACGTCGGCCATGCCGTAGAGGCCCGGCTCCGCGTCGGCGGCGAAGCGGGCGGCCCGGAGGGCGCCGTCGGCGAAGGTGCGGCGGGAGAGGGCGCGGTGGACGACCTCGACCTCCTCGCCGTCCGAGTAGAAGACGAGGCGGTGCTCGCCCACGACGGCGCCGCCGCGCAGGGCGTGGATGCCGATCTCGCTCGGCTCGCGCGGCGCGTACCCTTCCCTGCCGTAGACGGCGACATCCTCTAATCTTTCGTTGCGCCCATCGGCGGCGGCCCGCGCCAGGAAGAGCGCTGTCCCGGAAGGGGCGTCCTTCTTGTTGCGGTGGTGGGACTCGACTACCTCGATGTCGTAGCCTTCCAGCTTCGCGGCGAGGTCTCTGACGACCTCGCGCAGCAGGTTGACCCCGACGCTCATGTTGGGGGCGAGGACGACGGGGACGCTCTTCGCCGCCTCTTCTACCTGCGCGAGCTGTCCGTCGGAGATCCCGGTGGTTCCGATGACGTGCGGCAGGCCGTAGGAGAGGTGCTCGACAGTGGCCTCGGGCGTGGTGAACTCGACGAGGACGCCGGCGTCGTCGGGCGGGGCTTCGGTGGCCGCGACGCCGGCCCGGCCGGCCCCGCAGAGCTCGCCGAGGTCTGTGCCGAGCTCGGGGGCGTCTGGCTCGACGGTGCCGGCGGCCAGCTCTATGCCCTCCGTTTCGAGGGCGGCGCGGCAGAGCTCGCGGCCCATGC